>JAFABD010000069.1 GCA_023426225.1 Pseudomonadota bacterium | reverse complement strand
GCAGTTGCGTGGGCGGTTCGATCTGGTCGCCGGGAACGGCGTCACGATCGCGCGACTGATCCTGCCGGGCTGAACCGCAGCAAGATTAAGATGCTGAAGAAGGGTGGGGAGCTTCTGTTGCCCGGCGCTCCCCGTGCCGCTGGAATCCACTTCTGTTGCCCGGTGTGGTCCAACCGCGCTTTTGTCAATCTAACCTAGACCGTGAGGTCTTGGGTTAGGCCGCAATCGCGAGCGCCTCGTTATCGTTGGCACTTGTAAAATGGGCCGTTGCGGTGGTCCCATTCCGGGCGAAAACAGCGCTTTTCAACACACGTCGATCCTGGTTCGGCCCCGTCAGAAACGGTGTCCAGATACACCACCGGTTATGGTGGAGCCGCCGGGTACTGCCCCCGGGTCCGCTGCGCCTATTGCACGCCGCAGTTTATCGCCATAGCCGGGCGAACCCGGCAAAGGGACATATAGCGCGTCTTTGCTTCATGAAAAGGTCAGGCGCGCGATTCTATTGGGGATTTGCAGCCTCCGGGCCTTCACACCGCCATAAACAATCGGCATGGAAGGTGCATCATGTTGACGCAGCGTTCCCGTTATGCACTCCGCGCGATGCTGTTCCTGGCGCAACAGCCCGCGGCGGCCGCCCCCACGCCGATGAACCGGATCGCGGCTGAGGCGAACGTGCCGCGCAAGTTTCTCGAGCTCATTCTTGCCGATCTGCGCGAAGCCGGGTTTCTGCTGTCGACGCGTGGCAAGATGGGCGGCTATCGCCTGGCGCGGGCGCCGCATCTGATTTCGCTCGGTGAGATCATCCGGGTGATCGAAGGGCCGCTTGCACTCGTCCCCTGCGTCAGCCGCACCGCCTATCGCCCGTGTGCGGATTGCAAGGACGAGGCGAGTTGCGCGATCCGTCGCGCCATGGCGCGCGTGCGCGACGAAACCGCGCGAATCCTTGACGGCACCAGCCTCGCCGATGCCGTCGCAGAGGATCTCGCCGCCGCCTGAACCCGGGGCGGCCACGGGCAGCATCAGGCCGCGTCGTTGCGCTTCTTCAGCTCGTCGCGAATCTCGCGCAGCAGCGCGACGTCGGCCGGCTCGGGCGCAGGCGCCGCATCGCCCTCAGCCTTGTCGTGTTCCACCAGCGCCATCGCACGGTTCACGAAGCGCACGAGCAGGAACACCATGAACGCCAGGATCACGAAGTTGATGACCACGGTGATGAACTGGCCGAATCCGAACAGCGGCACGCCGGCCGCCTTCAGCGCGGCATAGTTGCTGTGCGATCCGGTGTAGCTTGCCGGAATCTCGCCGAGGACGATGAAATAGCTGGAAAAATCGAACCCGCCGAACAGTGCGCCGATCACCGGCATGATGATGTCGTCGGTCAGCGATTTGGTGATGTTGCCGAACGCTGCGCCGATGATCACGCCCACGGCGAGGTCGAGCACGTTGCCGCGTGCGATGAAAGCCCTGAATTCCTTGAACATCTTGGTGCAGACCCCTGGAGTTGCGTTGCGCCTCGACGCCCTTGATGTCCGATTTCGCTTCCGCGCTCCAGTGTTGTTGCCGTATAAGACACCGCTGACCCATGGTCGTGAAAGAGGATTGTCGATGAAGTTCCGTGCCGTGATCGCGCTTGCCGCCGCTGCGCTGCTGTCCGCCTGCGGCCTCAACAGCGTGCCGACCGCCGAAGAGGCCGCCAAGGCCAAATGGGCCGATGTTCAGGCCAATTATCAGCGTCGTGCCGACTTGATCCCCAATCTCGTGGCGACCGTGAAGGGGGCGGCCGCGTCCGAGGGCAAGATTCTCGCCGACGTCACCAACGCCCGCGCCCGCGCAACGTCGATCCAGGTCAATGCCGGCGACCTGACCGATGCCGGCAAGGTCAAGGCGTTCCAGGATGCGCAACAGCAACTCGGTTCGTCGGTCGGCCGCCTGCTCGCAAGCGTTGAGGCTTATCCTGACCTCAAGAGCCAGGAAAACTTCAAGACGCTGATGAGCCAGCTTGAAGGGACCGAGAACCGCATCACGATCTCGATCCGCGACTATAACCAGGCGGTGCAGGCGTATAACACGCGCATCCGCACCTTTCCCGACGCGATCGGCGCCAAGATCTTCTACGGCGCCAAGCCGATGACGCCGTTCCAGGCGCAGGCGGGCGCCGACAAGGCGCCGACGGTCGATTTCGGGAACAGCAACTGATCGCGCCGGCCGTCCTGCTTGCCGCCGCGCTGCTATTGGGCGGCGCGGCGCCGTCGGGCACGATGGTTACGCCGACGGTACACGGGCGTTGCGGGGCGGCGGCCGATAAGGCGGCCGCGGTTGCCGCGGTTGCCGCTGTCACGCGCTTCCCGGCGCTGACCGGGCGGGTGGTCGATACGACTGCCCTATTGCCGGTTGCAACTGCGCGGCGTCTCGCTGCCCGATCTGCTGCACTCGAACGTCGCACGGGGCATCAGTTCGTCCTCGTGACGGTCCCGGCTCTCGGGGGGCTCGACATCGCTGCCTATGGCCGCGCGCTCGGCAATCATTGGGGGATCGGGCGCAGGGGGCACGACGACGGCGTCTTGCTGATCGTCGCCCCTCGTGACCGCCAGGTACGGATCGAGGTCGGCTGCGGGCTCGAGGATGTGCTCACCGATGCCGAGGCGGCGCAGATTCTCCGGCGTGACGTGCTCCCGCATTTTCGCCGGGGGGATATGAAGGGCGGCATCGTCGCCGGCGCCGGCTCTATTCTTCGCGAGATTGGCTCATGAAGCTGCTGCGTTTTCTGCTGATGCTGGTCGTATTGCTGCTGCCGCTTCCGGCCGCCGCCGATCCCAGCTTTCCGAAGCTCACCGGGCGGGTCGTCGATGCCGCAAACCTCCTGTCGCCCGAGCAGGAGGCTCAGCTTACCCAGATGTCCGCCGACGTTGAAAAGGCGTCCGGGCGCCAGTTCGTTGTCGCGACGATCCCGGATCTTCAGGGCTATGCGATCGACGACTATGGCTATCGGCTCGGCCGGGCCTGGCAGATCGGGCGCAAGGACGCCAACAACGGCATCATCCTCATCGTTGCGCCCAACGAACGCAAGGTCCGGATCGAGGTCGGCTATGGTCTCGAGCCCATCATGACCGACGCGCTGTCGAGCCAGATCATCAACGAGACGATCCTGCCGCACTTCCGCGACAAGGATGTCGCCGGGGGGATCGTTGCGGGTGCCCAGGCGATCGCGGAGCAGATGAAGCTTCCGCTCGAGGCCGCCGAGGCGCGCGCCAAGCAACAGCTCGACAGCCAGCGACCGGCGGCCCAGACGCGCGCGCGCCAGCAGAACGGCGTGCCGTTCGGGCTGATCTTCTGGGGAATCGTGCTGTTGATCATCCTGGTGCCGTTGTTCCGGCGCCGGCGCCGGCGCGGCCCCTGGGGGGCCCGTCCCTATCGCGACGGCAACGACAACGTACTGCCCATCGTCCTGTGGACGATCGCCGATCAGATCGCCAACAGCGCCCGGCGCGGCAGTGGCGGATCGGGCTGGGGCGGCGATGGCGGCGGCTGGGGCGGCGGCGGTGGCGATGATGGCGGCTTTTCGGGCGGCGGCGGTTCGTTCGGTGGCGGCGGTGCTTCGGGGAGCTGGTGAGATGATCCTGACCGACCTGGATCGGCAACGTATTGCTGAGGCGGTGGCCGCAGCCGAAGCGACCACCGATGGTGAGATCGTGACGATCGTCGCACGG
>JAFABD010000210.1 GCA_023426225.1 Pseudomonadota bacterium | reverse complement strand
CCCATGCGGCGCATCTGCTGGTGCTGCGCACGCTGGTCGTTGAGGTCGAACTGGCCCTTGGCCAGCCGACTCGCCATGCGTTCGGCGTCTTCCTGCTCGATCGCCGCCGCGGCCTTTTCGACCAGGCTGACGACGTCGCCCATGCCCAGGATGCGGCCCGCGACACGCTTCGGGTGGAAAGCCTCGATCTGGTCGAGTTTTTCGCCCATGCCGGCGAACTTGATCGGCTTGCCGGTGACGGCGCGCATCGACAGCGCGGCGCCGCCGCGCGCATCGCCGTCCATACGGGTCAGCACCACGCCGGTCAGCGGCACCTGCTCCGAGAAGCTGGTGGCGACGTTGACCGCGTCCTGGCCGGTCAGGCTGTCGACGACGAGCAGGATTTCATCGGGACGCGCGATGTCGGCAACCGACTTCATCTCGTCCATCAGCGCCTGATCGACATGGAGGCGGCCCGCGGTGTCGAGCATCAGCACGTCGAAGCCCTGCAGCTTCGCCGCCTGCAGCGCACGCCGGGCGATGTCGACGGGCTGCTGCCCGGCGATGATCGGCAGCGTCGCGACCTCGATCTGGGTGCCGAGCACCGCGAGCTGCTCCTGCGCGGCGGGGCGATTGACGTCGAGCGACGCCATCAGCACCTTCTTGCCCTTGGTCTTGGAAAGCAGCCGCGCGAGCTTCGCGGTCGTCGTCGTCTTGCCCGAGCCCTGAAGGCCGACCATCATCACCACGGCAGGCGGCGTGACGTCGATTTCCAGTTCGGCGGTATCGGGGCCGAGCATGTCGACCAGCGCGTCGTGGACGATCTTGACGACCTGCTGTCCCGGCGTGACCGAACGCAGCACCTGCTGCCCCACGGCCTCCTCGGTCGCCTTGTCGACAAAGCTGCGCGCCACCGGAAGCGCGACATCGGCTTCCAGCAGCGCCACCCGCACTTCGCGCATCGCGGTGCGGACATCGGCCTCGGTGAGCGCGCCACGCCCACGCAGGCGCTCAAAGACGCCGCCCAGCCGGTCGCTCAGATTATCGAACATGGGTCCAGAACCACTCCACTTTGCACCACCCTGCCAAACGCAAAACGCGCCGGCGGACGAAACCTCGTCGGCCGGCGTCACCCCTCAGGGTGTCGATGTCGTGCGTCCCGCAGGGAACGGCAAGGCGGGGCCATACGCATTTCCATACGCCCACGCAAGGCAATTGCGCGCGCCTCCGGCCCGACCGGGCGGCAGGAGCCGTCGCGAAAGGATTTGTAAAGGCCCGCACTTAACCCGATCTACACCCTCCACCGCCACAAGGTCGTTTCGCAATCGCATTGGGAGGGAAGCGGACCGGAAATGGTGGCCGAGGTGGACGACCTGTTCGACGCGGATCGCGGCCGCCCCGAAGCCAGCCTGATCGCAGGCGCGGTCAGCGTTGCGTCGGTGCTGCTGTTCATCGGGATCGGCAGTGCGGTGCTCAACCGCACCGTCGACCATTATCTGCACGGCGGCGCGCCCGCCGACCGCTCGCTCGTCATCGCGCTGTTGCTCAACATGGCGCTGATCCTGATCGGCTGGCGCCGCCACCGCATGCTCGCGACCGAACTCCAGATCCGCGCCGCCGCTGAAGAGCGGGCACAGCATCTGGCCAGCCGCGACCCGCTCACCGGCTTCCTCAATCGCCGCAGCCTTGCCGAAGAAGGCGCCGCGATGCTCTCTCGCGCCGCCAAGCGCCATCGTGCGATGGTGCTGATGGTACTCGACCTCGATCACTTCAAGACGATCAACGACATGCACGGCCATGCGGTCGGCGATGCCTTGCTGCGCGATGCCGCGGCCGAGGTGCGTTCGATCCTGCCGCCGGCAGCGCTGGTCGCGCGGCTGGGCGGCGACGAGTTCGCGTGCGGCTTTCTGTTCGATCCCGCCGACCCCGGCGTGGTCGAGCGCATCGCGCAGCAGATGGTCAGCCGCATGGCGCAACCGTTCGAGGCCGAAGGGCTGCGGCTGCACATCAGCTGTTCGCTCGGCATCGCGCGTTCGGACTTCGACTGCGGCACGATGGACGCACTGCTCCGTTCGGCCGACATCGCGATGTATCAGGCAAAGAAGGGCGGCCGAAACCGCTATGCCTGGTTCGACCGCTCGATGGAGCGCGAACTGCAGCTTCGCAACGAGATCGAATCCGGGTTGCGCCTTGCCCTGCCCCGCCAGGAAATCGTCCCCTATTTCGAGCAGCAGGTCGATCTTGCGACCGGGCGGCTCCACGGGTTCGAGGTCCTGGCGCGCTGGGAGCACCCCGAACGCGGCACGATCCGGCCCGACGTGTTCATTCCGGTCGCCGAGGACACCGGCATGATCGCCGAACTGTCGCTGTCGATCATGCGCCAGGCGTTCACCGCCGCGCGCGACTGGGATCCGTCGATCAGCCTGTCGATCAACATCTCGCCCTGCCAGCTTCGCGATGCGTGGCTTGCGCAAAAGATCATCAAGACGCTTACCGAAACGCGCTTCCCGGCCAATCGACTGGAAGTCGAGATTACCGAAAGCGCGCTGTTCGACAATCTGGCGCTCGCCCAGTCGATCGTCGGCAGCCTGAAGAACCAGGGCGTCCGGCTCGCGCTGGACGATTTCGGCACCGGCTATTCGTCGCTGGCGCATTTGCGGGCACTGCCGTTCGACCGGATCAAGATCGACAAAAGCTTCATCATGTCGCTCAACGACAATCCGGACTCGGCGGCGATCGTCAACGCGATCATCGGGCTGGGCGAAAGCCTCAACCTTCCGGTCACGGCCGAAGGTGTCGAGGAACCCGCGATCGAGGAGCGGCTGCGCGCGCTCGGCTGCGCCAAGGCACAGGGCTGGCTCTATGGCAAACCTCTGTCGATCACCGGCGCCCGCCGGATGCTCGCCGAACGCCGGCTGTTGCTGCAGTCGAACCCGCTCCCGCCGTCGGGCGCGCAACGCCTGGTCGGCTGAACCGACACCGGGCGCGTGGACTTCGCGCCTGACCATGCCTAGATCGCGCCGGCATGTCCGCCACGCCTACGATCATCAATCTCGGATGCCGGCTCAACCTTGCCGAGGGTGAGTCGATCCGCACGCTCGTCGGCGGACGCGCGGCGGTCGTGGTCAACAGTTGCGCCGTGACCAACGAGGCCGTGAAGCAGACGCGCCAGGCGATCCGCCGGGCACGACGCGCCCATCCCGACGCCGAACTGGTCGTCACCGGCTGCGCGGCACAGATCGATCCCGCCGGTTTCGCCGCGATGCCCGAGGTCGACCGCGTGCTGGGCAACGCCGAAAAGCTCGATCCCGCCGCCTGGGCAGCGCCCGCGCGCGTCCAGGTCCAGGACATCATGGCGGTGCGCGAAACCACCCCGCACCTCGCCGCCAGCTTCTCGGCGCACGCCCGCGCCTTCGTCGAGGTTCAGAATGGCTGCGACCATCGCTGCACCTTCTGCGCGATCCCTTTCGGGCGCGGCAACAGCCGTTCCGTGCCGGCGGGCGCGGTGATCGAACGCATCCGCGGCCTCGTCGCGGCGGGCCATGCTGAAGTTGTGCTCACCGGCGTCGACCTTACCAGCTATGGTCCCGATCTGCCCGGCCAGCCGAGCCTCGGCTTGCTCGTCCAGCGGATCCTCGATCAGGTGCCCGGGCTTCGGCGCCTGCGCCTGTCTTCGCTCGATTCGATCGAGATCGACGCCCGACTGTTCGAGTTGCTGACGCAGGAAGCGCGCGTCATGCCGCACGTCCACCTCTCGCTCCAGGCGGGCGACGACATGATCCTCAAGCGGATGAAGCGGCGGCACAGCCGCGCCGACGCCGTCGCGATGGTCGATCGCCTGAAGGCCGCGCGGCCGGAAATCGCGATCGGCGCCGACCTGATCGCGGGCTTTCCGACCGAAGATCCGGCGATGTTCGCCAACAGCCTGGCGCTGATCGACGATTGCGACATCGTCCATGCGCACATCTTCCCCTACTCGCCGCGGGAGGGGACGCCGGCCGCGCGCATGCCGCAATTGCCGCCGGCGCTGGTCCGCGAACGGGCCGCGACCCTTCGCGAGGCCGCGGCGGAACGGCGCGACCGCTGGCTCGCGAACCAGGTGGGCAGCGTGCAACCGATCCTCGTCGAGCGCCCGGGCGACCGCGGTCATGCGCCCAACTTCGCCGAGCTGCGTTTGCTTCGCGACGATTCGCCGCGGGCGCCGACTTCTGCTAGCGCCGCGCAACAAGGGGACGGCCCTGCCCGTCCGCCATCAGGAACTGGAATGCCGGAAACTGGAATGCTGCCAACTGGAATGTGTGAGCCGGGAACGATCGTGCAGGCGCGGGTGACGGGCGTCGCCGAGGGGCGGCTCGTCGGGGTGCGCGCATGAGCGGGGCGTCGTGGCACGAGCGCCTGCTCGGCGGCCTCAAAAAGACCTCGGACCGGCTGCTGGGCAACCTGGCCGGCCTTTCGGGCGCGCGGCTCGACGACGCGACGCTCGACGAGATCGAGGAGGCGCTGATCGCGTCCGACCTCGGCCCCGAAATGGCCGCGCGCGTCCGCACCCGGCTCGCCGAGGGGCAGTTCGAGCGCAACCTCGAGGAACTGGGCATCCGGCTGATCGTCGCGGACGAGATCGCCAAGGCGCTCGCGCCCGTCGCTCGCCCGCTCGAGATCGACGCCTTCCCGCGCCCCCACGTCATCCTGGTGATCGGCGTCAACGGGTCGGGCAAGACGACGACGATCGCCAAGCTCGCCAACCAGCTCGCCGAGCAGGATTACAGCGTGATGCTGGCGGCAGGCGACACCTTCCGCGCCGCCGCGATCGGCCAGCTCAAGACCTGGGCCGACCGGATCGGCGTGCCGATCGTGTCGGGCGCCGAGGGCGGCGACGCCGCGGGCATCGTCTATGAAGCCGTCAAGCAGGCGACCGCGAACGGCACCGACGTGCTGATCGTCGACACCGCCGGGCGCCTTCAGAACAAGCGCGAACTGATGGACGAGCTGGCCAAGATCCGCCGCGTCCTTGGCCGGATCAACCCCGCCGCGCCGCATGACGTCGTGCTGGTGCTCGACGCCACCACCGGCCAGAACGCGCTCAACCAGATCGAGGTGTTCAAGGAGGTCGCCGGCGTCACCGGGCTGGTGATGACCAAGCTCGACGGCACCGCGCGCGGCGGCGTGCTCGTCGCTGCTGCCGAGAAATACGGTCTGCCCATCCACGCGATCGGCGTGGGCGAGAAGGTGGACGACCTGCGCGGCTTCGATGCCGGCCAGGTTGCCCGCATCATCGCCGGCGTCGACGAACTCACCGGCGAGGGGCGGCGCTGATCCGCGCCGCACCCGTTCCCCCACCCATCCCCCGCCGGCCCGGCGGGGGGGGACTGCGCTAGAGGATCTATGGCCGAAACCCGCCCCCCGCTCTCCCCCGGTCTGCGCATGCTGATGGACTATGGTCCGCTGGCGGTGTTTTTCCTGGTCAACAGCTTTGCGCCCGGCATCCAGCTGATGCGCATCCTGGCCGCAACCGCCGCCTTCATGGTCGCGATGGTGGCGGCGATGCTGTTCTCGTGGTGGCGCGCGCGCCATATCTCGCCGATGCTGTGGATCACCGGTGCGCTGGTGATCGTGTTCGGCAGCCTGACGCTCTATTTCCACGATCAGAGCTTCATCCAGATGAAGCCGACGATCGTCTACGCGATGTTCGCGGTCATTCTCGGCTATGGACTCGTCGCCGACAAGCCGCTGCTCCAGACGATGCTCGAAACCGCCTATCCCGGGCTTTCCGCGCGCGGCTGGCGGTTGCTTACGATCAACTGGACGGGCTTTTTCGCAGTCATGGCGGTGCTCAACGAGGTGATGCGCCATATGCTCGACTGGGACCGCTGGGTCACCTTCAAGACCTGGGTGGTCATTCCGCTGACGCTCGTCTTCGCGATGCTCAACATCCCGATGCTGCTGCGCAACGGGCTGCAACTCGATCGCCCCGAGGACGCGCCGGTTCCGCCCGAAGGCTGAACGGAGCGCCCGCACGATGCGCCGCCCTGCCCATGTGACGCTCCACGCGCTCAACGCGCTCCGCCGCCGGGTCCGCAGCAGCGAGACCTGGTTTCTGGGGCTCGCCGTGGTCGTCGGGATGCTGGGCGGGCTGACCGCGATCGGGACGGGCGAGTTCGCCCGGTGGCTACAGCGCATCCTGTTCGATCTCGATCCCGGCGAGCATCTGAGTGCCGCCGGTTCGATTTCACCCTGGCGCCTGCTCGCGCTGCCGCTCGGCGGCGCGGTGCTGGGGCTGGCGCTGTGGCTGACCCGCAAGCGCACCCCGATCGACATCGTCGAGGCGACGGCCCTCCACGGCGGTCGCATCCCCCCTCGCGACACGGTCACCGTGGTCGGCCAGACCGTGCTTTCGAACGGCTTCGGCGCATCGGTCGGGCTTGAGGCGGCCTATGCCCAGGCGGGCGGCGGAATCGCTTCCTTCGTCGGTGAACGCTTCAAGCTGCGGCGCAACGACCTGCGCACGCTCGTGGCCGCCGGGGCCGGCGCAGCGATCAGCGCCGCGTTCGGCGCGCCGCTCACCGGCGCCTTTTATGCCTTCGAAATCGTGCTCGGCGCCTACACGCCGCCCGCGATCGCACCGGTGATGGCGGCCTCGATCGTCGCGGCGGTGACCGCCCGCAGCATCGGCGCCCCCCCATATGTGATCGCTGCCGGGGGCACGCACGGTGCCACCACTGCCGACTATGCGCTGTGCGCCGTGCTCGGGCTGGTCTGCGCGCTCGTGGGCATCGCGTTGATGCGCCTCGTCTCGATGGCCGAGGTGGCGGTGCGACGCTCGCCGATCCCGCGTCCGCTGGCACCGATCCTGGGCGGACTGCTGCTCATTCCGCTGGGGATGGTCACGCCCCAGGCGCTGTCGGCGGGGCACGGCGCGCTCAACCTCACGCTGATCAGCCAGGTGACCGCGCTGTCGCTCGTCACCGTGCTGGGGCTCAAGATCGCCGCCTCCGCCATCTCGCTGGGTTTCGGCTTTCGCGGCGGCCTGTTCTTTGCGTCGCTGTTCCTCGGCGCGCTCGTCGGCCGGCTCTATCAGCTCGTACTCGCCCAGTTCCCCGAGCTCCATGCCCTCGCCGCGGTCGACGCGACCATTGTCGGCATGGCCGCGCTCGCCGTCGCCGTTGTCGGCGGGCCGATGACGATCGCTTTGCTGGTGCTCGAGGTGACGCACGATTTCGCGATCACGGGTGTCGCCATCCTCGCGGCGATGATCTCGACAACGGTGGTGCGCGTCACCTTCGGCTACAGCTTCTCGACCTGGCGACTGCATCTGCGCGGCGAGACCATCCGCAGCGGACGCGACATCGGCTGGATGCGCAACCTCACCGCCGGGCGGCTGATGCGCCGCGATCCGCGCATGGTCCGCGCGACGACGACGCTCGGCGTATTCCGGACGCTGTTTCCGCTGGGATCGACCTCACGCGTCGTGCTGACGGGGATCGACGATCAGTATCAGGGGATCGTCCGCACCGCCGATGTCTGGTCGTCGACGCTCGCGGAGGAGGCGCCCGTCGCACAACTGGCGACGCTGACAGACACGGCGCTTTCGCCCGAAATGCACATCGGGACGATCATGGAGACGTTCGACGCGAGCGAGGCGGACGATCTGGCCGTCGTCGGCGAGGACGGCCATGTGATCGGCCTTATCACCGAGCGCCATGCCCGCAAACGCTATGCCGAGGAACTCGAAAAGGCGCAGCGCGACCTGTTCGGCGAAGACTGACCGCGGCAGCGCGCGTCAGCAGCAAGCCCCTTCCCCATGCGACACCGCCGCAGGGGGAAGGAAGCAGGCAATGTCGATCAGCCCTGGTCGGCGCGGCTGACGCCCTGGCCGTCCAGATTCTGCGCGACGAAATCCCAGTTGATCAGATTTGCCGAAACCGCGTTCAGATACGCCGGGCGCGCATTGCGATAGTCGACATAATAGGCGTGTTCCCACACATCGATCGTCAGCAACGGCTGCATGCCGTCATAGACGATGGGCGTGTCGGCATCGTGCAGCGACGTGACCTTCAGCTTGCCGCCGTCAAGGACCAGCCAGCCCCAGCCGCTGGCGAAGTGGTTGGTCGACTCAGCGACCAGCTGCTTGACCAGTTCGTCGGTCGTGCCGAAGCTCTCGGCGATCAGTTCAGCGAGCTTGCCCGACGGCGTCTGCTTCTCGGGCGACAGGCACTGCCAGAAAAAGCTGTGGTTCCAGATCTGGGCCGAGTTGTTGAACAGGCCCTTGTCGCCCGTTTCCTTGGCCTTCTTGATCACCTCGGAAAGCTTCAGCCCCTCGAGCTTCTTTTCGACGACAAAGCCGTTGGTCTTGTCGACATAGGCCTTGTGGTGCTTTCCATGGTGGAATTCGAGCGTTTCGGCCGACATGTGCGGCGCCAGCGCATCCTTGGCATAGGGCAGCGCCGGAAGTTCGAAAGCCATGAGCGTCCTCCTTTTGGGTGGTTCTTGCCGGATGCCCGCCTAACGCATCCGCCGGGCGTTCGCCGCAACAAATTTTCGCATCCCGCCATTGAGCGGTTCGATTGGACGAGGCGCGCGGCCGCAACTCATCCCGGGGCGCCCAGCAGCCCGTGCCGTTTGAGCGCATGACGAAGCTGGTCATAGCTCAGCCCCAGCCCCTCCGCCGTTGCGCGCTGGTTGTAACGATGCTCGGCAAGTGCCTGGCGCAGCAACTGCTTTTCGAACTGGGCGACGCGCGCCTTGAAGTCCCCACCCGACGGCGCATCGTCGGTCGGCACCGGCATCCGCTCGACCGTCTCGGCGAGCGGTGCGATCGTCGGGGTTTCCGGCTCCGCCGGCGCCGCGCCCCGCGCGCCGCCCCCGGCTGCCCCCGGCATCGCGCGCGGGCGAAAGGGTGAATCGAACGGGTCGATCTGAACCGCATCGATCGGCCCCTCGCGCTCCCACCGGTACACGGCGCGTTCGACGACGTTGCGCAGTTCGCGGACATTGCCCGGCCATTCATAGCTGGTGAGACGATCGAGCGCGTTGGGCCCCCAGCCCGGCCAGTCGGTCCAGCCGATCTCCGCCGCCATCCGCCGGCCGTAAAAATCCGCCAGCACCTCGACGTCGCCGCGGCGCGCCCGCAATGGCGGCAACGTCACCACCTCGAAGCTCAGCCGGTCGAGCAGGTCGGCGCGGAACGTGCCGCGCGCGACCCGGTCGGGCAGATGCTCGTTCGTCGCCGCGACGATGCGCACGTCGACGCGGATCGGCCGCGACGCGCCGATCCGCGTCACCTCGCCATATTCGACCGCGCGCAACAGCCGATCCTGCGCCGCCATCGACAGCGTCCCCAGCTCGTCCAGAAACAGCGTGCCGCCATCGGCTTCCTCGAACCGGCCGGCCCGCGCCTTGGTCGCGCCGGTAAAGGCGCCGGCCTCATGTCCGAACAGTTCGGCCTCGATCAGCGTCTCCGGAAGCGCGGCACAGTTCATGACGACCAGCGGCTGGTCCCAGCGGGGGCTCAACCGGTGAAGACGCTCGGCAACCAGTTCCTTGCCGGTGCCGCGCTCACCGATCACCAGCACCGGCCGGTCCAGCCCCGCCGCGCGGCTCGCCCGTTCGAGCGCGTCGAGAAAGGCCGTGGACTGGCCGATGACCTGTGTGGTTCGCTCCATGACGAATAGTTGGGGATTTTTCCCAACATTTGGCAAGCAAAATCCGCGTCCACCAGGTCTCAGACCGGCGAAAAGCACGGAAATCCGCCACTTTCAAAAACTGGCACGCCCCCTGCAATAGTTTGAGCAAGCCCGATCAAGGGCAGGTTGAAACCAAGGTTCAGGAGGTCACCATGTCGTACCAGGCTACCAATCTTCGCAATGCGTTCGTCGCCGTCTCGCTCTCGCTGCTCGTGAGCGTGGTGATGCTGGCCAACACCGTCTCGGTGCCGATGGCCTGACGCGCCGACCATCGATGCCGCCGGCCCCGGGGCTTACCCTTGGCTCCCCCGGCGGGTTCAACTGAAGGAGTTTGAAATGGGTATCTTCTCGCGGACCCGGGACATCATCGCCGCCAACGTCACCGACCTGCTCGACAAGGCCGAAGACCCGGCCAAGATGATCCGCATGATCATCCTCGAGATGGAGGAGACGCTGGTCGAGGTCCGGGCCTCCGCCGCGCGCACGATCGCCGATCAGAAGGAAATGCGCCGCCACATCGCCAAGCTCGAAAAGCTTCAGGAAAGCTGGACCGAAAAGGCCGAGCTGGCGCTGAGCAAGGGTCGCGAGGATCTCGCCAAGGCGGCTCTTGTCGAAAAGCGCAAGGCCGCGGACATGTGCGACCAGCTCGAAGCGGAGATCGCGGTGCTCGAAGAGACGCTGCGCGCGTCCGAAGAGGACATCGCCAAGCTCCAGAACAAGCTGCGTGAGGCGCGCACCCGTCAGAACTCGATCAGCGCCCGGCTGGAAAGCGCCAACAACCGCTTCCGTCTGCGCGAAATGACCAACGGCAGCCGGATGCAGGACGCCTTCTCGCGCTTCGAGGTGCTGGAACGCCGCGTCGATCTCGCCGAAGGTCGCGCCGATGCGGCCGGAATGGGCACCGCGCCCAAGTCGCTCGAGGAAGAGATTGCCGAGCTGCGGTCGTCCGACAAGGTCGACGCCGAGCTCGAGGCGCTCAAGGCACGACTGAACAAGGGAGCCTAAGCCATGGAAGATGTGCTGGTCCCGATCGGGGTGGTGGGGATGCTCTTCATCGGGCTTCCCTGGGTGGTGATGCACTATGTCACCAAGTGGAAGCAGGCCGGCACGATCACCGGCGAGGACGAAAAGCTGCTCGACGAACTCTATTACACTGCGCGGCAGCTCGAGGAACGTCTCAACACCGTCGAACGCATCATCGCCGCCGACAATCCCGATTTCCGTCCGCTCTCGGCGAGCCGCCCCGAGCCGAACCCCTATGACATTGCGAGGAGGAACTGAAATGTCCGCTCGTACCAAGTTCTACCGCGACAAGCAGAACGGCAAGTGGATGGGCGTGTGCGCGGGCATCGCCGACTATACCGGGATCGACGTGACCTGGGTGCGCGTGGGCTTCGTCCTGCTCACGCTGGCGACGGGCTGGGCGCTGCTCGGCTATCTCGCGATCGGCATGATCGCCGAAAAGCGGCCGATCGACCTCTATGAAGGGCCCGAAGACGCCCGCTTCTGGCAGGGGGTCCGCACCAACGCCCGCCGCTCGACCGCCGAGGTCCGCTCGAAGTTCCGCGACGTCGATCGCCGGCTCGCCGACATCGAACTCTATTACACCAGCCGCAACAAGCGCCTGGCCGACGAAATCGACAGCCTGCGCTGACCCGATGACCCGGGAACGGACGACAAGGCAACAGGGAGGTTCAAATGCGTGAGTTGAGCTGGCTCGTCCCGGTACTGATCGTCACCGCGGTGATGGCGTCCCGGGCTTTCCAGACCTGGGTCCGCGCCAAGCACGGCTACCCGATCGAGGACGAGAATTGCTCGCGGCGGCGCAGTCGCCGTATCGGCGAGGAGGCGCTGGAGGCAGAACGCAAGATCGCGCTGCTGTCGACCGAGAACGAACGGCTGACCGGCCAGATCAGCCGCCTCGAAGAGCGGATCGCGGTGCTCGAACGGATCGCCACCGACCCCGCCGAACGCGTCGCCCGCGAAATCGAATCGCTGCGCTGATCCGCGGCAGGAGACGGAGGAAAGACGATGGACGTCAACATGATCGCATTCTTCACGATCGTCGTCGGCATTCCGGTGATCGCCGGCGTCGGGTCCGACATGTTCCGCCGCTGGCTTCGCTACAAGACCGCGATGGCCGAGGCGCTCACCGCCCGCACCGCCGAACAGGCCGCGCAATATGCGGCGCAGACCGAGCGGCTGGAGCAGCGGGTCCGGGTTCTCGAACGCATCGTCACCGACCGCGGCATCGCGGTGGCCGAAGAAATCGAACGGCTGCGCGAAGCACCGCTCAACTAAAAGGGATCAAAAACATGCTGATCGTTTCGCTCGCAGTGCTTGCGGCACTGTGCGGGGGCGCTATCGTCCTCGCCGAATCCCGGGATCGCCCTCGCCGCCGCGCCATGCGGCTTGCCGAGGCCCAGCAGAAAGACTGAGCGCCGGGGGCGCCAAAGAGGGGAGTTACTACGATGAACGCGGCAGAACTGGTCGTCGCCATCGTGATCATCGTGACGGTGGGGAGCGTGCTCAAGGCACGCTATGCGGCCCACCGCGCCGCTGGCCATCGCGTCGGTCCCTCGGCCGAACCGGCGGCGGCCGACGAGGCCCGGCGGCTCCGCGAGGAGGTCCGCGCGCTCAAGGAGCGGATCCAGGTGCTCGAACGCGTGATTACCGACAACGAAAGCAGCCTGCGGCTCGATCGCGAGATCGAAGCGCTGCGCGAACCCAAGCTGTGATCCGGGAGGACATTCGATGACCACCGATCCCAATTTCTACCTCACCTGCGCGCTGTCCGCGCTGGCGACGGTCAGCATCGTGACCTGGGCCGGGCTCGCCGGCTGGCGCGGCTGGCTCGAACTCAAACGACAGGAACTGGCCGAGCGCAGCCGCGGCCCCGCCGGCGAGGCCGCGGCGCTGCCGACCACCGCCTCGCGGATCGAGATTGCCGATCTCAAGGAACGCGTCCGCAAGCTCGAAGCCATCGCGGCCGGGGTTGACCTCTGACCCCACGCCGCCACGCCGGTCCCGCCGACACCCGGGCGGGGCCGGCGGCCCCTTGCGACCGCGCGGGACCGCGTCCCGGCGCCCCAAGCGCCGCCCTGCTACTGGCATCATCCGGCACAAGGGCTATAGGGGCCCGATGACGAGCCTTGCCGACCTCAGCGAAGAATATGAATTTCTCGACGCCGACGACCGCTATCGGCTGCTGATCGATCTGGGCCGGGCGCTCGAGCCCATGCCCGATGCGCTCAAGACCGACGCGACGCTGGTACGCGGCTGTTCGGCATCGGTCTGGGTCTATCCCACCCGCACCGCGGCGGGAACGCTGCACTTCCTTGCCGATTCGAACGCGGCGATCACCAAGGGGATCATCGCGCTCGTCCTGCTCGCGGTTCAGGATCAGACGCCCGCGGCGATCCTGGCGACCGACATCGAAGGCGCGCTCGCGCCGTTCGATCTGCGCAACCAGCTCAGCTCGAACCGGACGCAGGGTATCCCCAACATGATCGCGCTGATCCGCGAGACCGCCGCGCGCTACGCGGACGCCTGAACGCCCGCGCAGCCGCCGCTCTGGCTATTTCGCGTAGGCGCGCACGCCATAGGCACAAGGCGATGCCGAACACGATGCCATGATGACCCGCACGGTGTAGTTGCCGCTCTGGGGGACGTGCACGATCGGGAAATCGTCGTCCAGCTCGTCGCGGTCGACCTCCTGGCCGTTGAGGTCGACGATCTGGATATCCATGTCCTTGCAATCGCCGTCGCACGCACCGACGAGCTTATAGGACTTGCCGCCGGTCAGCTTGACGGCAAGCTCGGCACGCTCGCCCTGCTTGAGGTCGCCTGAGCGCGTCCATCCGGTGGGCCGGTATCCATCGTTGCGGGACAGTTCGTCAGCCTTGGCGAGCAACCGCCCCACCAGGTCGTCCTGCGCCATTGCGCCGCCGACCGGCACCATCATCGCCAGCGGCACCAGTGCCGCACGCATCGCTTTCTTCATGACACCCCCCGTCCCTGATGAACGTGACGGATCTCGGCTGCGGCAAGCGTCGCTGTCAAGTCGGGGGATGTTCGGCAGCCGTCAGGCCCAGCCGGTCTGCCACCGCGCCCACATCGGCGCCCAGCGGCACCGTCAGCGACGCGCGCTCGCCGGGCCGGCGGACCGTCACCGCCCCGCGCGGACAGACGGCCAGGCACGCCACTTCGGCGATCGGTGCCGGCTTCGGCCCGAACGGCCACCACCATCGCCGCGGCGAGAGGTGACGACGCAGCGCGCGTGCCAGCGACCAGCGACGGCCAGGACCGAAACCGCCCCCTGCCCGCGCGGTACACCGGGCGCAGATCAGCAGCGCCGGCGTCGTCGGCGCGCGCCTCACTCCGGCTTCCAGCTCCGGCGTTCCTCGGCCGCACGCAGGACTTCATAGGCCGCCTGGATCGCCTGAAACCGCTGCGCCGCGTCGGCATCGCCCGGACGCACATCGGGATGGTTGGCCTTGGCCAGCCGCCGCCAGGCGTTGCGGATGGCTTCGAAATCGGCATCGACCTCGAGCTCGAGAATGTCGAGCGCGCGCATCTCCTCGCGCGAACGGCTGCCGTCGCCGGCGCCGCCCCAGCCATGATAGGATGCGCTCGCATAGCCATTGGCGGTGCGGCGCTCGTCATGCTCGCGCTGGGCTGCGGTCTCGGCGTCGAGCCCGGCGAAATAGTCCCAGTTCTTGTTGTACTCAGCCGCGTGCGTCGCACAGAAATACCAGCGCTCGCGGCTGTTGGGCGATTTGGGCGCGGGGCAATTGCCCGGCTGGTCACAGCCATGACGGTCGCACATCCGCACCTGCTGCGCCTCGCTCGACGCGCCATAGCCGCGCCAGCGTGGGAAGCCCCAGTCCGTCGATCGAGTCTGCCGCGCCATAACGCGCCCCAGATAGGCGCGACGGGCACGATTGACCAGCATCAACGCCAACCGCCGCGCTACGGAAAGCACATGTGCCAACTCCGGCACGGCACACTAGGAAAAACCCGCGGATTTCTGCGGAAACAATGCCAGAGGGTCTATAAGCCGGGTTCTGTCCTCGCCCGATGGGCGATGGGCGACCATTCCTCTAGGGGACGGCTCGCACCGCCCCTCAAGCAACCAACCCGGACGACGCGCCGGAACCGGGCGCATGTGCCGTCCCTATTCGGTCTTGCTCCCGGTGGGGTTTACCGTGCCGCTTCCGTTGCCGGTCGCGCGGTGCGCTCTTACCGCACCCTTTCACCCTCACCCTTACCCTTGCGGGCAGTGGGCGGACTGCTTTCTGTGGCACTTTCCCTGGGGTCGCCCCCGCCGGGCGTTACCCGGCACCGTGGTTCCGTGGAGCCCGGACTTTCCTCGGGCGCTTCGATGAAGCGCACGCGGCCGCCCGACCCTCTGGCCGGGCCGCTCTAGCCGCGCAGCTTCGCGCGGCCAAGCGCTTATTCAGAGCTTCTCGACGTCGGTGGCCGACGGATCGGGATCACGCACGGGCGTGCCCCAGGCCTGGACCTCGATCACCGTCTGCGTGCTCAACGGTCCCGAAGCGATCGCGGTCCGGCGATAATCCGAACCGACGCGCACCAGCCCGTCGGCGCCCGACACCCGCGCCGCCTGGCGGAGCGCCGCGGTCGCGTCGGCAACGGTCGGCGTCGTGACCGACACGACCTCGCGGCCGCTCGAATCCTGCTTCGCCACACCCGACATCCGCACCCGCAGAACACCGAGCGTCACCTGTGCCTTGATCGGATCGTTGCCCATCATTGGCTCAGGCTACCAGCACGTCCTTTCCAAAGCGTAACCAAATATTATGAATTGGCCGATAACCGGGCGATTATCCCCGAATCTCAGGCGTCGCCCTGCGGCGACGGCAGCAGCAGCGCGAACAGCAGGCAACAGCATTCGCGGTCGATCTCGCCGTCGATCAGTTCGGGCCGAAACCGGCGCTGAAACGCCGTCACCGCAGCCACCGGATCGCTCACGTCATAGCCGAACCGTTCGAGCGCGAGCATGAACGCTCCGTCTCCCCAGCCCGGATCGACCAGGTTGCGCGTCGGCCGCGGCAGCGCCAGCCGCAGTCGGGCCAGCGCATGCCAGTCGAACAGTTCGCCCGGATCCTGCTTGCGCGCCGGCGCGACGTCCGAATGGCCGACGACGTTGCCGCGCGTGATGCCGTGTCGCGCCTTGATGTCGGCGACGAGCGGGATCAGCGACTCCATCTGCGTCGGCGGGAACGGACGATAGACGAATTCATGCCCCGGATTGACGATCTCGATCCCGATCGAGGCCGAATTGACGTCGGTGATCCCGCGCCAGTGCGACCGGCCGGCGTGCCACGCGCGCTTGTCCTCGGGAACGAGCCGCAGGATCCGGCCGTCCTCGTCGACGACATAATGCGCCGAAACCTTCGCCTCCGGATCGCGCAGCCGGGCGATTGCCGCGCCCGCGCTCTCCATGCCGGTATAGTGCAGCACGATCATCGTGATCGGCAGCGTGCGCGCGTCGAAATTGGGCGACGGTGCGTCGACAATGGCAAGTCCCGCGGTCATCGGACGCGTTTACGAGCGCGCAGGGGCATGGGGCAAGCGCGATGCACGGCGGTGCGCGGCGTCATCGGTCAGGCGGGCAGCCCGGCCGCCGCGCTCCGCTCGGCAGCGCTGCCCGCGACATAAAGCCCGCGATACTGCTCGCTCGGCCTGAAATGGCTCGTCTGGCCGATCACCGTCTCGCCCGCACCCAGTACGAGCAGCCCGCCGGGGCGGATCGCCTGCGCCATCATGTCGAACACGCGCTGACGCAGCGGCAGCGAGAAATATAGCAGCACATTGCGGCAAAGCACGATGTCGAACCGCCCCGACGGCGCCGGGTCGACGACCAGGTTGTGCGGGCGGAACTGGATGCGACGCACCAGTTCGGGCCGTGCCGCCCAGTCGTTTCCCGCCGGCTCGAACCACTCGACCATCCGCCGCACGGGCAGCCCCCGCTGGATCTCGAACTGCGAATAGCGTGCCGCCCGCGCGCGGGCGAGCGCCGCCGGCGAAATGTCGGTGCCGATGATCTCGGGCGCGGTCGGTCCGTCGAACAGGCCGTTCTCGTGCAACAGCATCGCCAGCGACAGCGGCTCCTGCCCGTTCGAGCAGCCCGCCGACCAGATGCGCAGCCGCCGCCCGCCCGCCTCGGCCTGCATCGCGATCGCTGCGGCGGCGACCATCTCGATCACCGCGGCGTCGCGGAAAAAGCTCGTTTCCTGGTTGAGCAGCGCATCGACCACCGCCTCGCCCAGCTCGGGCGACCGCGACAGCACCAGTTGCGCGACCAGCGCGTCGAGTGAGGCGAGCTGCTTTTCGCGCAGCAACGGCTTCAGCGCTGTCTCAATGCGCCAGGCCCGGTTGGCCGCGATCTGCTGTCCCGTGCGCTGTTCGAGCAGCGCGGCGATGACGTTCATCGCGCTCGCCGATGCCGTGGGGGCCGGCGTTGGGCTGTTTCCCGCCATCACCGGCCGCCTCCCAGCGTGGCGATCAGCCGGCCGATCTCGTGCGGCGGCAGCACCGCGCTGGCACAGCCCGATGTCGCCACCGCGCCGGGCATTCCCCAGACGACCGAAGAGGCCCGATCCTGCGCGACCACACGCGCACCGGCCTCCACCAGCGCCCGCGCGCCCTCGGCCCCGTCGCGTCCCATGCCGCTCAGCACGACGCCGACCGCCCGCCGGCCGAACACGTCGGCGGCCGATTCGAACATCGGGTCGACCGAGGGGGTACAGCCGCTGACCGCACGCTCGTCGCTCAACCGCACCGCCGCACCGTCGCTCGTCCGCACGACGCGCAGATGCGCATCGCCCGGTGCAACCAGGATATGCCCGGCGCGCACCCGCATATGGTCGTCGGCGACCTCGCACGGTCGCCGCCCCAGATCGGCGACCTGCGCCGCGAAATAGGGCATGAACGACGCTGGCAGATGCTGCGTGATCAGGATCGGCACGGTGAAATGCGGCGGAATGGCGCGCAGCACCTGGCTCAGCGCATGGATGCCGCCCGTCGACGCGCCGATCGTCACCAGGTCGACCTCGTGCGTGCCGAGTGCGGGGGGCGCCGCGACCTGCGGAGCCGGATGCACCTCCCCCATCGCCGGTTCGACCAGCCGCAGCAACCGTTCCTGCAGCTTCTCGGCGAATCGCCCCGCAAACGCGCCGATCCCCGGTTTGACGAGCGTGTCGGCCGCCCCCAGCGCAAGCGCCTGCACCGTCACCGCCGCGCCTTCATCGGCCGAGGACGAAACGATCAGCACCTTCGCGCCGCGTCCCGCCGCGATCACGTCGGGCAAGGCGGTGATCCCGTCGATCCCCGGCATCGCGATATCGAGCAGCACCACGTCGACCGCATGGTCGTGCAGATAGGCGAGCCCCGCACGCACGTCGCTGAACGACCCGGCCACCTGAAAGCGGCCGGTCGCCTCGATCATCCGCGCCAGCACCGTGCGCGCGACGACCGAATCGTCGATGATGACCACCTGCGCGGGCAGGCCGGCATGCACCGTTGCGGCGGGAGAGACCGATCCGACGATCACTGCGGCAGGCTCAGGCGACGCCCACGATCTGCAGCTTGCTCTCCAGCGTCTCGCGGTCGAACGGCTTCATCACATATTCGTCCGCGCCCGCCTCGATCGCGGCGCGGATATAGGCCATGCCGTTTTCGGTCGTGCAGAAGACAACCTTGGGCTTGCGCGGCAGGTCCGAAGCCTTGAGCGCGCGCAGGAAATCCATGCCGCTCATCACCGGCATGTTCCAGTCGAGCAGCACCACGTCCGGCGTCGACGCCAGGCACGAATCGAGCGCCTCGCGCCCGTCTCCCGCTTCGCGCACCTCGAACTCCAGCGTCTCAAGGATGTGTCGAGCGACCTTTCGGATGACCTTCGAATCATCCACGACCAGACAAGTTTTCATGATTCCCCGTTCCCGGCAGCCTGCTACCGCCCAACACCTTGCCTGAAGAATGTAAGTGCCGCGTTAATCGAAGCTATTTCCACTATTTGAGAGGGAATAACCGGGGACCAGCGCGGTCAGGTCGATCGCCAGGATCGGTTCGCCGTCGCGCTCGATGATGCCACGCCCGGCACGGCGCCACGCATCGTCGAGCACCACGCCGCCGCCCAGCGGGCGCAGCTCGAACGGCGCGACGTCGTCGAGCGCGTCGACGAGCATCGCGTAATGATGCCCCTCGACCTGGGTGATGACCGCCCGGTGCGCCTCGCCCATCGGGGCAAAGCCCAGCGCGGACTGCGTGTCGACCACGGTGACGACCCGGCTGCGCAGCGCCGCCAGCCCGCGCACATGCTGCGACGCACGCGGCACCGCGGTGACCTCGCCGATATCGACGACCGATTCGACCTGCGCCGATTCGATCGCGACGGTGCGGCCGGCGACCTCCGCGATCAGGAACAGCCCGTCCATCATCGTCCCTGCCCCGTCACGCGCGCTTCCAGCGCGCGCAACAGCCCCGCGCGGTCATAGCGATAGACGCTGTCGTCGTTCGCCCCGGCGGCCGCGCGCGTGCGGCGCAGCCGGACGACGGGCGCCGCCGCCCCGGCCGGGGGTGTCGCGCCTTCCTCGCTCGCCAGCACCACCGCCGCACGTTCACCGGGCGGGAGCTGCGCCGCTACGCGATAGCCCGCGCTTTCGAGCAGCGGGCGCACGAACGAGGTCATCCAGCCATCGGCATCGCCCGCGATCAGGCACAGCGGCGCGTCGTCGGCCGCCTCGCGATCGGCATGTTCGTCGAACACCCACAGCATGTCGAGCAGCTCGATCTGCTCGTCGTCCATCAGGACGACGCCCGCGATCGGCCCCGGCTCGCGCGCCGGCGCCACCGCGTCGGGCAGCACGACGATGTCGTGCGCCTCGGCGATCGCATAGGCGACCTCGCTCGTGTCGTCCTTCAGCCGCAGCAGGTCGATCTGCGTCCGCCCTTCCAGGTCGCCCTGCGCCGCCAGCGGCAGCAGCCGCCCCTCGATCGCGACGCGGAACCGCCCGGCGGCAAAGCGCACCGCGCTTCCCGGCACCTGCTCCACACGGTCGACGACGCTCAGCGGCACTGCGCGCCGCACGCCGTCGAGATCGCGGAACAGCAGCGCGGGGATCCCCGGCGGCGGCGCCTCCTCGGCCTCGTCCTCGAACGCTTCCTCGACGTCGCGGGTAAAGACCAGCCCCGCCTGGCGCGCCACGCCCGCACAGTCGAGCATCAGCATCGGCAACCCGCTGTCGGGCAGCGTCTGCCCCGCATAGATGCCCGTGCTCATCACCGCGGGCGACGCGGGCTTGACCACCAGTTCCTCATTGTCGAGCACGGTGTCGACCGCCAGCGCATAGCTGCCGTCGCTCACGCTCACGATCGCGAGCAGTTGCGGCCCGTCATTCGCCGCGCGCCGCACGCGCAGCAGCCCGCCCAGGTCGACCAGCGGCATCCGCCGGTCGCGCACCGTCGCCACCGGCGTCGCGCCGAGCATGTCGATGCGGATCGCGTCGCTGCGGTCGGTGACGATCTCCTCGATCGCCTGGCGCGGGATGGCAAAGCGCTGTCCGCCCACCCCGACGATGATCGCCGAGATGATCGAAAGCGTCAGCGGCACATGGATGGCGACGCGCAACCCGCGGCCCGGTGCGTTGTCGAGTTCGATCCGCCCGCCGATCTGTTCGATGGCGGCGCGCACCACGTCCATGCCGACGCCGCGCCCCGAAATCTGGCTCACCTCGTCCTTGGTGGTCAGCCCCGGCTCGAAGATCAGGTCGAGCCGCGCGCGCGGCGAGAGCGCTCGCAACTGCGCCTCATCACGCCCGGCCTCGACCAGCTTGCGGACCAGCTTCTCGGAATCGATTCCCCGCCCGTCATCGGCGATCTCGATCACGATCTGGTTGCCCGACTGGCGTGCAGCGACGCTCAGCCGGCCGCTCTCGCGCTTGCCCGCCGCACGCCGCTCGGCCGGTGCCTCGATGCCGTGGTCGATCGCGTTGCGGACGATGTGGACCAGCGGATCGCGCATGATCTCGATCATCTCGCGGTCCAGTTCGACATCGGCGCCGTCGACGTGCAGCGCCACCGATTTGCCCAGCCCGTTCGCGGTGTCGCGCACCATCCGCGGCAGTGCCGAAAACAGCGCGTCGATCTTCTGCATCCGCGTCCGCGTCACCGTGTCGCGCATCTCGCTGACCGTCAGCGACAATCGTTCCAGCGCCGCCTCGATCGCCGGATCGACCTCGCCCTGGCGCAGTCGCCGCGCCAGTTCGTTGCGCGCCAGCACCATGTCGGACATGCCCAGCATCATCCGGTCGAGCAGCTCGACGTTCAGCCGCACGCTGCGCGTCGGCGCGCGGGGCGCGCTTCCGGGCGCGGCCTGCATCACCTGCTCGGCGCCCTCCGCCAGCGCGGCGATCAGCAGCTCGTCGCCGCTCGCGTCGAGCGCGGTTCCCGATTCGATGGCCTCGACCAGTTCGCCGATGCGGTCGACCACCGCGAGCACGGCATTCACCAGCGCCCGGTCCGGTACGCGCTCGCCCGCGCGCACCTGCGCCAGCACGTCCTCGGCGGCGTGGCTCAGCCGGCCCAGCCGCGGCAGTTCCAGAAAGCCGCAGCTTCCCTTGACGGTATGGACGAAGCGGAAAATGGCATCCAGCCGCGCGCGATCGCCGGGGTGCGCTTCCCATGCGACGATCTCGCCCGAAAGCGCCTCCAGCGTTTCGCGCGTCTCGGCGATGAATTCCTGAATCAGGTCGTCCATGGTGCCCCGAGCAGAATTGCCGGAGCCTTGTGCCGCACGGAAGTTAAGAGGCGGTTAGTCAACCACCCGCCATCCCCCGCTTTTCCCGTCCGATTTCGGCTGTGCGATCAGGCGACGCTGAAGCTCGCGCCGAACAGCAGCACTTCCGAATCGGGCGGCGAAATCTGGAGCGTTCCGCCGCCCTGCGTCACCAGCGCATGTGCCAGATAGGCGGCGGCGGCGCGCGGCGTGATCGGCATGTCGTCGCTCCCGCCCGAAAGCGCGGCGCGCAGCTCGGGGTCCAGGATGATGCGCGGTCCGTCGGCGCGCACGACGATCTCGATCTGCCCCTCGACGATCTCGGCGCCGATATCGAGCTGGCCGCCGCGGATCAGCGCATCGCCGCCGATCAGCGCCAGGTTGAGCAGCACCTTGATCGCCTGCTTGGGGAGCACCGGCTCCTCGACCATCCAGCCGATCTTGACGCGGTGATTGTCGCCGAACAGCCCCTCGATCGCCGCCTGCGCCTCGCGGGTGTCGACCGTCTCGCCAAAGCCGCCCGCCGCGCCGAAGGCCAGGCGAAAGAATTTCAGCTTGTTGGCCGAAGCCCGCGCGCTTTCGCTCAGCAGTTCCAGGCAGCGCGCGCGCATTTCCGGATCATGTTCGTCGGCGAGCAGCTCAAGGCCGTTGTTGAGCGCACCGACAGGGCTCAACAGATCGTGGCAGAGCCGCGAACACAACAGGCTGGCGAAATCGGTCGGGCTGATATTCAAGGGTTGTGGCTCCAACTTGCCGCCCCTCTTTGGCCCAGTCGCCCCGTCATCGCAAGCCGGGGCGGGTGCAGGCACGGCCGGCGGGCCGATGCGACGCCCGCCGGTCGTGCCGCCGGCGTCAGACTGCGCGCCGACCGGTGAAGAGCTGGATCAGCCCGACGATGATCGCGATCACGAGCAGGATGTGGATCAGCCCGCTCGCGACGTGAAAGGCAAAGAAACCGAGCAGCCAGAGAACGAGGAGGATCAGTGCGATGGTCCAGAGCATGGGCATCCCTTCCGTAACAAATGATTGCCCGTGCCAACGAGGGGACGCGCCGAACGTTCCGCCGCCCGCCCCGCGGTCGCTCAGCGCGCGGCGCGCACCTCGTTCCATGCTACCGGATCGAACCGCCCCTCGACGGCCCCCGCCGCGACCGCGCGCCACAGCCCGATCGCCGCGCCGCCGACGATCAGCCACAGCCGTCCGTCGGGATCGGCCATCGCGGCATCGGTCGCCGACGGGCGCGGGTCGCCGCTCGGGTGCGAATGCCAGTATCCGATCAGCGCCGGCCCGCCCGCCCGCGCGCTTCGCTGCGCTGCAAAGATCGCCGCGGGATCGATCTCGAAACGGCGCAGCGGGTCGGGGGCGCCGTTCGCCGTCTCGGATGCCGTCAGGATCGCGCAATCGCGGCCCAGCAACAACCCGCACGCCTCGCGCGGCGCGGCCGCGTGGGCGCGCGCGCGGATGAATGACAACGCTTCACTTGCAATTGTGCACCGCATCCCCATTTCGTTAACAGAATGACCAGGGGGGTTGCCATCATTGATGCGTGCATCGCGCCGGGCGCCGACGGTTGGCGGCTCGATCGCGCGCTTGCCGATGCGGTGCCGACGCTGTCGCGCGAGCGGCTGAAGGCGCTGATCGCCTCGGGTGCGGTCAGCGCGCCCGACGGCACGCTGGTGCGCAATCCCGCGCGCAAGGCGCCCGCGGGGGCACAGTTCCGCATCGCGGTGCCCGAGCCCGAGCCTGCGCACAACATCGCCCAGGAAATCCCGCTCAACGTCGTGTTCGAGGACGAGCATCTGATCGTGCTCGACAAGCCCGCGGGACTCGTCGTCCATCCGGCGGCGGGCAATCTCGACGGCACGCTCGTCAACGCGCTGCTCCACCATTGCGCGGGGCAGCTTTCGGGGATCGGCGGCGTCGCCCGGCCGGGAATCGTCCACCGGATCGACAAGGACACCTCCGGCCTCATCGTCGCGGCCAAGACCGATCGCGCGCATGAGGGGCTCGCCCGCCAGTTCAAGGTGCACAGCATCGAACGCCGCTACAAGGCGATCGTCGCCGGGCGGATGAAGACGGGCGCGGGCACCGTCGACGCGCCGCTTGCGCGTTCGCCGGCGAACCGCAAGAAGATGGCGATCGTCGGCGGCGCGGCGGGAAAGCGCGCGGTGACGCACTGGCGCCTGCTGACGCCGCTGCGTGCCGCCGCGCTCGTCGAATGTCGGCTGGAAACCGGGCGCACGCATCAGGTGCGCGTCCACATGACCTCGCTCGGCCATCCGCTGCTCGGCGATCCGGTGTACGGAAGTACGCGTGGCGAACACCGCGAACTTCTGGCAACGCTGGGTTTCCGGCGGCAGGCATTGCACGCCGCGCATTTGGGGTTCATCCACCCCATCAAAAGCAACGCCCTGGCGTTCGACAGCGAAATGCCTGCAGATATGCAGGAACTGTTCAACAAGCTTGTCGTATGAAAAGACGAACCACTGCCGAACGCGAATCCGCGACGGCGCAAAGGGAGAAGTGATCATGGCTGGCGGAAGCAACGTCCCTGCGACGATCCCCGCTCTCGGCGGCGAGGCGAGCCTCAACCGCTATCTGGCCGAGATCAAGAAGTTTCCGATCCTGAGCCCCGAGCAGGAATATATGCTCGCCAAGCGGTTTCAGGAACATGGCGATCCCGATGCGGCGGCGCAGCTTGTCACGTCGCACCTGCGGCTCGTCGCCAAGATCGCGATGGGCTATCGCGGCTATGGCCTGCCCGTGTCGGAACTGATCTCGGAAGGCAATATCGGCCTGATGCAGGGCGTGAAGAAGTTCGAGCCCGATCGGGGTTTCCGCCTCGCGACCTACGCGATGTGGTGGATTCGCGCGTCGATCCAGGAATTCATCCTGCGCTCGTGGAGCCTCGTGAAGATGGGCACCACCGCGGCCCAGAAGAAGCTGTTCTTCAACCTGCGGCGGATGAAGGCCAAGCTCGACGCGTTCGACGACGGCGATCTCAGCCCCGAACATGTCGCCAAGATCGCGACCGACCTCGGCGTGACCGAGGACGAGGTGACTTCGATGAACCGTCGCATGGCGATGGGCGGCGACACCTCGCTCAACGTCTCGATGCGCGAGGACGGCGAGGGCCAGTGGCAGGACTGGCTCGCCGATGAGGATCCGCTCCAGGACGAACGCGTCGCCGAGGCGCAGGAGGCCGATGTCCGCCACGAGATGCTCGTCGAGGCGATGGCGGACCTCAACGAGCGTGAGCGGCACATCCTCACCGAACGCCGCCTCACCGACGATCCCAAGACGCTCGAGGAGCTGAGCCAGGTTTACGGCGTCAGCCGCGAGCGCGTCCGCCAGATCGAGGTGCGCGCCTTCGAAAAGCTGCAAAAGGCGATGATGCGCATCGCGGGCGAAAAGCGCCTGCTCGCCGCGCACTGATCGCGCGTCGTCGCCCGCCGCGCCGGCCGGCTCGCCCCGCGCCGGCCCGGCGGGCAGGCGCGGCTTGCGCACAAACCGCCTTCCGCTTTGCCGGCCATGATGGCAGACGGTCGGTCATCCGCTGATCCGAATCCCGATGTCCGACACGCCCTCGCCTTCTCCTCGCAAGCGCAGTTCCCGCTCCTGGCCCCGTCGCCTGGCGATGCTGGCGGTCAAGGCGGTGCTGCTGTTCGTCGGCGGGTCGCTGCTCTGGGTGCTCGCGCTGCGTTTCGTGCCGCCGCCGATCACGCTGACGATGATCGGCGACATCGTCGAAGGCCATGGCGTCTCCAAATCCTGGATGTCGCTCGACCGGATCGACCCCAGCATGGCGCGTGCGGTGATCGCGGCCGAGGATGCGCGCTTCTGCCTCCACGACGGCTTCGACTTCAAGGCGATGGAGGCGGCGTATCGCCGCAACCAGCAGGGCGGCCATATCCGCGGCGGCTCCACGATCAGCCAGCAGACCGCGAAGAACGTGTTTCTCTGGCAAGGCGGCGGCTATTTCCGCAAGGGCCTCGAAGCATGGTTCACGCTGCTCATCGAGCATCTGTGGGGCAAGCGGCGGATCATGGAGGTTTATCTCAACGTCGCCGAAACCGGCATCGGCACCTATGGCGTCAACGCGGGCGCGATGCGCTATTTCAAGCATGACGCCTCGCGCCTCAGCGACCGCGAGGCGTCGCTGATCGCCGCGGTGCTGCCCTTGCCCAAGAAGCGCGCCGCGATCGATCCGCGCGGCTTCACGCGGCGCTACGGCAACCGCATCGACGCGCGGATCGGCATCGTCGCGCGCAGCGGGCTCGATCGCTGCCTGCGCTGATCGTCGCGGCGCGTCGGCGTTATTTCGGCCGCGTCGTGTCGCGCGCGGCGTCCCCGACATCCTTGGCGGCATCGCGCACGCCGTCGGCGGCGGCGGTGACCGCGTCGGTCCGCGCCTTTTCGCGGGCATTCTGGCTGATGAAATAGATCGCCGCGACGACGGCCAGGATCAGCAGCGCCACGGCGGCGATCATCCCGCCCCCGCTGCTGCGCCGTTCGATGATCGTGGTCGTGTGGCCGGCGTCGCGCGCATCGGCGCGTTCGCGCGTCTCGATGACGGGGTCGCTCATTTCCGCATCTCCTCTCTCGGTGGTGCGGTCACCAACCGAAGAGCGGCCATGCGGGTTCCGCCCCCGCGCGCGGGCGGGGGCGTCGTTCGGATCGCGTGCCGGTCAGAAGGGCAGCTTGAACCCCGGCGGCAGCGGCAGGCTGCTGCTCATCTTGGCCATCTCGGCCTGCGCGGCGGCATCCGCCTTGACGCGCGCGTCGTTGAACGCCGCGGCGACCAGATCCTCCAGCACCGCCTTTTCGGCGGGCTGCATCAGCGAATCGTCGATCGCGACGCCGATGATGCGGCCCTTGGCCGATGCGCGGACCTTCACCAGCCCGCCGCCGGCTGCGCCCTCGACCTCGATCGTGTCGAGATTTTCCTGCGCGCGGCTCAGTTCGGCCTGGACGTTCTGCGCCATGGCCATGATCTCTTCGAGGCTCTTCATCCCCTGTTGCTCCTGGTCTTGCTCCAGCCGATCAGTTCGGCTTCGGGAAAGGCTTGCATCGCTGCCGCCACGATCGGCGATTGCAGCACGGCTTCGCGTTCGGCTGCCTCCTGGGCCGCCTGTTCCTCGCGCAGCGTCATCGCGGTGGCCCCTTCGACGACGCGGATGCGCCAGTTGGTGCCGGTGATCTCGCGCAACGCCGCGGCAAGGTCGCGGACGAAGTCATAGGGTAACGGCCGCGCCTCGCCAAATTCCAGCTCGCACTCGCCGAAGCGCACCGGGCGCAGATAGTCGCGCACCTGCTGCGCGAGCTGGAACCGGCGATTGGCCTCCAGCCACGCCGCCAGTTCGGCCATGTCGGCAAAGGCGCGCACGGGCTCGGGTTCGGCCTCGGCCTCGACTTCGGCTTCGACGGCACCGTCGGCCTCGCCTTCCGCCTCGGGGGCGGGCGAATCGGCGCCGCCCGCGACTGCCGGTGCGGCACTCACCGCGGGGGGTGCGGCGTTGGGCACGCTCGTCGATGCCGCGACGGCCGGCGCCGCCGCTGCCGTCACCGGCCCGCCTGCCGCCAGCTGGCGCGCGAGCTCGCCCGGATCGGGAAGCTGCGAGGCATGGATGACGCGCAGCAGCGCCATCTCGCACGCCTCGATCGGCAGCGCGGCCTTCGCCACCTCGTCATGCCCGCGCAACAGCAATTGCCACAGCCGGTGGAGCACCGGGAACGACAGTTGCGCCGCCCATTGCTCCAGCGCCTCGCGCTCCTCGGCCGCCTGGCCGGGGTCGGCGGCGGTGCCCAGCTTGGTCAGCGTGATCCCGTGCACCGTCTCCAGCAGCGTGCGCAGCACCGCCTGCGGGTCGACGCCCAGGTCATATTGCGCGCGCAGCCCGGCCAGCGCGCCCTTGCCGTCGCCGCCCAGCAACAGCCCGAACAGCGTGCGGATCGCGCCGCGGTCGGAAAGCCCCAGCATGTGCCGCACCGCGTCGGCGCGCACGCCGCCGCCTTCCAGCCCGGCATGGGCGATCGCCTGGTCGAGGATCGACAGCCCGTCGCGCGCCGACCCTTCGGCCGCACGCGCCACCAGCGCCAGCGCCTCGGGCTCGGCCTCGACATGCTCGGCCTCGCACACATGCGCGAAATGCGCGGCGAGCAGGTCGGCCGGAATGCGCCGCAGGTCGAATCGCTGGCACCGCGACAGCACCGTCACCGGCACCTTGTTCACCTCGGTCGTGGCGAACAGGAACTTCACATGCCCCGGCGGCTCCTCCAGCGTCTTGAGCAGCCCGTTGAAGGCCGCCTTGGACAGCATGTGGACTTCGTCGATGATATAGATCTTGAAGCGCGCCGACACCGCGGCATAGCGCGCCGCCTCGATGATCTCGCGGATGTCGTCGATGCCGGTATGGCTTGCCGCGTCCATCTCGATCACGTCGATATGGCGCCCCTCGGCGATCGCGCGGCACGGCTCGCACACGCCGCAGGGGTCGATCGTCGGTCCGCCCTGCCCGTCGGGGCCGATGCAGTTGAGCGCCTTGGCGATCAGCCGCGCGGTCGAGGTCTTGTCCACCCCGCGCACGCCGGTCAGCAGAAAGGCGTGCGCCAGCCGCCCGCGCTTGATCGCGTTGCCCAGCGTCTGGACCATCGCGTCCTGCCCGATCAGCGCGCTGAACGTCTGCGGGCGATATTTGCGCGCCAGCACGCGATAGGCTTCGGCGTGCGGCTGCGGCGGTTCGTCAAGGCCAAGCATGGAATCGGACATTGTGCCCCTATCTAGGGCCAGCTTCGCGCTTTGTCGAAGCCGCAGGCGCGGGCATCCGCACGCGCGGCGGCGGCACCCGGATCGCGCGGCGCCCCGCCCCGCTCGCCCGCGCGCGCGCGAACAGCAGCATCCCCCACGCCATCACCGCCGCCGACACGCCCGCCTGCGCCCATCCGCCCACCGCGCTCGCCGTGGCGAAATTGTACAGCGTGTGCCACAGCGCCACCGCCAGCACCGCGCCGTGCGCGCCCGCCGCGACGCGCGCCAGCACGAACGCGCCGCACATCAGTCCCAGCCCGAATCCGAACACCAGCCCCGCCGCCCCCATGCCGCGATAGGTCTCGACGATCGCGAACAGCGGCGCGTGCCACCCGGCCCAGATCGCGCCCTGCACCAGCACGCCGCCCACCGCGCCGAACCGCCGCTGGAGCCGCGGCAACAGGAATCCGCGCCAGCCGCCCTCCTCGCCATAGCCGTTGACGATCAGCACCGTCGCGAACAGCAGCCATCCCGGCATCGCCGGCAGCCCGCTGAAGCGCGCAAGCCCCGCCGGGCTTCCCGGCGCCCCCGCGACCGCGCCCAGACCCAGCGCGAGCAGCAACAGCGCGCCCGGCACCAGCGCCAGCGCCCAGCCGCGCGCGCCCAGCC
>JAFABD010000186.1 GCA_023426225.1 Pseudomonadota bacterium | reverse complement strand
CGACCAGCAGGAAGCCCTTCGCCCGCGCGATCGCGCCATAGGCCTGGAAGGCGTCGGGCTTGACGAACTCGGCCACCTTGGCGTGCTTCGGCGTCGGCTGGAGATACTGGCCCATCGTCAGGAAATCGATATCGGCCGATCGCATGTCGTCCATCACCTGATGGACCTCGAGCCGCTGCTCGCCCAGGCCCAGCATGATCCCCGACTTGGTGAAGATCGACGGGTCGAGCTTCTTCACCGTCTCCAGCAGGCGCAGCGACGCGTAATAGCGCGCGCCCGGGCGGATCGTCGGATACAGCCTCGGGACGGTCTCAAGATTGTGGTTGAACACGTCCGGCCGCGCCTCGACGATCGCTTCCAGCGCGCGCTCGTGCTTGTTGCGGAAATCGGGGGTCAGGATCTCGATCGTCGTGTCGGGTGCCTGCTCGCGCAGCGCCCGGATCACCTTGACGAACTGGCCGGCGCCGCCGTCGGGCAGGTCGTCACGGTCGACCGAGGTGATGACGATGTGTTCCAGCCCCATCTGCACCGCGACGTCGGCGACGTGCTGCGGTTCCATCGGGTCGACCGCACGCGGCATGCCCGTCTTGACGTTGCAGAACGCACACGCGCGCGTGCAGGTGTCGCCCAGGATCATCACCGTCGCATGCTTGCGCGACCAGCACTCGCCGATGTTCGGACACGCCGCCTCTTCGCACACCGTCGCCAGGTTCTTCGAGCGCATCAGCGCCTTGGTCTGGGCAAAGCCGGTCGAAGTCGGCGCCTTCACGCGAATCCAGTCGGGCTTGCGCGAACGTTCGGGGCGGGCGAGCGGGGTGACATCGTTCATGCGTGCCAGATAGCGAGGCCGACGCTCCGGTACAACAACCCGCCGACGCCGGTGCGGCCTCGCCCGGGAAAGCGGGTTCACAAGCGGCCGCGTTGGCGTAAAAGGCGCGCCCATGACCGACTTCCGCGACCTGCTCGCCGGCTATCGCCGCTTTCGCACCACGGGGTATCGCGCGCAGCACGAGCGCTGGGAGGAACTGTCGCAGGGGCAAAGCCCCAAGGTGATGGTGATCGCCTGTTCCGACAGCCGAGTCGATCCGGCGCAGATCTTCGACACGTCGCCGGGCGAGATCTTCGTCGTCCGCAACGTCGCCAACCTGGTGCCGCCGTTCGAAACCGGCGGCGGGCGTCACGGCGTGTCAGCGGCGCTCGAATTCGCGGTGACGCAGCTTGAGGTGCCCGAAATCGTCGTGCTGGGGCACGGTGCGTGCGGCGGCGTCCATGCCGCGCTGACACGGCGCTTTGCAGATGCGCCCAACGGCCAGGGCGGCTTCATCGCGCACTGGGTCGACATGCTCGACGATGCCCGCGACCGCGTCGTCGCATCGCATGGCGACGGCGGCGATGCGATCAAGGCGCTCGAACTCGAAACGGTGCGCGTGTCGCTCGCCAACCTGCGCAGCTTCCCCTTCGTCGCCGAGCGCGAGGCGGCGGGCAAGCTGCGGCTGCACGGTGCCTATTTCGCGATCGCCGACGGCGCGCTGCACGTGATGGGCGCCGACGGCAGCTTCACCGCCGCCTGAACGACCGCGTCACCGCCCGAGCTCAGAGCCCGAGCGCGCGCCGCGCCACCTTCTCCAGTTCCGGGTCGAGCTCGGGAGGCGCCATCGGCACATTCGCCTCCAGCCGGTCGGCAATCGCGGTCAGCGCCGCGATGCGCGCGGCCTGCTTGTTGTTGCCGTCGACGACGATCCACGGCGCCTGCCGCGTGCTGGTCTTGCGGAACATGTCGTGCATCGCGGTCAGATACGCGGCGCGACTCGCCCGGTTCCGATAATCCTCGAGCCCGGTCTTCCACCGCTTCCACGGATTTTCCAGCCGCTCGCGCAACCGCGCGTCCTGCGTCGCCTGGGTTATGTGGAGGAACAGCTTGACGATGGTGGTCCCGCTGTCCGCCTGCTGCGCCTCGAACGCGTTGATCTCGTCATAGGCGCGCTGCCACTCGGCTTCGGTGGCAAAGCGCTCGACCCGCTCGACCAGCACGCGTCCGTACCAGCTGCGATCGAACAGCGCGATCTGCTGGTCGGCGGGCAGCCGCGTCCAGAAGCGCCACAGGAAATGGTGCGCGCTTTCCTCCGCGCTCGGCGCCGCAATCGGCCAGACGCGGAAATAGCGCGGCTCCCACTCGGCCGTCAGTCGGCGGATGACCCCGCCCTTCCCCGCCGCGTCCCATCCCTCGAAAAGGATCAGCGCGCGGCGGCGATGGACGATGTGCGCGAAGTGGATGCGCGCCAGCCGAAGCTGGAGCTTCCTGAGCGCCTTGGCATAGTCTCCCTCGAACGGACGACCGGCCTCGAAATCGCTCAGGTTGATGCCCATCGCGTCAGGCGCCGACGCCGGGTGCGAGGCGGATGTGCAGCTCCTTGAGCTGCTTGTCGCTCACCGTCGACGGCGCGCCCATCATCAGGTCCTCGGCCTTCTGCGTCATCGGGAAGGTGATGACCTCGCGGATGTTCGGCTCGTCGGCGAGCAGCATGACGATGCGGTCCACGCCCGGTGCCGAGCCGCCGTGCGGCGGCGCGCCATATTTGAACGCGTTGATCATGCCCGCAAAGTTCGTGTCGACGTCCTCGCGGCTATAGCCGGCGATCTCGAACGCCTTGTACATGATGTCGGGACGGTGGTTGCGGATCGCGCCCGACGACAGCTCGATGCCGTTGCACACGATGTCGTACTGATAGGCGAGGATGTCGAGCGGATCCTTGGTCTCCAGCGCCTCCAGCTCGCCCTGCGGCATCGAGAAGGGGTTGTGGCTGAAATCGACCTTCTTCGCGTCCTCGTCATATTCGAACATCGGGAAGTCGACGATCCAGCAGAACTCGAACCGCTTCTTGTCGATCAGCCCCAGCTGCTCGCCGACGCGGGTGCGCGCCAGGCCCGCGAGCTTGGCCGCCTGCGCTTCCTTGCCCGCGGCGAAGAAGATGCCGTCGTTCGGGCCCAGCCCCATCGCTTCGGCAATGGCCTTCATGCCGTCCTGACCGTGGTTGTTGGCGATCGGGCCGCCGAACACGCCGTCCTTCTGCGTCGCATAGCCGAGGCCCGGGAAGCCCTCGCTCTGCGCCCAGTTGTTCATGTCGTCGAAGAACTTGCGGCTCTTCTCGTGCGTGTTCGGCGCCGGGATCGCGCGGACGACGTCGCCGCCCTCGACGATCGAGGCGAAGCGGCCGAAGCCCGAACCCTTGAAGAAGTCCGACACGTCGGTGATCAGCAACGGGTTGCGCAGGTCGGGCTTGTCGTTGCCGTACTTGAGCATCGATTCGCGGTACGGGATGCGCTTGAACGGCAGCGGGCTGACGGTGCGGCCCATGCCCTCCCAGTTCGCGAACTCCTCGAACACACCGTGCAGCACCGGCTCGATCGCGGCGAACACGTCGTCCTGCGTCACGAAGCTCATCTCGAAATCGAGCTGGTAGAATTCGCCCGGCGAACGATCGGCACGCGCGTCCTCGTCGCGGAAGCAGGGCGCGATCTGAAAGTAGCGGTCGAAGCCGGCGACCATCAGCAGCTGCTTGAACATCTGCGGCGCCTGCGGGAGCGCGTAGAACTTGCCCGGATGGACGCGGCTGGGGACGAGATAGTCGCGCGCGCCCTCGGGGCTCGACGCGGTGAGGATCGGCGTCTGGAACTCGGTGAAGCCCTGGTCGATCATCCGGCGGCGCAGGCTCGCGATCACCTGCGCGCGCAGCATGATGTTCTTGTGAACCTTCTCGCGGCGCAGGTCGAGGTAGCGATAGCGAAGGCGGATTTCCTCCGGATATTCGGCATCGCCGAACACCGGCATCGGCAGTTCGGCCGCCGCGGACTGGACGGTCACTTCGGCCGCACGCACCTCGATCGCGCCGGTCGGCAGGTTGGGGTTCACCACGCTCGGATCGCGCGCCACCACGGTGCCCGTCACCGTGATGACCGACTCGCTCTTCAGCGATTCGATCGCGGCAAAGGCCGGGCCGCTCACGTCGGTGACGATCTGGGTAATGCCATGATGGTCGCGCAGATCGACAAAGACCAGGTCGCCATGGTCGCGCTTGCGGTGCACCCAGCCCGACAGGCGGACTTCCTGACCGACATTTTCGGCGCGAAGCTCGGCGCAGTTGTGCGTGCGATAGGCGTGCATCATCTTCTTCTTTCTGGCGGCCTTCCGGCAAACGATCCCGCACGCGATCGGCGCATCGGGTCCGTCCGCGCCGGCATGGCACGTTGAACGGGACAGGTCGCTGCGCTTTCCCCTCAACACCCGCTTTGTCAACCCGCGCGGACGGGTATATGGCACGCCGATGCACATCCACGGTCTGATCGAGGACAACACCGCCCTCGCCAATCTTTGCAGCCGCCTTGCGCAGTCGGACTATGTCACCGTCGACACCGAGTTCATGCGCGAGAACAGCTACTGGCCCGAACTCTGCCTGATCCAGGTCGCCAACGACCAGGAAGCCGCGGCGATCGACCCCAAGATGCCCGGGATCGATCTTGGCCCGCTGCTCGATCTGCTGGTCGAAAACGACGCGGTGCTGAAGGTCTTTCACGCCGGCGGGCAGGATATCGAGATCGTCTACAACCTGACGGGCAAGACGCCCTTCCCCCTGTTCGATACCCAGATCGCGGCAATGGCGCTCGGTCAGGGCGAACAGATCGGCTATTCGAACCTCGTCGACACCTATCTGGGGTTCACGATCGACAAGGGCGCGCGCTTCACCGACTGGAGCCGCCGGCCGCTCGACAAGCGCCAGATCGACTATGCGATCGCCGACGTGACGCACCTGTCGAAGATCTTCCCGAAGATGCTCGACAAGCTGCGCAAGACCGGTCGCGGCGCCTGGCTCGACGAGGAGATGGAGCGGCTCGGCGATCCCGCCAACTATCGCAACGATCCCGACCTCGCTTGGCAGCGGGTCCGCATCTCCAGCCGCAAGCCCGAAGTGCTCGGGCGGCTCAAGGCGCTCGCGCGCTGGCGCGAACTCGAGGCACAGGGCAAGGATCTGCCGCGCGGCCGCATCGTCAAGGACGAGACGCTCGCCGACCTCGCGGGCAACCCGCCGCAGCGCCAGGCCGATCTCGCCCGCGTGCGCGGCCTTTCGGCATCGTGGGGCGGCAACGATATCGGCGGCCGGCTGATGGCCGCGATCGCCGAAGCGACGCCGCTTTCGCCTGCCGAAATGCCGGCGCGCGACGATCGCAAGCCGTCGGTCGGCAAGGACGGGGCGCTGGTTGCCGACCTGCTTAAGCTGCTGCTCAAGATCCGCGCCAAGGAAATCAACGTCGCGCCGCGCCTCCTCGCCCGCTCGGAGGATCTGGAGGCGCTTGCCGCCGGCCAGCGCGAATCGATCCAGGTGCTTCAGGGCTGGCGATACGAGCAGTTCGGTCGCGATGCGGTCGCGCTGGTCGAGGGGCAGCTCGGCTTCACGGTGCGTAACGGCAAGCTCAAGATGACCCGCGCCGAGGATCCGCAGTGAGGCGGCAACCCGGCGGCATCCTGACCGCGGCGGCACTGGTCCCGGCGGCCCTTATTGCCGGATGCATCCCGCGCGGCCATCCCCCGGCGCCGCCGGTCGCATCGACGGCGCCCGCATCGCCATATTCGCCGTCCGTGCCGGGGGCCTGCCAGGTCGGGCGCACACCGTTGCTCGATCGCGTCGCCGATGCGCCGACGATCGCGTTCGCACAGCGCGAGGCCCATGCGGCGACGGTGCGCGTGATCCGGCCGGGCATGGCGGTGACGATGGATTATCGGGGTGACCGGCTCAACCTCGTCGTCGATCGCAACGAGCGGATCGTCCGCGCGCATTGCGGCTGAACCGGTCGGGGCCGGCCGCGCCGGCACCGGGTCGTGAACGCAAAGCGCCCGCTCTTGGCACGCACCTTCCTGTCCAAGGCTGGCGGCACGTGCTGAAAACGCTCGGAGACGCCAACCGCCGTCAAGGGTGGAGCATTTTCACTTTCGGCCGAAACGGAGCTCTCGATACGGTCGGGCCTTTCCCGCCGTTCCGCATCGCTGATTGTTCGAGGGGCTAGATCGACAATACCGGTGCGGCGCCCATTGCCGCGGCGAGCGCCTTGTGCCGCTTCTCGACGGCCTCGCCGTACAGCGCCGCGTCGCGCCCCTTGAGCGCGAGCGCCAGCTTGCCGTCGCCCAGCGACAGCCGCGAACGGCGCAGCGGCTCGGCGACCCCGGCGCTCAATCGCTGGCCCAGCCGCATCGCCAGCCCCCATTGCCGGGCACGCGTCAGCAACGGTGCATCGGCAAGCCGGCTGAGCGGCGCAGGGGTTCCCGTTCCCCCGCCCAGCGAGGTGAACAGCGCCTGCGCGACGACGGCGCGCCCGGCGGCGTCGATCGCCACCCAGTTGCCGTGGAGCGCGATCTCCATGCCCCGTTCCGCGCGGAACTCGGGATTGGCGCGCCAGCCCACATCGGCGAGCAGGCAGGCCGCATGGCGCAGCCGCGCGAGTTCGGGCGGATCCTCGGCGAAAAGCGGTGCGACCCAGTTGTCGAGCAGGTCGCCATGCTCGGGAAAGCGTCCGGCGCGCGCACCCTCATCGCGTGCGGCCGCGATCAGCGGATCCTCGAGCCGCTGCTCCGGGCTCAGCCGCTGATAGAGCAGCCCTTCGCGCAGGCCATAGGCCGAAGCGACCGCCCGCGTTGCGCCGAGGTGGCGCAGCACGACCTCCAGCAGCGCGGCCGCGTCGCCCAGTTGCGGAATGCGCGCGCTCGACAGGTCGGGAACCGCCTTGAGCACGCCGCGCGGCGTATCGGCGAGCAACCGCTGCAGCTCGCCGAGATGGCCGTTGGGAAGCGTATATTGGTGGACGACGGGCAACGGATAGCCGGTCCGGTGCATGTCGAGCCGCGCGAGCGCGCGCCACGATCCGCCGACGAGGTAGAAGGGCAGGTCGCGGCCGCGATCCTTCCATCCGCTGCGCGCCAGCAGTTCGCCGACCTTGGCGTCGAGCGCGCCCTTCCCCGCGCCCCGAATCCCGGGGACGCGCAGCACGCCCAGCGGGAACGACGCCCGGTCGGTAACGGTGCCCGCGACCACACGCACCAGTTCCAGGCTGCCGCCGCCCAGATCGCCGACGATGCCGTCGGCGTCGGGAATGGCCGAGATGACGCCCATTCCGGCGGCGCTTGCCTCCTCGCCGCCGCTCAGCACCTCGACCTCGAGGCCCAGTCTGGCGGCGGCGTCGACAAGCTGCTGGCCGTTCGACGCGTCGCGGACCGCGGCCGTCGCCACGACGCGCAGCTCGTCGACGCGCATCTCGCGGGCCAGCAGCGCGAACCGCGCGAGCGCGGATGCCGCCATGTGGAGCGCGGCAGTCTCGATCGCGCCGCTCTGGGCGAGCGAACGGCCCAGCCCGGCCATCACCTTTTCGTTGAACAGCACCGCCGGCAGCCGCGCCGGTCCCTGATAGACGACCAGCCGCACCGAATTGGATCCGATGTCGATGATCGCGACGCGCGGATCGTGCGCGGCAGCGCCGCGCGCCGCGCGCGCGGACCGAAGGGTGGACATGGTCAAGTTCAGCGCTCCTTGGCCGAGGAACGCCGACGCTTGAGCGATAGTTTCGGCACCGGCTTGCGCGCCTCGCTCGCCGCCCCGCGCCCGGAGAGTGAGGGGTTGGTCATGAAATAGCGGTGAAGGTTGAACCGCTCCTCGCCCGGAACCATCCGGACATAGCGGCCGTCGGGCTGCAACTGCCAGCTCTGCTCGTTGTCGAGCAGGTTGGCGACCATCACCTGATCGAGCACCTGGTCGTGCACGGTCTTGTTGAGGATCGGCAGCATGAACTCGACGCGCCGGTCGAAATTGCGCGGCATCCAGTCGGCGGAGGAAATGAACAGCTTCGCCTTGTCGTTGGGAAGCGCCTGGCCGTCGCCGAACGCCCAGATGCGGCTATGCTCCAGGAAGCGCCCGACGATCGACTTGACGCGGATATTGTCCGACATCCCCGGTACGCCGGGGCGCAGGCAACAAATGCCCCGCACGATCAGGTCGATCTCGACGCCCGCGTTGCTCGCCTCGTACAGCTTCTCGATCACCGCCGGATCGACCAGCGAGTTCATCTTCGCCCAGATCGCCCCCGGTCGCCCGGCCCGGGCATGTCCGATCTCGGCGTCGATCAGCGCCACCAGCCGCTCGCGCAGGTCGCGCGGGCTGATCCCCAGCAGCTCGAGCTCCTGCGGCTCGACATAGCCGGTGACATAGTTGAAGATCTGCGCCGCATCGCGACCCACCCGGGGGTCGGCGGTAAAGAAGCTCAGATCGGTGTAGATCCGCGCCGTGATCGGGTGATAATTGCCCGTGCCGAAGTGGCAATAGGTGCGATACGCGCCGCCCTCGCGCCGCACCACCATCGACACCTTGGCGTGCGTCTTCCAGTCGATGAAGCCATACACGACCTGCACGCCCGCGCGTTCCAGCGCGGTCGCCCAGTACAGGTTCTGCTCCTCGTCGAACCGCGCCTTCAGCTCGACCACCGCCGTCACCGACTTGCCGGCCTCGGCCGCCGCGATCAGCGCGTTGATCACCGCCGGCTGCTTGCCTGCGCGATAGAGCGTCTGCTTGATTGCCACCACATCGGGGTCGGCCGCGGCCTGCCCCAGGAACGAAAGCACGACGTCGAAGCTCTCATAGGGGTGGTGGACGACGATGTCTTTGGCGCGGATCGCCGCGAAGCAGTCGCCGCCATATTCGCGGATGCGCTCGGGGAACCGCGGCGAATAGGGGGTGAATTTCAGGTCGGGCCGATCCTCGTCGACCAGCGAACTGAGGTCGCCGATCCCCAGGAACCCGCCCTTCTCGGTCAGCAGCGCGTCGCTGCCGCCCAGCTCCTCCTTGAGCACCGCCTCGAGCTCGGGGTCGATCGACTCCTCCATCTCGAGGCGGATGACGCGGCCCCGGCGGCGGCGCTTGATCGCCGAACGGAAGGTGAGCACCAGGTCCTCGGCCTCTTCCTCGATCTCGATGTCGCTGTCGCGCAGCACGCGAAACGCCGCCGCCCCGCGCACATCGTATCCGGGAAACAGCAGGTGCGAGAACCGCTTGATCAGCGTGTCGACCGCGACATAGCGCGCCGGCTGGCCGGGCAGCCGGACGAAGCGCGGCAGCGTCGTCGGGAGCAGCACCAGCTCGCGGATCGGCTCCATGTCCGATCGCCGCACCAGGTCGAAGATCACGCTCGATCCCTGGTTCGGGATGAACGGGAACGGATGCGCGGGGTCCAGCGCCTGCGGCGTCAGGATCGGGAAGATCTGCTCGCGGAAATGGTGGATCAGCCACGCCTCGGTCTCGCCGCTGATCGCCGCCGCCTCGAGCACATGGATGCCCACCGCCGCCAGTTGCGCGCGGATGTCGCCCCACACGCTCTGCTGCGCGTCGGCGAGCGACTCGGCCTCCGCCGAAATTGCCGCGAGCTGCTGCCCCGGGGTCAGCCCGTCTGCCGATCGCGCCTCGACCCGCTGGAGCTGCTGCCCCATCAGCCCCGCGACGCGCACCATGAAGAACTCGTCGAAATTGGTGCCCGAAATCGACAGGAAGCGCAGCCGCTCGAGCAGCGGATGCGCCGGGTTGCACGCCTCCTCCATCACGCGCCGGTTGAAGGCGAGCCAGCTCAGTTCGCGGTTGAAATAGCGCGAACCCGAAGCGGGCTCGGCAGCGGCGGATTGCGGGACGGGCGTCGTCATGCGGGTTCCTTATCGCGTCCGGGCGCCAGCAAGCCAGCACGTTCCAGCGCCTCGCGCACCACGGGAAGCGTCAGCCGGTCGCGCCCCGCCGCCTCCAGCACGTCGGCGGCGCGCAGGATGGCGACATGGCTGCGCTCGATCCGGCGGGCGATCCACGCAAGCAGCTCGGGCTTGGCGTGGAGCAGATGCCGGGCAAAGGCGCGTTCGAGCAATTGCGGGATCAGCGCGTCGTCGGGCACGCCGATTTCGAGCAGCGGCGACGCCGCCAGTCGCGACCGGAGATCGGGCAGCCGGACCTCCCAGCGCGGCGGCGGCGCGTCCGCGACGATCAGCAGCGGGTGATGCTCGTGCTGCGCGCGGTTCCAGGCGTGGAAGATCGCCGTCTCGCTCTGGCGCTCGGCATCGTCGATCACCTCGGCGCCGGTCTTGGCGGCAAAGATGCGCGCGAGCAGGCTGCGCCCCGACTTGCGCGGGCCGACGAGCAGCGCCGCCCGGACCGGCCAGCTCCCCCAATGTTCAAGCTGATGGACCGCACGAGCGTTCGAATCGCTGACGAGGAATTCGTTCTCATGCGCCTCGGGAAGCCCGAGGGGCAGGCGAAGCTGGCTCATGGGTTGCGCGACGTTCCGGACGGGCGCGGAATGGGTGGCGGCGATGCCCCCGGCGCCGGCGACGCGCCGCCGGCACGCCC
>JAFABD010000178.1 GCA_023426225.1 Pseudomonadota bacterium | reverse complement strand
TGTGGCGAGCGAGCGGAGCGGCGACGAGTCAGTGTGTGCAAGCACATTGGCCAGCGCAGGGAATCGGCACAGGTCCGGTTCCTCGGAGGTCAGTGCAATCCCGTCCGATCTGAGCTATAGTACAGCTGTTGTTCAAAGCCCCAAGGCACCCTGCTCGGCAGCTATTAGGATATTTTACAAGGACGGGAGGGCGGACATGCAACCTGGTTTTCGCGCGGAAATCGAAGTTTCTTCGGACCTTGTGCGCACGATCTGGGAGGCATGCAAAAACGTGCCAAATGGGTGCGGCGCGGATCGGCGATTCTAATCGCTCTTCTGTGTTTGCCTCTTGCGCTGCAAGCTTTGTCAGCCGAGAATTTCGGTGTGGCGAGCGAGCGGAGCGGCGACGAGTCAGTGTGTGCAAGCACATTGGCCAGCGCAGGGAATCGGCACAGGTCCGGTTCCTCGGAGGTCAGTGCAGGTCGGATGGGTTGACGAGAGCAGGGGCCCGGAGACTTGAGTAGACATTTGTCTGTTTTCGTGCGCAAGCACCGTAATCTTTTTAAGGCGTGGAAGTCTGTAAACGCTAACTCACGTTTTTCTTCTTCTCCGTACGTGCGAGATGAAGCGGCAAGTTTTGCTTCTAGCGAGCAGCGAAGAATAGCTTCCATTGCAGCCCGAGTTCATCACGGGACGTATAACTTTTCGCCTGCCAAGGGTGTGGCGATTGCCAAAAAAGGTAAACCGGGAAAAGTTCGACCAATCGTCATATCGAAGGTCGAAGACCGCATCGTCCAACGCTGTATACTTGATGCATTGACGAGCGAGGAAGCGATCGCGGCTCAAGCATTTCAGCCGTTTAGTTTTGGCGGTATACGCAAGCGAGCGGGCGAAGATCTAGGCGGCGTTCCTGCGGCTGTGAGAAAGCTCATTGATTGTGTGGGTCTTGGCGGAACGCACGTCATGGTCGCGGATATCGAAGGCTTTTTCACCAGAATATCGAAAAAATCGTCAGTAGATATTATTAAGAAATTTGTTGATGATGAACAATTCATTCAGCTCGTCGAGCGCGCTATATCTGTAGATCTGGAGAACTCTCGGCAGCTTTGGCGTCACAAGGATCAATTTCCGTATGGAGATATCGGTGTGGCGCAGGGAAACTGCCTATCTCCTTTTCTTGGCAATCTGATCCTGTCTGAGTTCGACAAGGCGATGAATAACGGCGATTGTCGCTGTATACGCTACATTGACGATATCATCATTATTGCGCCGAACGGACGCGCCGCCTCCTCCCGTTATCGACTTGCGGAGAAACTTCTAGGCGAAATGGGCATGGGATTCGCTAAGGACAAGACGAGCGCCGCTCCGATCCCAATATCACAAAAGTTCGATTACTTAGGTATTGAGTTTTCGAGAGAAGGACTTAGGCCCAGCCTCAAATCTCGGAAAAGCATAATTCACCGGACGGAGGAAGCTGCGGCGGAATCGCTGCGGGCCATTCGCTCAGCTAACGACATCTCGACGTTTGACGCCAAATTCTCAGTTCCTCAGACCCTACGTCGCCTTTCGGGTATGGCTAAGGGGTGGGCTCACCACTACTCCTTCTGCGGGGACAAACAAACGATCGTTCATGTAGATGAGCGCATCAACAGCACCTACATGACATACCTCAAGAAGGCTCAGAAACTAGCCGAAAGCAAAAAGCCAACGCTTTCGGCAGCCATACTCGGGTACCGCGGAGTGGCTGAAGTAACTTTCGATCCCTTCGTGTGGCCTACTCCGCCGCCACCTTCGCCGCCTTCGCCTTCCGCGGCTTGAGCAACGGCGCCAGATACCGCCCGGTATAGCTGCCCGCCACCTTCGCCACCTGCTCCGGCGTGCCTTCGGCGACGATCTCGCCGCCCTTCACGCCGCCTTCCGGGCCAAGGTCCAGAATCCAGTCGGCGGTCTTGATGACGTCGAGATTATGCTCGATCACCACCACCGTGTTGCCCTGTTCCACCAGCGCGTGGAGCACTTCCAGCAGCTTGCGCACGTCCTCGAAGTGCAGGCCCGTCGTCGGTTCGTCGAGGATGTACAGCGTCTGCCCGGTGGCGCGGCGCGCCAGTTCCTTGGCGAGCTTCACCCGCTGCGCCTCGCCGCCCGACAGCGTCGTCGCCTGCTGGCCGACCTTGACATAGCCGAGGCCGACTTCGGCGAGCATCGCCATCTTGTCGCGGATGGGCGGCACGGCCTTGAAGAACTCGACCGCGTCTTCCACCGTCATGTCGAGCACGTCGGCGATCGACTTGCCCTTGAACTTCACCTCCAGCGTCTCGCGATTGTAGCGCGCGCCGTGGCACACGTCGCAGGTGACGTAGACGTCGGGGAGGAAGTGCATCTCGATCTTGAGCACGCCGTCGCCCTGGCACGCCTCGCACCGGCCGCCCTTGACGTTGAAGCTGAACCGGCCGGGCTTGTAGCCGCGCGCCTGCGCCTCGGGGAGGCCGGCGAACCAGTCGCGGATGTTGGTGAAGGCGCCGGTATAGGTCGCCGGGTTCGAGCGCGGGGTACGGCCGATCGGCGACTGGTCGATGTCGATCACCTTGTCGCAATGTTCGAGCCCGGTGATCTTGTCGTGCTTGCCGGCGAGCACGCGCGCGCCGTTGAGCTGACGTGCCGCCGCGGCGTAGAGCGTGTCGAGCGTGAAGCTGGACTTGCCCGAGCCGGAGACGCCGGTGATGCAGGTGAAGGTGCCGAGCGGGATGCTGGCCGTCACGCCCTTGAGGTTGTTGGCGGTGGCGTTGTGCACCGTGATCTTCTTGCCGTTGCCCTTGCGGCGCTTGGTGGGCAGCGGGACCTCGCGGGTGCCGTTGAGGTAATCGGCGGTGATGCTGCCTTCGGTCGCCAGCACCTCTTCGAGTGTGCCCTGCGCCACCACCTGGCCGCCATGGACGCCGGCGCCCGGCCCCATGTCGATCACATAATCGGCGGTGCGGATCGCATCCTCGTCATGCTCGACGACGAGCACGGTGTTGCCGAGGTCGCGCAGCCGCTTGAGCGTGGCGAGCAGCATGTCGTTGTCGCGCTGGTGCAGGCCGATCGAGGGCTCGTCGAGCACGTAGAGCACGCCCGACAGCCCGCTGCCGATCTGGCTGGCGAGGCGGATGCGCTGGCTCTCGCCGCCCGACAGCGTGCCCGAGGTGCGATCGAGGTTGAGATAGTCGAGCCCGACATTGTTGAGAAAGCCGAGCCGCTCGTCGATTTCCTTGAGGATCGCGCGGGCGATCTCGCGCTGCTGGGGGGTGAAGGTCTCGGGCAGCGACTGGAAGAAGCCGAGCGCGTCGACCACCGAGAGGCGGGTGGCATAGGCAATGTCCTGCCCCGCCACTTTCACCGCCAGCGCCTCGGGCTTGAGGCGGGCGCCGCCGCAGACCTCGCAGGGGTGGCTGGCCTGGTACTTGCCGAGTTCCTCGCGCATCCAGGCGCTTTCGGTCTGCAGCATGCGGCGGTTGAGGTTGCCGATCACGCCCTCGAACGGCTTTTTGACGTCGTAGCTCTTGCGGCCGTCGATAAAGGTGAGGGTGACGGGCTTGCCGCCGGTGCCGTGGAGGATGATGAGCTTGACCTCGCCGGGCAGGTCCTTCCACGGCGTATCGAGGCTGAAGCCGAACTCGCGGGCGAGGCTGCCCAGCACCTGCATGTAATAGGGCGAGGGCGGGTTGGACTTGGCCCAGGGGACGATCGCGCCCTTCTTGATCGACAGGTCGTGGTTGGGGACGACGAGATCCTCGGCGAATTCGAGCTTTTCGCCGAGGCCGTCGCACGCGGGGCAGGCGCCCTGGGGGGCGTTGAACGAGAAGAGGCGGGGCTCGATCTCGGGAATGGTGAAGCCGGAGACCGGGCAAGCGAACTTTTCCGAAAAGACGATGCGGTTCAGCGGCAGGCCGGTGCCCTTCATCTTCTTCTTGGGCGCGTCGGCATCGGCGCCCTCGGCCTGGAACGGCTGGGGCAGCTCGCGCACCGACGATCCCTGCACCGCCTCGACCGTGGTATCGACCAGGTCGACATAGGCCAGCCCCTCGGCCAGCTTGAGCGCGGTCTCGAAGCTTTCGGCGAGCCGCGTGCCGATATCGTCGCGCACCACCAAGCGATCGACCACCACCTCGATGTCGTGCTTGAACTTCTTGTCGAGCGCCGGGGCTTCCTCGATCAGATACATCTCGCCGTCGATGCGGACGCGGCTGAAGCCGGCCTTCTGCCACTCGGCGAGCTCCTTGCGATACTCGCCCTTGCGGCCGCGCACCACCGGCGCCAGCAGCAGCAGCCTTGTGCCCTCGGGCAGCGCCAGCACGCGGTCGACCATCTGGCTGACGGTCTGCGCGCTGATCGGCAGCCCGGTGGCGGGGGAATAGGGCACGCCCACCCGCGCCCAGAGCAGGCGCATGTAATCGTAGATCTCGGTGACCGTCGCCACCGTCGAGCGCGGGTTGCGGCTGGTGGTCTTCTGCTCGATCGAGATGGCGGGGGAGAGGCCCTCGATATGCTCGACATTGGGCTTCTGCATCAGCTCGAGGAACTGGCGCGCATAGGCCGAGAGCGACTCGACATAGCGCCGCTGCCCCTCGGCATAGATGGTATCGAAGGCGAGGCTCGACTTGCCCGAGCCCGACAGCCCGGTGATCACCGTCAGCGTGTCGCGGGGAATGTCGATGTCGACGCCCTTGAGATTATGCTCGCGCGCGCCGCGGACCGAAATGGTGGTGAGTGCCATGGAAGAGGGTTCTAGCTTTGTTCTGACGAGGATGCCAGAGCCCAGATAGGGAGCGGGGGCGGCATGTGCCACCTGTCTGCGGGGGCGGGCGGTGTCGGGTCGCTGAGCAACACGCGCGGACGGTCACGCGCCCGACGATCGCCGCTGCGACAGGCAAAAAAAAGGGCGGCCCGAAGGCCGCCCCCGACAAGGTCGTTCGATCGAACGTCAGAAGTTGAACTTGGCGCCGGCAGCGAAGTTGCGGCCGACGAGGCCGGTATAGTGCCAGCTGCTGAGATAGTTCGGGTTGCTGGTATAGGCGCCCGCAGCGAGCGGCGCGCGCACGTTGAACAGGTTCTGGACGTTGACGAAGAAGCGGAACTGCTTGTTCACTTCGACGCTGGCATTGAGGTCGAAATACAGGAACGGGCGAACATAGCACTGGTTCGGCCCGGTCTGCCCCGGCGCCAGCGAGTTCTTGCACGACAGGTCGATCACCCCGTTGACCGGCGTGATCTCTTCGGCCGCCACCTGCTTGATCCGGCCGACATAATAGGCGGTCGCGGTCAGCGTGTAGGGACCGTATTCGAGCGTGTTCTGCCAGTTGCCGCGGATGCGCGGCGTACCGCCGCCCGACGACAGTTCGTACGGCCCGAGCGTACCGGCGTACTTCTGAACGACGCCCGCCGGCGTGACCAGATCGAGCCGGAAGACATCGGTCACTTCGAGCCGGCTGGTGAAGCGCACGCCCTCGCTGATCGGGATCCGCGCGGTCGCCTGGACGTCGATGCCCGAGCTGACCTGATAGTTGGCGTTGACGAACGGCACGTTGAACACGAGCAGGCGGGGCAGCGCGTTGGGGTTGCTGGGGTCGGGCGCGTCGACGACGTTGCACGAATAGCCCGGACCCACGGCGGCGAGCGCGGCGCAGCCCGCCGTTGCGTTGGTCTGTGCGTAATAGGCGGCAATCGCCTGGGCGCGCAGCGGTCCGCTGACGATCAGGTTCGACTTCTTGATGTTGTAATAGTCGACCGTCAGGCTGAACCAGTTGGTCGGCTTGAAGATCGCCCCCAGCGTGAGGCTGCGCGACGTTTCCGGCGCCACATTGGGATTACCCGTCGCACCGCTGCCGATATTGTAGCTGGTGGTATAGGCCGCGTTGCCGGGGTGCGCCGCGACGAAGCTGGCCGGCGGCGTGAACGACGAGAAGCCGGCATAGCTGCTCGCCGGGTTGCTTTCGGCGAAGGTCGGCGCCCGGAATCCTTCCGAATAGGTGCCGCGCAGCGCGACCTGCGGGATCGGCGTGAACATCAGCGCCAGCTTGGGCGAGAAGTGGTTATAGCCTTCCGAATAATGGTCGTAGCGGCCCGACACGTTCAGGTTGAGCTGCTGGACGATCGGCGCATCGATCTCGAAGAAGGCGGCGGCCACGGTGTGGCGGCCGGTCGCCGACGAAGTGTTGAGGCCGTAGAAGGCGAGGCTCGCGTTCTGGTTGCGGTTGAGCAGCGTCTCGCGGCGCACCTGGCCGCCGACCGCGAGGTTGAGGTCGCCGCCCGGGAGCTGCATCAGCGCCTTGGTGATCGAGGCGTCGAGCGTCGCCGTCGTCGAATAGGACGGCGTGGTCACGTCCGGCGAGATCTGGTTGCGGACGGCCGCGCTGTTCTGTTCCGGATTGACGAAGTTGTACGCGCCCGTGCTGATCGCGCGCAGCAGGCCCTGGATGTTGATGAAGCCATGCTGGGTCACGCTGAAATCGTCGCGTGCATAGACGCCGTCGACGCGGAAGCCGAAGCCGTCGCCGAAGGTGCCCGACACGCCCGCAGTCGCGCGATAGACGTTGACGTAACGGTCGCTGCCGGCCGGGATGTCGCCGAACAGATAATAGATGCGGGCCGCGCCCTGGTCCGGCGTCGCCGCATAGGCCTGGGCATAGGGGTTGTTCGGGTTGAGGCGCCGATCGGCTGCGGTCGCGCAGTTGGTGCCGGCCGCGCAGACATAGACCGGCAGCACGATGCCCGGGCTGCTCGACGCGGTGGCCGGCGAGCCGCCGAAGGGCTGCGTCTGGCGGATGCCCGACGGCGTTCCCTTGATGCTCACTTCCGAGCGCGAGAAGCTGCCGGTGGCATAGGCCTCGATATTGTCGCTCAGGCGCACGCTGAGGCGGCCGGTGGCCGAATAGCGCTGCTGCTTCGGCTGGATGATGCTGTATTCGTCGGGCAGGTTGTGCTTGCAGCCGGTGCCCTGAGCCGCGCCGCTGGTCACCGTGAAGGTGCCGTAGGGGCAGCTATTCGGGTTGAGCAGCTGATACTGGTTGGTGAGCGGCGTGCCGACCATGCCCGCGAGCGGGTTGTTGAGATCGGTCTGCGTCACGCGGGTGACGACGGCCTGCGGGTTGGGGGTGGTGAGCGAGTCGTCGTTGCGGTTGCGATCGGTCAGCCCGCTCGGCGTAAGGTCGAGCGTGTTGAACGGATAACCGCGCGAGTTGTTGGTGATGTACCCGTCATAGGTATATTCGCCGTTGAGGTAGAAGTTCCACCCCTGCGCCTGATAGTCGCCGAAGCCAGCCGGCGGTGAGCGTCGCCCGGTAGCGCGAACCGTCACCCTTTTCGGTGGTGCCGCCCTGCGCGGAGCCCTCAAGCCCCTTGAACTGCTTCTTGGTGATCAGGTTGACCACGCCGCCGATCGCATCGGCGCCGTAGGTCGATGAGGCGCCGTCCTTGAGCACCTGGACATTGTCGACGATGCTGAACGGGATCGAGTTGAGGTCGACATAGGCGTTGTGGCCGTCGTCGTTCAGCGGGAAATTGGCCGAGCGCAGGCCGTCGATCAGCACGACCGTCGACGACACACCGATACCGCGGAGCGAAACCGCCGCGCCGCCCGCCGAGAAGCCGTTGCGGAAGCCGGTCGAGATCGAGCCGGCGCTGTCAGCCGAGACCGAGCGGATCGCGTCGTTGACCGTGGTGATGTTCGAACGCTCGAGCGTTTCGGCCGACAGCACGGTCAGCGGCGACATCGAGGTGGCGTTCGAATTGTGGAACAGCGTACCGGTGACGACGATTTCGCTGCCGGGGGTCTGACCCGACTGGGCGTCCGCCGGCTGCTGCTTGGCGGTATCCTCGGTGGCCGACGCCGGCGCGGTCTGCGCATGGGCAGGCGCGGCGAATGCGCTGAGCAGCGCGGCGAGCGAAATGCCGTAGCGCAGCGAGGCCGCCGTCGTTTGAACAAGCTTCATCTATTTTAGACTCCCTGAGGCGGTCCGCGCCCGCGATCGGCCGGTATCCCGCCTGCTTCTCCCCGCAGCCCGTGAAGAGCTTTGAATGTTGCCGCGAATGGCGTTCTTGTAATGAAGTGTAAACAGGGTAAGCGTTGTCAGAAACATTCCGGTCGTAGTTTGTGGCATTCGGGCAACATCCCGTATTTCCCCGCGCCCCCGCCGTCGCAGCGGCGGCGTTTCGATCGGTTTCGGAGCAGGTCGGCGCGCGCGGGCGGGGACGGGTTCGTTTCGGATGCGGCGTGACGGTGCATCGTCGCCCCGGTCGTGGTAAACTGCGTCGCAATTCCTGACGCGACGGCAGCGACCGTCGGCGCCCCCTCGGTTCGCGCGTTGCTGTTCAGGGAGGATTCGATGCTCAAACGCCTGTTGTTCGGCGTCGGCGCGTTCGCTGCGCTGGCGACCGCTTCGCCGGCGGGTGCCCATGGCCCCGCCGCCGGGGCGGCCGGAACGATGCCCGTTCCCGCCACGGTTCCCGCGGCCCTTGTTCCCGCCGCCTTCGTGCCCGCGACCCTTGTGCCCGCCGGCGCCTTGCCCGGCGCCGGTCCGGCCGGGCGGATCGACGAGGCGGCGCACGAC
>JAFABD010000116.1 GCA_023426225.1 Pseudomonadota bacterium | reverse complement strand
CCACGCGCGCGGCACCACCGCGTCGGGCGCGCCGATCGTCAGCAGCCGCGGCAGCGCGGGCTCGGGTCGGGGCTCGGGTCGGGACTCGGGGGCGGCCGTCGCACCGGCGGCCCAGGGGGCGATTCGGCGCCCCGGCGACGCGCGATCGGTCGAAATGCCGGACGAAGAAAACGACATGGCGCATCTTCCCACCACGACCGCCCAGCGGCGGTACGAAGCGCGAGGCTATCCGAATCGCCGCCGCCGACAAGCCCCTTTGCGCCGGGCCGCGCACGCCCTGCCCACGACCTGCGCCGCGCCGCCTGCGCGCCCGCGGCACGGCACGGCACGGCACGGCACGGCAAACGCCTGCGCAGCAGATGATGCGCCGCAACCGGTTGACCCGACCCGCGATCTTGTGGCACTCGCCGATTTCGCTCGCGGCGAACGCCGCCGCCGGGCAGCCCCCGGGCCGGTCGGGCGGGTATAGCACAATGGTAGTGCAGCAGCCTTCCAAGCTGAATACACGGGTTCGATTCCCGTTACCCGCTCCAGCCCCCCTGCTTTCCCGGTGCCGATGACCGCCCCTTCCCCCGACGCGCTCGCGCTCTACGTCCATTGGCCGTTCTGCGTCTCGAAATGCCCCTATTGCGATTTCAACAGCCATGTCCGCGCCGAAATCGACGAGGCGGCGTGGCGCGCCGCGCTGCTCGCCGATCTCGCGCATGAGGCGGCGGCGCTGCCGGGGCGGCGGCTGGGGTCGATCTTCTTCGGCGGCGGCACGCCCTCGCTGATGGCGCCCGCCACGGTCGCGGCGATCATCGACGCGGCGGCGCGCCACTGGCGCTTCGCCGACGACATCGAGATCACGCTCGAGGCCAATCCCTCGTCGGTCGAGGCGGCGCGCTTCGCCGGGCTCGCCGCGGCCGGGGTCAACCGCGTCTCGCTGGGGCTCCAGGCGCTCGACGATGCCGCGCTGGCGTTTCTCGGGCGCGCGCACGGCGTTGCCGAGGGGCTGGCGGCGCTCGCCACCGCCCAGACCTGTTTCGCGCGCGTCAGCTTCGACCTCATCTATGCGCGGCCGGGGCAGACGCGCGCGGCATGGGCGGCAGAGCTCGACCGCGCGCTCGGCTTCGGGACCGAGCATCTCTCGCTCTACCAGCTCACGATCGAGCCCGGCACGCGCTTCGCGACGCTCGCCGAACGCGGCGAGCTGGCGCCGTTCGATCCCGATCTCGCCGCCGAGCTGTTCGAATATACGCGCGCGCGCACTGCCGCCGCTGGGCTTCCCTCCTATGAGGTGTCGAACCACGCGCGGCCCGGCGCCGAAAGCCGCCACAACCTCACCTATTGGCGCTATGGCGACTATGCCGGGGTCGGCCCCGGCGCGCATGGCCGCCGCGGCGGCGCGGCGACGCTGCGCCATCGCAAGCCCGAAAACTGGCTCGCCGCGGTCGGCAGCAACGGCCACGGCATCCAGGAAACGACGCCGCTCGCCCCCGCCGAACGCGGGATCGAGGCGGTGCTGATGGGGCTGCGTCTCGGCGAGGGGATCGACCTCGCCCGCATCGCCGCGCTCGGCAACGGCACCGCCCCGATCGACGCCGCCGCGACCGACCGCCTCGCCGCGCACGGCCTCGTCACGCACGACGGCGGCCGGCTGCGCGTCACCGAAGCCGGGATGCCGGTGCTCGAGGCGATCCTGCGCGAACTCGTCCTCACCGACGCCTGACCCCGCCGCCGCCCCGTACCACCGACCCGACAAACCCATCGTCGCCCCGGGCTCGACCCGGGGCCCAGCTCCGAGCGCCCGCGCCCACGCACCACCCGGCCCGACAAACCCAACGTCGCCCCGGGCTCGACCCGGGACCCAGCTTCTTCCCCGAAAGGGCATCCGGTCCGCGCTGACGCCCGACCGGCCGCAACGAACAACCGGCCGCCCCGCAGCGCCCGCGCGGTCGCTCAGCGCCCGTCGAAGCGCGTCGGCGCGGGCGAGACGGGGACGGTGGTGCCGCCGCGGATCTCCTGCACCTCCAGCGCGCGCTCGGCCACGCCGTCGCGGCCGAAGCGGAACGCGCCGTCGAGCCCGGCAAAGCCGTCGGGATCGGTCAGCCGCCGCTCGGGGAATGCCGTCCCCGGCCGCCAGTCGAGCGCGATGCGGACGCTCAGCAGCACCGCGTCATAGCCCATCGTCGACAGCCGATAGGGCGCGGTGCCGAACCGCGCGCGATATTTGACCGCATATTGGCGGTAATAATTGTTGGGCACGCTCGCGAACCAGGCGCCGTTGAGCACCGCATGGCTGCCGATCGCCGAATCGGTGTTCCACAATTCGGTGCCGAGCAGCTTGGCCGCCTTGCCCGGCGCCGACCGGCGGATCGCGGGCACCGCCGCCACCGCGCTGCCGCCGCTCCCGGCGACAAGCACCGCCTGATAGGGCACGCGCCCGATCCGCGCCGCCGCGGTCGCCAGCGCGCCGGGCCGGCCGTCATAGGTCTCGAGCGCGAGCACCTTGCCGCCCACATCCTCCACCGAACGCAGCAGCGCGGTCGACGCGCGCTCGCCGTAAAGCCCGCTCGGCACCAGCCCGGCAAAGCGCGTGATGCCGGTACCGCGCGCATAGTTCACCACGCGCTCGATCGACTGGCTGGGGACATAGCCCAGGATATAGGTGCCGTCGCCCGCGACGCTGGCGTCGTTCGAAAAGCTCAGCACGGGGACGCGCGCCGCGCGCGCCACGGGGGCGACGTCGCGCGCCTCCTCGGCGAGCAGCGGCCCCAGGATCAGCCGGTTGCCGTCGGCGATCGCGGCCTGCGCCGCCGCCACCGCGCCGCCGGGACCGGCGGTGTCATAGGT
>JAFABD010000071.1 GCA_023426225.1 Pseudomonadota bacterium | reverse complement strand
GCCCTCGGCGCCCTCGTCGGTGGTGGTGTCGGCGGCGTGTTCGAACCATGCCTCGACCGGGCCGTTCAGCTTGACGGTCAGCGGCTGGCCCTTGCGATCCACCTTCTTGCCCAGCGCGACGCGCACCCAGCCTTCGGAAATGCAATATTCCTCGACATCGTGCCGCTCCGCGCCCTTGAAGCGGATGCCGACGCCGCGCTGGAGCAGCGCTTCGTCATAAAAGGGGCTCTTCGGGTTGACCGACAGGCGGTCGGGAGGGGTATCGCTCATGCCCCGCGCCTTTGCCGCCAACGCGCGCCGCTGGCAAGTCGCACATCGCCCCGCCGCGCCCGCTGCGCCTGCGCGCGGCGCCACCAGCCGGATTGAAATCGGGGGGCGGGTGCGGGTATCGCTCGCGGCGATGCAATACTGGATCCTGCGCTCCGAACCCGATGTCTATGGCTGGGACGATCTCATCCGCGAGGGTGCGACCGAATGGAACGGGGTGCGCAACTATACCGCGCGCAACTTCCTCAAGACGATGCAGCCGGGCGACCAGGCGATCTTCTACCATTCGAACAAGGAAAAGGCCGCGGTCGGCGTGATGGAAATCACGCGCGCGTGGCAACCCGACGGCGACGACGGCAAATGGGCCAGCGTCGCGGTGCGCCCCGTCGCCCGGCTCGTGCGCGCGGTGCCGCTCGCCGACATCAAGGCCGAACCCCGGCTCGCGACGCTCGAAATGCTGCGTCAGTCGCGGCTGTCGGTCACGCCGGTCCGCGCCGAGGAATGGGCGGTGCTGCTCGAAATGGCGGGCGGGCTCGCCGACTGATCGCGGCGGACCCGCGCCGGCGCGGCCTTGTGGGCACGGGCACGATCCCCATATGTTCCGGACCGCTCTTTGACGCCGTCCGTTTCCTCCGAACGCGCGCCTGCGTGCGCCGCGCCGCTTGGCCGGCTCACGCGCGGAGACCCTAAACTTCATAAACTTCGCCGCATTCGCGCCCGAAAAGCTTCAGGGGCCGCGACCCCGCCCGCAAGCCGCGAAAAAGGCGCCGGGGCCTGCGCCCCGACGCCTTTTCGATCCGCTCACGCTGCCGGACGCCGCGCGGCGCCCCGGCCTCAATGGCGGAAGTGGCGCATCCCCGTGAACACCATCGCCAGCCCGGCCGCATCGGCGGCGGCGATGACTTCCTCGTCGCGGATCGACCCGCCCGGCTGGATCACCGCGGTGGCCCCCGCCTCGACCGCGGCGAGCAGCCCGTCGGCAAAGGGGAAGAACGCGTCCGACGCCACCGCCGAACCGATCGTCCGCGGCGTCGTCCATCCGGCCTTTTCGGCGGCGTCCTTCGCCTTCCACGCCGCGATGCGCGCGCTTTCCAGCCGGTTCATCTGGCCCGCGCCGATCCCGGCGGTGCTGCCGTCCTTGGCATAGACGATCGCGTTCGACTTGACGTGCTTGGCCACCGTCCATGCGAACAGGCAGTCGGCAAGCTCCTGCTCGGTCGGCGCGCGCTTGGTGACGACCTTCAGCTGGTCGCGCGTCACGCGGCCGTTGTCGCGCGACTGGACGAGCATCCCGCCCGCGATCGACTTGAGCATCAGCCCGGGCCGCGCCGGATCGGGCAGCTCACCCGTCAGCAGCAGGCGCAGGTTCTTCTTCGCCGCGAACACCGCGCGCGCGTCGTCATCGGCATCGGGCGCCGCGACGACTTCGGTAAAGATGCCCGCGATCGCCTCGGCGGTCTCGCGGTCGAGCTTGCGGTTGACCGCGATGATGCCGCCGAACGCCGATACCGAATCGCACGCCAGCGCCGCCTGATAGGCTTCGAGCAACGTCGCGCCGGTCGCCACGCCGCACGGATTGGCGTGCTTGACGATCACCACGGTCGGCGGGCCGTCGCGGAACTCGCTGACCAGCTCCAGCGCCGCGTCGGCGTCGTTATAGTTGTTGTAGCTCAGTTCCTTGCCCTGAAGCTGCTCGGCCTGGGCGATGCCGCGCGCGCCGCCCTGCGGCAGGTAGAGCGCGGCCGACTGGTGCGGGTTCTCGCCATAGCGCAGCGTCTGGGCGCGGGTGAGCGCGACGGGCAGCGTGGCGGGAAACGCCTCGCCCTGGTCGGCAAAGGCGAACCAGCTCGCGATCGCCGCGTCATAGGCGGCGGTGGCGGCATAGGCCTTGGCGGCGAGCCGGCGGCGGTCGGCCAGCGTCGTCGTGCCGGTCATCACCAGCGCATAGTCGGCCGGGTCGGTGACGATCGCGACCGAATCGTGGTTCTTGGCCGCCGAACGGACCATCGAAGGCCCGCCGATGTCGATATTCTCGATGATCTCGTCGCGCTCGGCGCCGCGCGCCACGGTCTGCTGGAACGGATAGAGGTTGACGACCACCAGGTCGATCGCGCCGATCCCGTGCGCTGCCATCGCCGCGACATGCTCGGCATTGTCGCGCACCGCCAGCAACCCGCCATGGACGATCGGGTGCAGCGTCTTGACGCGCCCGTCCATCATCTCCGGAAAGCCGGTGAGGTCCGAAATGTCGCGCACCGTAAGCCCCGCATTGCGGAGCGCGGTGGCGGTGCCCCCGGTCGAAACGAGTTCGACTCCGAGCGCGGCGAGCGCCTGTCCGAGTTCGACGATCCCGGTCTTGTCAGAGACCGAGAGAAGGGCGCGCTTGATCGTTACCTGGTCCATGGCCCGCCCCCATCCCGAATCGGCGCGGCCACGGCAAGTCCAAAGTGCGTCGGTCCCGCATGCGCGGGCATCACTTGCCGCGGTGGAAGATCCAGCTCACCGTGGCGCCGCCCGGCGGAGTCTCGCCGTTGATGACAAGCTGCTGGCTGACCAGCGGCTGGCCGTCGGGGTCGATCCACAGGCTTTCCTCGATCGCCAGCGTGCCGCCGCGCGCGCGGAACTGCCACAGTTGCCCGCTCGCGGTGCGAAGGATCGCCGCCTGGCCGTCGGCGGTCGGCGTCGCTTCGACCCCGGGATGCAGGTGGAAGCGCGCGGCAAAGGGCTGGCTGCCCTTCTGGCGGCGCTTGCCGACCGGCAACAGCATGTCCTCGCCGCGCAGGTCGCGCCCGTCGTGCGACAGCGCGAGCAACCGGCGATGGACGAAGCCGAACCGCCGGGCATAGCCGTCGTGGCTGGCCTCGATCCGGCTGGCATTGTCGGCCTCGACGCGCGAGACCTCGACCTCGGTGACGCCGCGCCCCAGCGTGCCGTCGGCATGGATCGCGGTCGAATTGGTGTCGTGCAGCACCAGCGTCGAATGCGCGGCACTCGCCCGCAGCGCCTTGGCGAGCGCCGCCGGCATCCGCGCATCGGCGGCACGCCCGCCGCCGCAGTTGACGACGATCCGGTCGGGACCGTCGGAAAGCTCGAACGCCAGTGTCGAGGCGCAGCCCCCGGCGATCAGCCGCGCCAGCGGCGGCGGCGCGCCGTCGAGGACGGCGACCGTCTTGGCGGCAGACAGCCGCTGATAGCCCCATTCGCGCGACTGCTTGAGCGGCCGGGTACGCACGCCGCTGGCCTCGACGATCTGGCCGATCCGCTCGGCATCGAGCGGTGCGGCACCCTGCCAGCTCGAAAGCCCGTGATCGGCATGGCACAGCCCCAGCAGCGCGCTCACCAGCCGCGTGCGCGTCGCCTCGATGAACTCGGGGAGTTCGGCGCGCCGCGCGGCATAGGTTTCGGCGACGAGCGTGAGCAGCTGGATCGCCTCGACCTGCGCATCGGGTGCGCGCGAGACGACGCCCCCTTCCTCGAACACCGACTGCTCGATCGCGCGGCGCAGCACGGCTTCATGGGCGGACCGGCGCGCGTCGCCGCCCGGCAGCACCAGCCCGGCCACCACCACCCCGGCCGCCGCGGCCAGCCGCGGGGCACCGATCGGGGCCCGCTCCCAGCTCCGGTCGAGATGCCGCGCGGTCCGGGCGAGCGCGTGCATCAGCGACGAACGATAGACCAGGTCGCTGCTCGAAAGGATCAACGGCGCGTGCGCCGTCCAGGCGAGCAGTCGCCGGCCGCAATATTCGGGCCGCCACGCCGCCTCGCTGACCTTTTCGCCGTGCACGGCGAGCCAGCGCTGCATGATTGCCTCGGCGATCGGCACCCCGACCGCACGCGTGGTCACGCTCGACAGGTCGCGAAGCCAGCCGAAGCCCTGAAGATAATCGTCGAAGCGCGCTGACCAGTCGGGCCGCGCGAAATCGAGCGTCGCGAGGCTCCGCTCTTCGCCCTGATGCCAGATCACGCCGTCGAGCAGCGCGTTGCCGCCGTCGAGGTCGCCGAGGAAGGGGTCGTCGGGAACCGCGATCAGCTTCAGCGGGTGGCGGCCGCGCAGCCGCATCGCCGGCAGCGGCGTCAACCAGGCGAGCCGTTCGAAATGGCGCGCCAGCCGCTCGGCAAGGCTGATGCCCCGCTCGCCGGCGACGCGGATCAGCCGCTTGCCTTCCTCGACCCCGTCGGCGGCGGGGCCGCGGGCGTTATCGGTCATCCGGCACGCAGTGCGGCGATATTGTCGGCATAACAGTCGGGGCCGCCCTGGAAGGTCGCGGTCCCGGCCACCAGCGCATCGGCGCCCGCGGCGATCACCTGCGGCGCTGTCGTGCGGTCGACACCGCCGTCGACCTCGAGGTCGATCGCACGCCCGGTTGCTTCGATCATCCGGCGCAGCGTCGCGATCTTGGGAAGCTGGCTGGCGATGAACTTCTGTCCGCCGAAGCCCGGGTTGACGCTCATCACCAGGATCAGGTCGACAAGGTCGAGCACATGCGCGACCGCATCGACCGGCGTCGCCGGGTTGAGCACGACGCCGGCACGCTTGCCGAGCGCACGGATCGTCTGAAGCGTGCGGTGCAGATGCGGCCCGGCCTCAGGGTGGACCGAAATCGTATCCGCGCCCGCATCGGCAAAGGCGGCGAGCAGCGGATCGACCGGAGCGATCATCAGATGGACGTCGAACGGCTTGGCGGTGTGCGGGCGCAGCGCCTTGATCACCGCCGGGCCGATGGTGATGTTGGGAACGAAATGGCCGTCCATCACGTCGACATGGATCCAGTCGGCACCCGCGGCGTCGATGGCACGGATTTCCTCGCCAAGCCGGGCAAAATCGGCCGAAAGGATCGAAGGGGCGATGCGGACCTGAGACATGGCCTCCGTCCTTACGCACCGCGCGAATCACGCGCAACGGGTGGGGTGACGAATCGTCGCCGCCGGACATCCGAATGACGCGTCCGGCGGCGAGGTTGAGCGCCTCAGAAGGTGCCGGGGGCCTCACGCTGCACCGGTGCCGGTCGCGTCGGCATCAGCAACACGCGCTCGGCAAAGCTGAGCTTGGTCGACTGCGCCGAACGGCCACCCGCCTCGGCGGCGCTTGCCGTGATCGGCGTGCAGCTGCGCCCGGCAAGGAAGTCGAGCGCGCTCCTGACCGAAGCCTCGCGCGGGTCGCCGAGCGGATAGCCGAGATCGTCCGCCGCCTGGCAGCTCGCCTCGACCTTGTTCGCCAGGCCGTTGTAATAGTCACCGACGCGCGCCGCATTCTGGAGCGAAAAGGCGATGACGCGCAGCCGGTCGTCGCACGCACTGCGATCGATCGCGATCTGTCCGACCGGCTTGCCATAGGTGTTGGTGCCGATCAGCGCGGCGTTGCTGTGCAGATAGGGGACGAACGCGTTGATGACGAGTTCGCTCGCCGAAGCCGACGCGCCGGTGCCGATGAACGCGATGCGGGTCGGGGCGATCGACTGGGGCAGCGCCTGGAAGCTGTGGCTGCTGTTCTCGCTGGTCTTTTCGGGGCGGAACGAGACATAGTCGAAAATGTCGCCGGCGCTGCGGCCGCCGCTCATCAGGTCGCCCATCAGTTCGGCGATCGAAAGCAGCCCACCGCCATTGTAGCGCAGGTCGACGATCACCTGGGTCACGCCATTGGCGCGGAAATTGGCGAATGCGTCGCGCAGCTGCGGGTCGGCTGTGGAAATGAAGGTGCGCAGGTTGACATAGCCAACCTTGGTCCCGCCATTGTCGAGGATGCGCGCGCCATAGCGGTTCGAGACCGGGCTGATCGCGTAATCGGCCTTGGCGAGGGTGACGTCGCGCGTGCCCGTGGCGTCCGTGATGCGCAGCACGCGCGTCGTTCCCACCGTCGACGGCCCCAGCGCGTTGGTGACGCCGTCGAGCCCCTCGCGCGACACGATGTCGCTGACGGTGCGCATCGTTCCGGCGCTGGTGCCGATCGCGACGATTTCGGCGCCGCGGTCGACCCCGGCCCGAAGCGCCGGCGTGTCCTCATAGCTTTCGATCACGAAGACGCGGCGGCCGGTCGCGTCCGAGGCGAGGCGGAAGCCAAAGCCGGCGCTGGCGCCCGAATTGTAATAGGCATTCTCTTCGGCGATCGAGGTCAGATAGGTGAAGTAGCGATCCTTGTTCTGCCCACGCGCGGTAGCGGTGAGCGAATCGAGATAGTCGCTGACGTTCGAATAGGCGCCCGGATTGGGATTGGCGGGAAGCGTATCGGGGAAGAGATACCATTCGCGCATCTGCGCGGTGACCCAGTCCTGGCGTTCGCGCAGCGTACAGCCGGCGGTGGGCGTCGGCGTTGCGGTGCCGCCGGGCGTATTCGAACCGCCCGTACCGCCGGGAATAGCCGTATTGCCACTGCTGCCGCCGCCCCCGCTGCACGCGGAAAGGACCATGGCGAGACTGGTCAATACACCCAAAGACTTGCGCATCACGGATGATATCCCTCTGTTTTACTTGAGGCTAGCACAGCCGCGAAGGCGATGTCATCCCATGGGATCGGCGGGCAGCGCCCAGTCGATCGGCGGTTGGCCGATACTCTCGAGAAAGGCGTTCGCCTTTGAAAAATGGCGGCAGCCGAAGAAGCCCGAATGCGCCGACAAGGGCGAGGGATGCGGGGCCTTGAGCACCAGATGACGGCCGCTGCGGTCGATCGAATCGACGAAAGCCGCCTTTTTCTGCGCGTAGCTGCCCCAGAGCATGAACACGACGGGTTCGGGGCGGGCGTTGACGAGGCGGATCACCGCGTCGGTGAAGCGTTCCCAGCCGCGGCCCTGGTGCGAGGCGGCGGCGCCCATCCGGACGGTGAGGACAGAATTGAGGAGGAGAACCCCCTGGCGGGCCCAGGGTTCGAGGAAGCCGTGGCGCGCCGGGGGTATGCCAAGATCGGCCTGCAACTCCTTGTAGATATTGACCAGGCTCGGCGGGATGCGGGTGCCGGGGCGCACCGAGAAGCACAGCCCGTGCGCCTGGCCCTCGCCATGATAGGGATCCTGGCCGAGGATCACCACGCGCACCCGGTCGAGCGGGGTCAGGTCGAGCGCGCGAAACCACTCGCTTCCGGCCGGAAATATCCGTTTTCCCTCGCTTTTTTCGGCCAGCAGGAAGGAACGCAGCGCCGCCATGTACGGGCTGTCGAATTCGTCCTGGAGCGGCGCGCGCCAGCTCGGATGCAGCTTGATCTCGCCCATCGGCCCGTCTTTTCGCAAGCCGCGAGGGCTGTCAACGGCGGGACGAAAGCCGCATTCCGCGCGCAATCGGCGCCGTTCGGCGGCAATCGGACGACGAAAACCGCCATGAACGCGCGCAATCGCGCCGTTCGGCGGAACGCGGTGACGGCGTAGGAAATCGCCCCCCGCGCCTCAATCCTTCACATGCTCGGGCTTGCCCTTGCGACGGGTGTGGGCGAGCGATTCGAGTTCCTTTTCGCTCATCGAATCGACCATCTGCTTCGAGGCGCCCCTGAGCTTGCCGCGCGGGGTGTCGCCCCGCTTGGCGGACAAGGCGGCCCCGGCGGCCTTTTGCTGGGCGGCGGATCTGGCGGGCATGGCACAACTCCTTGAACGGACTTGACTTGCCGCAACCAACCCCGATGCTGGGCGCCGCGTTCCCGCCCGTCCGCCCGGCGGGGGCACGTTCCCGTCCAGTCGAGCCGCAAGGAGCCGGCAATCCATGCACGTCCACCACGACCCGGCCGCCGAGGCCGCGCCGCAGATCGCCTTTGACGATTTCCTGGCCGTCGACATCCGCGTCGGCACGATCGTCGAGGCGCTGCCCTTTCCCGAGGCGCGCAAGCCCGCCTATCGGCTGGCGATCGATTTCGGCCCGGTGATCGGCATCAAGCGGTCGTCGGCGCAGATCACCGAGAATTACACGCTGGAGGAACTGCCCGGCCGCCAGGTGGCCGCGGTCGTCAACTTCCCGCCGCGCCAGATCGGCAAGACGATGTCCGAGGTGCTGACGCTGGGCTTTCCCGACGCCGAGGGCAAGGTCGTGCTGGTGCAGCCGTCGCAGCCGGTGCCCAACGGCGGCCGGCTGTTCTAGCGCCGAAACGGTCCCGCGCGCGCCGATCCGCGCGCGCGGGGCGGGTCAGGCCGGGTCTTCGGGGCGCGGCATGCGGCGGAAGAGCGCGCGGTCGGCGGGGCCGAAGCCGAAGCGGATCATCACGAACAGATAGGTGACGAGGATCGCCGGGATGCCGAACGTCAGTTCGGCCCATTCGTAGCGCGGCGCGAGCGTGGTGAAGGCCGCGCCGACGAGCGCGGCGATCGCGATCGCGGCGAAGAAGCTGGGCCGCACCGTCGCCACCGCCGCGCCAAGCAGCCGGCGCAGCAGCAGCGCCTTGGCCGCCGACCCGATCGTGAGCGACACTGCGAGCGCGAGCGCCGGCCCCGCCGCCTGCCACGGTTCGGGCCAGCCGAAGCCGCGCGCGGCGAACACGAACACGAAGCTGAGCGCCACCTGGAGCATCAGCACCGCGACCGAGATGACGAGGTTGCGATGCCGCGCGATATAGACGAGCGCGCTTTCGCACACCGCGCCGGTCGACGCGAACATCTCTGCCGCGAGCAGCACGCACAGCGCCCCCGCGCCGACGACGAATTCGGGGCCGAGCAGCCCCATGATCCCCTCCGCCGGAATCGCGAACACGACGAACAGCCCCGCCTGGGCGCTGGTGATCCAGAAGCCGACCTGGCGCACCTGGCGCGCCACCGCCTTGCGGTCGCCGACCGCGAGGCTCTGGGTGATGACCGGGCCGAGGATCGGGTCGAAGCTGGACTTGAGCCGTTGCGGCACCGAGGCGACCTGCTGCGCCATGTAATAGACGCCGACCACCCCCGGCGCGAAGAGCAGCCCGAGGATGAAGCGATCGACGTTGCGCGTCGCCCATTCGATCGCATCGGCCCCCGCGAGCGGCGCGTTGCGGCGCGCGAGCGCGGCGATGTCGGCCGGGCGCGGGCGCCAGCCGTGCGGCAGCCCGAATTCGCGAACGAAGGGCACGAGCGAGGCGATCAGCGCCGCCGTCATCGACACGACATAGGCGATGATGAGCCCGTCGCGCGACGAGACATAGCTGAACAGCCATGCGCCGATGCTGATCGTCCAGGGTTCGATCACCGCGCGCGCCGTCACCGCCGCGCCGATATTGTGGCGATAGGCGAGCGCCGAGAGCGCGACGTCGGACGCCGCCGTGGCGAAGATGACGAGCGGCAGCAGCCGTTCGAGCCCCATCACCTCGCTGTTGGGATACATCGCCTGGGGAAAGAGGATGAGCACCGCGCTGGCGACGAGCGAGCCGAGGAACGCGACCACCATCGCGTCCCACACGACATGCGCGTGCGGCCGGTCGGTCGCGGCGAGCGCCTGCGCCAGCCCGCGCTTGAGCCCGAGCGTCGCGATCAGCGCGGCGAATTCGATCACCAGCACGACGATCGCGTAGCGGCCGACGATTTCCGGCCCATAGGCGCGCCCGGCGATGAACAGGAAGGGCAGCCGCGCCGCGAGGCGAAGGATGAACCCGAGGATGTTGGTGCGCCCGCCCTTGGCGAGCGTGTGGATATCCTGCCCCTCGCTCACGGACGCACGCACTCCCGCCGCGCCGCCGACCCGACGATCAATGCGCCGCCCCCCAACTGGGACCGACGCCGATTTCGACCGCGAGCGGCACGCTGAGCCGGACCGCAGGTTCGGCCGCACCGGCCATCACCGCCTCGATGATCGGGCGCGCGCGCGCGACATCGGCCTCGGGCAGTTCGAACACGAGTTCGTCATGCACCTGGAGCAGCATGCGGACGTCGGGCAGCCCGGCTTCGGCCAGCGCCGGCCCCATGCGCACCATCGCGCGCTTGATGATGTCCGCGCTGGTCCCCTGGATCGGCGCGTTGATCGCGGCGCGCTCGCTGCCCGCGCGTTCGTTGGGATTGGACGATTTGAGCCGCGGGAAATGCGTTTTGCGCCCGAACAGCGTGGTGGTGTAGCCGCGTTCCTTGGCCTCGCGCAGCGTGTCGGCGATGTAGCGGTTGATCCCCGGAAAGCGTTCGAAATAGCGGTTGATCATCGCCTGCGCCTCGTCGGGCGTGACGTCGAGCCGCCCCGCCAGCCCCCAGCGCGAGATGCCGTAGAGGATCGCGAAGTTGATCGTCTTGGCGCGGCCGCGCGTGTCGCGGTTGACCTCGCCGAACAATTCCATCGCCGTCATGCTGTGGATGTCGTCGCCGCGCGCGAACGCCTCGCGCAGCGCGGGCACGTCGGCGATGTGCGCCGCCAGCCGCAGCTCGATCTGCGAATAGTCGGCGGCGAGGATGACGTTGCCCGGCTCTGCCACGAAGGCGTCGCGGATCTGGCGCCCCACCTCGGTCCGGATCGGGATGTTCTGGAGGTTGGGATCGGTCGACGACAGCCGCCCGGTCTGCGCGCCGGTGAGGCTGTAGCTGGTGTGGACGCGGCCGGTATCGGGATTGATCTGGGCCTGGAGCGCGTCGGTATAGGTCGATTTGAGCTTGGTGAGCTGGCGCCATTCGAGCACCTTTTCGGCCATCACCCGCCCCGGCGAATCGCGGTCGGCGGCAATGCGTTCGAGCTCGTTGACGTCGGTCGAATAGACGCCCGACTTGCCCTTGCGCCCGCCCTTGATCCCCATTTTCTCGAACAGCACGTCGCCGAGCTGCTTGGGGCTGCCGATGGTGAAGGCGAAGCCGGCGATTTCGTGGATCTGCGCCTCGAGCGCGGCGATCTGGCCCGAAAAGCTTTCCGACAGCCGGGCGAGCGCGGCGGCATCGACCTTGACGCCCGCGCGCTCCATGCCCGCGATCACGCCGACGAGCGGACGGTCGACCATCTCGTACACCGTCGTGACCGATTCGAACGCCAGCCGCGGCTTGAACCGGCGCCACAGCCGCAGCGTGACATCGGCATCCTCGGCCGCGTAGCGCGTCGCGGCGCGCAGATCGACCTCGTGGAAGCCGAGCGCCTTCTTGCCGGTGCCGACCACGTCCTTGAACGCGATGCAGGCGTGCGACAGGTGCGTCGCGGCGAGTTCGTCCATGCCGTGCCCGTGCAGCCCGGCATCGAGATCGAAGCTCATCACGATCGTGTCGTCATACGGCGCGACCGCGATGCCGCGCTGGCCCAGCACGGTCATGTCGTATTTGAGGTTGTGCCCGATCTTGAGCACCGCCGGATCCTCGAGCAGCGGCTTGAGCCGCGCGAGCACGGCGTCGGGATCGAGCTGTTCGGGGCGTTCGGCGAACATGTCGGTCGAGACATGCGCGAGCGGGATGTAGCAGGCGCGGTTGGGCGCGAGCGCGAGGCTGACGCCGCACAGCCCGGCGCGCATCGCGTCGAGCTCGGTCGTTTCGGTATCGACCGCGACGAAGCCCTGCCGCGTCGCATCGGCGATCCAGCGATCGAGCGCGTCGAGCGTGACGACGGTTTCATAGCCGTCATGGTCACACGGCGGATCGTCGGGGAGCGCCACCGGCTGGGGGCTTTCGACCGGCGCGTCGGCGACGCTCGACAGGCGGTTGACGAGCGACTTGAAGCCGTGATGTTCGAGAAAGGCGCGCAGCGGCGCCTCCGGGATGCCCTGAAGCACCATTTCCTCGAGCGGGTGCGGCAGCGGCACGTCGCAGGCGAGCGTGACGAGCCGGCGCGACAGCCGCGCGAGATCGGCATTGGCGATCAGGTTCTCGCGCATCTTGGACGGCTTCATCGTCGGGGCGGCGGCGAGCACCCCCTCGACCGTGCCATATTCCTGGATGAGCTTGGCCGCCGTCTTCGGCCCGATGCCGGGGACGCCGGGGACGTTGTCGACGCTGTCGCCCATCAGCGCGAGCACCTCGCCGAGCTTGTCGGGGCCGACGCCGAACTTCTCGACCACCGCCTCGGCGCCGAGGCGGCGGTTGTTCATCGTGTCGTAGAGGTCGAGCCCGGGCTCGATCAACTGCATCAGATCCTTGTCCGAGCTGACGACGGTGACGAGCCAGCCCTGGGCGAGCGCGGCCTTGGCATAGGAGGCGATCAGATCGTCGGCCTCCCACCCCGCCTCCTCGATGCAGGGCAGCGAGAAGGCGCGCGTGGCGTCGCGGATCATCGGGAACTGGGGGACCAGATCCTCGGGCGGCGGCGGCCGGTTGGCCTTGTAGCGATCGTAGAGATCGTTGCGGAAGGTCTTGGACGATTTGTCGAGGATGACCGCCATGTGCGTCGGCCCGTCGGCCTTGTGCAGCGCATCGGCGAGCTTCCACAGCATCGTCGTATAGCCATAGACGGCGCCCACCGGCTCGCCGTGCCGGTTGGTGAGCGGCGGAAGCCGGTGATAGGCCCGGAAGATATAACCCGAGCCGTCGACCAGATAGAGGTGGTTGGGCATCGCGCCGGGCTTAGCAGCGCGATGCGCGGCGGGCGAGAGGGCTTGTCGCCCCCGCGCGCAGGGCGGCGGCGATCAGCGCGTCAGGACGAATGGTTGGCGACGACCGCGCCGACGACGCGCTGCATCAGCGCCTGACGCTCGGGGATCGGGCGGCGGGTGTCGCCGATCATCACCACCACGGCATAGGAGCGGCCGTCGGGCGCGGTGAGCACGCCGACGTCGTTATAGCCCGCGGTGCGCGCGCCGAGATCCTGCCCGGTGCCGGTCTTGTGCCCGAAGAACCAGCCCGGCGGCACCGCGCCGCGCAGCCGCTGGCGCCCGGTGTGCGAGCTCTGCATCGTCGCGATCAGCCAGGCGGTCGACCCCGCCGAGAGCAGCTCGCCGCGCTTGAGCCGGGCGAGCGCCTGGGCGATCGCGACCGGCGCCGCGCCGTCGGGCGGATCCTTGACATAGGCGTCGAGCGCGGCGCGCCGCACCTCGGGCGCGAGGCGGGCACGGGCGACGGCAAAGGCGTTGCCCATCGAATATTCGGGTTTCCACACCAGCCCGGCGGTGCCGGCCTGGAGCAGCTTTTCGCCCGGGCCGAAGCGGATCGCGCCGAGCTGCTTGCGCGCGATGAAGGCGCGGACCGCATCGGGGCCGCCGACGAGGCGCAGCAGCTTGTCGTTGCAGGTATTGTCGCTCATCGTCAGCGCGCGGCGCATGATCTCGCCCACGGTGCTGGTATAGCCGCGATCGTCGCGGACGAGCGCCGCCACCGGCTGATGGAACAGCGTGAAATCGGCGCGGGTGATGGTGAGCGGATCGTCGAGCCGCAGCTCGCCGCGATCGACCGCGTCGAGCACGGTGAGCGCGACCCACAGCTTGCTGACGCTCTGTTGCGGCAGGCGGCGCTGTGCGCTCGCGGCGGTGGCGACCCAGCCGTCGTCGATGCTGACCACCGCGACGCCGAACACGCCGTCGAAACCGCGCGTCGCGGCATCGAGCCCGGTGACGAGGCCCGCCGGGGCGGGCGGAGCGGGACGCGCCGCGGCGAAGGCGGGGAGCGGGAGCAGCGCGGCATAGGTGGGGGCGGGCAGATAGGCGGCGAGTCGCGCATCCTCGTGCACCGCACATCCGAGCAGAAGCGCGGGCCCGAGCCCCGCGACGGTCAACGCGCGCTCAATCGGCGAGAAACCCACGACTTTATTCACTGCACCCGGCCTTTTGCCCATGCCCTGAAGCATGGGCCGCAGGGCACGGCGGAACAAACCCGCGACGCGGCAAATGCGACGAACGACCCCGCAAATGCGACGAACGGCGCAACGCCCGCGCCCCGGACAAGGATCGCGCCGCGCACGGTCACGGCACCAGCACCGTGTCGGCGGCGACGCCGTGCGTTTCGGGATAGTCGAGCGTGTAGTGGAGCCCGCGGCTTTCCTTGCGGTGCAGCGCCGAGCGGACGATCAGGTCGGCGCTTTCGAGCAGGTTGCGCAGCTCGATCAGGTCGGGCGTGACGCGGAAATGGCCGTAATAGTCGTTCACTTCCTCGCGCAGCATCTTGATGCGGTGCGCGGCGCGCTCGAGCCGCTTGGTGGTGCGGACGATGCCGACATAGTTCCACATGAAGCGGCGGATCTCGGTCCAGTTCTGCTTGATGACGACTTCCTCGTCCGAATCGGCGACGCGGCTTTCGTCCCACGGGCGGATCGCCGGCGGCGGCGCGAGATCGCCCCAGTTGGCCGCGATGTGGTTCGCCGCCGCCTCGCCGAACACGAAACATTCGAGCAGCGAGTTCGAGGCGAGGCGATTGGCGCCGTGGAGCCCCGACTGGCTGACCTCGCCCGCGGCATAGAGGTGCGGCAGGTCGGTGCGGCCGTCGCGGTCGATCACCACGCCGCCGCAGGTATAATGCTGGGCGGGGACGACGGGGATCGGTTCCTTCGTCATGTCGATGTCGAGATCGAGCAGCCGCGCGTGGATCGTCGGGAAATGCTGGCGGACGAAATCGGCGCCCATGTGGCTGATGTCGAGATGGACATAATCGAGCCCCAGCCGCTTGATCTCGTGGTCGATCGCGCGCGCCACGATGTCGCGCGGGGCCAGTTCGGCGCGCGGGTCGAAATCGGGCATGAAGCGGTGGCCGCTGCCCGGGATGCGCAGATGCCCGCCCTCGCCGCGGACCGCCTCGGTAATCAGGAAGTTCTTGACCTCGAGATCGTAGAGGCAGGTCGGGTGGAACTGCATGAACTCCATATTCGAGACGCGGGCGCCCGCGCGCCACGCCATCGCGATGCCGTCGCCCGTCGCGCCGCGCGGCGCGGTGGAGAAGAGATAGGTGCGCCCCGCCCCGCCCGTCGCCAGCACGGTCGCGCGCGCGGTGAACAGCTCGACGCGGTTGGTGCGGCGGTTGAAGGCATAGACGCCCCAGACATTGCCCGCGCCCGAATAGCGGCGTTCGTGGCGGCTGGTGGCGAGGTCGATCACCACCATGTCGGGGACCAGCGTGATGTTCGGATGCGCCTGGGCCGCGCGGAGCAGCGCGGTCTGGACCGCAAGCCCGGTCGCGTCGTCGACATGGACGATGCGGCGGTGACTGTGCCCGCCCTCGCGCGTCAGGTGGAGCGCCTTGCCCTCGGTGTTGAACGGCACGCCGAGCCGGACGAGCCGCTCGATCGCGGCGGGCGCGTTTTCGACGACCATCTCGACCGTCGCGCGGTCGTTGAGGCCGACGCCCGCGATCATCGTGTCCTCGATATGGCTTTCGAAGGTGTCGCCTTCCTCGAGCACCGCGGCGATGCCGCCCTGTGCCCAGGCGGTCGAGCCCTCGGCAAAGCCGCCCTTGGCGAGCACCGTTACGCGAAAACGCGCGGCGAGGTTGAGCGCGGCGGTGAGCCCGGCGGCGCCCGAACCGATGACGAGGACGTCGCTGCGATGATCAGTGTCGGACAAATGCTGCTCCTTCGCCGCGCTTAAAGCGCGCATGCCGCCCGTTTCGCAATCCCCGGCCTTCGGCCATAACCGGGCGCGAGAGGAGAAAGCGGATGCGGTGGCACTGGCTGATGGGCATGGCGACGCTGATCGGCGCGGGCGGGACGGCGCAGGCGGCGGGGTGCCGGCTGGGCACGCCCGGCACGACGGCGACGGTGGCGATCGCGGGCACGGGACGGTCAATGCTGGTGCATGTGCCCGCCGCACGAGGCACCGCCCCGCGCCCGCTGGTGTTCGTGTTCCACGGCAGCACCGGCGACGGCCGCGCGATCCTGGCGCAATCGAAGCTGACGGCGACGGCCGATCGCCACGGCTTCCTGCTCGCCGCGCCCGACGGCGGCATCGCGGCGCAAGGCGGCTTTGTGTGGAACATCCCCGGCGTGCCGACGGTGACGGGCAAGGTGCCCGGTCCGGACGATGCCGACGACGTCGCGTTCGTGACGGCGGCGATCGACCGGCTGGCGGCCCGGGGCTGTATCGACCGCAGCCGCGTCTATGCCACCGGCTATTCGGGCGGCGGGCGGATGACGTCGTGGCTCGGCTGCGTCGCGGCGGACCGCTTTGCCGCGATCGCGCCGGTGGTCGGCCTGCGCGCGGGCAATCCGCGCAAGGACCAGCCGCGCGTCCCCGATCCCGCAACCTGTGCCCCCGCGCGGCCGATGCCCGTCCTCGCCTTCGCCGGCGATGCCGACACGACCAACCCGATCCGGGGCGGCGGCGCCGGATACTGGCAGTACACGATGCACACGGCGCTGGGCCGCTGGGCCGACCTCAACGGATGTCGGACGGGACCGGTCGAGCGCGACGTGGCGGCGGATGTGAAGGAGGAACGCTTCACCCGCTGCTCGGGCGGAGCCGAGGTGGCCGGGCGGGTGACGCGCGGCGCCGGCCATGTCTGGGTGGCGGACAACGAGGCGATGTGGGCGTTTTTCGCCGCGCATCGGCGGTGAGCAGCCGCGAGGCGGTGCGCCCTTGCCCCGTGGGGGCGGCAAGCTCAGTCCGCGCGTTCGATCACGATTCCGCCGAAGCGGGCCTCGTCAGCGCGGCACGCGATGCCGTCCACCCGGCAGTCATGGCCGGGATAGGGCGCGTCGGTATCGGCATAGAAGGCCTGGAAACCGCCGCTTGCGGCGATGTTATGGAAGCGGAGCGGACGTCCATCGGGGGCCGTCGCCCGCGATGCACAGTCAGCACAAAGACAGCGCGGATAACGGGGATTGGCGGGGACGGTGCTGCCGCAGATCGGGCAGCGCTGCATCGACACCGCTTCCTTCCTACGCCGCCCGCGTCAGGTTGAGGAACACGTCCTCCAGATCCGCCTCGCGCGTCGAGACGTCGACGATGCCGAAGCCCGCGCCCTGGACCGCGCCGAGCACCTCGCCCGCATTCGCCTGATCCTTGCGATAGGTGATGACGAGCGTGCGCCCCTTGGCCTCGACCTTCTGGAAGGAGGCATGGGGGGGCATGTGGTCGATGTCGCGGTCGACGGTGATCGCCACCGCCTTTTCCTGCGCCATCGCGAGCAGCTCGCGCGTCGGCTTGTTGGCGATGAGCCGGCCGTGGTTGATGATCGCGATGCGGTCGCACAGCGCCTCGGCCTCTTCGAGATAGTGCGTCGTGAGCACCACCGTGACGCCCTGGGCGTTGAGCTGCTTCACATAGGCCCAGAGCTGTTGCCGCAGTTCGACGTCGACGCCCGCGGTCGGTTCGTCGAGGACGATGATCGGCGGCGAATGGACCATCGCCTTGGCCACCATCAGCCGCCGCTTCATGCCGCCCGACAGCGTGCGCGAATAGGCGTCCGCCTTGTCCTCGAGATGCACCGCGCGGAGCAGCGCCATCGGATCGAATCGGCGGCGGTCGACGCCGTAGAGCCCCGCCTGGATCGCCAGCGTCTCGCGCGGGGTGAAGAAGGGATCGAACACGATCTCCTGATTGACGATGCCGATCGACGCCTTGGCGTTGCGCGGATGCGCGTCGATGTCGAAGCCCCAGATCGAGACGCTGCCCGCGCTTTTGTTGACCAGCCCGGCCAGGATGTTGATCAGCGTCGATTTTCCGGCGCCGTTCGGCCCGAGCAGCCCGAAGATCGAACCGCGCGGCACGTCGAAGCTGACGTCGTCGAGCGCGCGCTTGCCGCCCTGATAGGTCTTGCAGAGTTGCTGGATCGCGATGGCAGCCTGGGTCATGTCCCGGCCAATAAGGCGGTGCGCCCGCGATTGCGAGCCCCCGCGCGCTTTGCTAGGGCGCATCGCATGATTGCGCCGCCCGAAGTGATCCGCACCGAAACCGCCCGTGTCGCATGCGACGGCACGGGGGAAGGATTGCCGCCCCAGCTCGGCCATCCGCGCGTCTATCTCCAGATCGACGAGCATGGCTATGTCGACTGCGGCTATTGCGACCGCCGCTTCGTGCTGATCGGCAGCGTGGCGGACAATGCCGACATCGTGAACAAGCCGGACATCTCCTCGGGCGCCAGCCTCTAAAATTTCCATTGGGCCTTGGCCGTGCCGCCCCTATATCGGGCGGCATGAC
>JAFABD010000003.1 GCA_023426225.1 Pseudomonadota bacterium | reverse complement strand
AATGGCGCCGGCAACAGGCATGGGAGCGCCGCCGCGAATGGTGCAGCTGGCATTATTGCCGCTGAACCATTGGTACTGAACCATTGGTACTGGACCAGCGCCGCTCGACCAGTGCCGCTGGTTCAGTACGCCTGAACCATTGCCGCTGAACCGGATTGCCGGGGCGCCCCGCCCCGGCAGTCCGCACATACAAAAACCTCCCCGGGCGCGAACCCGGGGAGGTATTTAAATCACGCCCGCCCATGAGGGGGCAATGGCAGGCGCGACCGGAATGCCCCTTTCGGAACGTTCGATCAGAAGCGGAAGCCGACGCCGATCGCGGCAACGATCGGGTTCACGTCGACATTGACGGTCCGCAGCGTGTTGCCCGTGGTCAGGCGCGCCTTGGTGTTCATGTCGATGTACTTGATGTCGGCGTTGATGAAGAGCTTCTTGTTGATGTCGAAGTCGACACCGCCCTGCAGCGCCCAGCCGAAGCTGTCGTCAAGCTTGAGGTCGGTCTTGCCGCCCAGCGCGTTGGTGAGCGAGTTGGTCGTGTCGTTCGAATAGAACAGCGTGTAGTTGACGCCCGCGCCCACATACGGGTGGATCTTGCCTTCCGGCATGAAGTGGTACTGCAGGGTCAGCGTCGGCGGGAGCACCCAGGTCTTGCCGACCTTGCCGAGCGCCGAAACGGTGCCGCGGCCGCTGATGTCATGGTGCGTGGTGCCCAAGATCAGCTCGGCGCCGATGTTCTTGGTGAACATGTAGGTGAAGTCGACTTCCGGCATCACCGAGTTGCCCAGCCCGACTTCGCTGCCCGCGATACCGGTGATCGCACCCGAGCTCTCGTTCGGCGCGACCAGGATCGCACGCGCACGGACCAGCCAGTCGCCGGCCTTGCGGCCTTCGGTGGCCGGTTCGGCCTGCGGGGCCGGCATGGCGACGCCAGCGGCGGGAGCGGCCGGCACCTCGTCAGCCATCGCCGGCGCGGCGACCACGGCGCCAGCCGCCAGGATCGCGAGTTTGAGAGCGGTACGCATCAAAAATCCTCCTGTGTTCGAGGCCTTCCGACTAGGCCCCGCTGCCCCGTACATAGTTGACCGAGCGCAACTTTCGGGTCCGCAATGTTCCCAATGGGGTTGGTACGATGCAAATCGGCAACACCCGCGCAACCCATTGATTTTGCTGTGGCAAATTCCCTTAAGTAGTGGCCGCGGCGCATCGCGGCGGCTTTCGGGCGGGCGGAACCGAGTCGCGGAGCACGCGTTCGCCCCCCTTCGCCCGGCCCCCGCCGCGCCGGGAGCTGCCGATCGCCGCACACCGGCACACAAGGAAAAGGGGGCGGCCCCGCACCGGAGCCGCCCCCTTTCCACCTTCACGCCGACGGCGCGCCCCGCCGGGGCGACACCCCTCGCCGCGTTCTATTCGAACTCGAGGATCGCCGCATCGACCGCCAGGCTGTCGCCGGGGCCGAAATTGGCGGCCTTCACCACGCCCGCGCGTTCGGCGCGCAGGATGTTTTCCATCTTCATCGCCTCGACGACCGCCAGCGGCTGCCCCGCCTCGACCTTGTCGCCCGCCTTGACGTCGAGCTGGGTGAGCAGCCCCGGCATCGGCGCGAGCAGGAACTTGCTCATGTCGGGCGGCACCTTCTCGATCATGTGCGCGCGATAGGGCGCGACATGCGGCGGATAGACCTCGACGCGGTGCGTCGCGCCGTGCGCGGTGAGCAGCCACAGCCCGCCCTTGCGCGCGATGCCGACCGTCAGCGGCGCGTCGTCGATCTGCGCGGCGAACAGCGGCTCGCCCGGGCGCCAATGCCCGATCAGGTCGATCGGCTCGCCGTCGCCATGGATGCGCAGCCCGCCCTTATAGGGTTCGACCGACAGCGAATAATGCGTGCCGCCGATCATCACCACGCGCGCGCCGCAATCGGGCGTCGGCGCGTCGAGCTGGTCCGAAATCTCCGCCGCCCGCTGCCCGCGGACGATGTCGATCACCGCCGCGACCGCGGCAATGCCGCGCAGCAGCGCCGGATCGGCGGGCGCCCCCGCGAAACCTTCGGGATATTCCTCGGCGATGAAGCCGGTGGTCAGCGCGCCGCCGCGGAAGCGGCGATGCTGCATGATCGCCGACAGGAAGTCGATATTGTGCCCGATGCCCTCGATCCGGAACCGGTCGAGCGCCTGCACCTGCAGGTCGGCCGCCTCGTCGCGCGTCTCGCCCCAGGTGATCAGCTTGGCGATCATCGGGTCATAGAACATGCTGATGTCGCTGCCCTCGGTCACGCCGTCGTCGACGCGGACATAGCCGTGACCCGCCCGGGTGCCGGGGGCGCCATAAGGCGTCGTCTCGCCCGCGGGCGGGCGATAGCGGACCAGCCGCCCGGTCGACGGCAGGAAGCCGCGATACGGATCCTCGGCATAGACGCGGTTCTCGATCGCCCAGCCGGTGAGCTTGATGTCGTCCTGGCCGAAGCCCAGCTTCTCGCCCGCCGCGACGCGGATCATCTGCTCGACCAGATCGAGCCCGGTGACGCATTCGGTGACCGGATGCTCGACCTGAAGCCGCGTGTTCATCTCGAGGAAGTAGAAGCCCTGGCCCGTCTTGTCGGCGCCCGAGACGATCAGCTCGACCGTGCCCGCCGAATAATAGCCGACGGCCCGCGCCAGCGCGACCGCCTGCTCGCCCATCGCCTTGCGCATCTCGGGCGTGACGAAGGGCGACGGCGCCTCTTCGACGACCTTCTGGTGGCGGCGCTGGATCGAACATTCGCGCTCGCCCAGATAGACGATGTTGCCGTGCTGGTCGCCCAGCACCTGGATCTCGATGTGGCGCGGCTGCTCGATGAACTTCTCGATGAACACGCGGTCGTCGCCGAAGCTCGCCAGCCCCTCGCGCTTGGTCGCCTCGAAGCCCTCGCGGACGTCCTGCTCGCTCCAGGCGAGCCGCATCCCCTTGCCGCCGCCGCCGGCCGAGGCCTTCATCATCACCGGATAGCCGATCTCGCCGGCGATCCGCACGGCATGTTCGGTATCCTCGATCTCGCCGACGAAACCGGGGACGACGTTCACCCCCGCCTGCTTGGCGAGCTTCTTCGATTCGATCTTGTCGCCCATCGCCGCGATCGCCTTGGGCGGCGGCCCCACGAACGCGATGCCCGCCTCGGCACAGGCCTTGGCGAAGCTCTCGCGCTCGGAAAGGAAGCCATAGCCCGGGTGGATCGCGTCCGCCCCCGTCGCCCGTGCCGCCTCGAGGATCAGCTCGGCCTTCAGATAGCTCTCGCTCGCGGGTGCCGGCCCCAGCCGCACCGCCTCATCGGCCATCCGCACATGCGGCGCGCGGGCATCCGCATCCGAATAGACCGCCACGGTGGCGATGCCCATCTTCTTCGCCGTGCGCATCACCCGGCACGCGATTTCGCCACGGTTGGCGACGAGGATTTTCTTAAACACCGGGAGAGCGCTCCTTCAATCTGCGATAAAATCGCCACTCGGCCAGTGGCGTTAGAATGAGCCAGACGATTGCTGAGGGTATGAGCGTCACGGGCACCGGCTTGTCGGGCAACAGCCGGAACATGAGCAGCGAAAGCGCGATCGCTACAGCGAGACCGATCGGCGTCACCACGACCATGGAAAGCAGCCGAAGTGACAGCCGACCGCGCAACTTCACTCCGCCGCCTCCAGCTCCACCTTGCACTCCGCCGCCATCGGCGTGATGCCGAGGCGCGCGAACAGCGCCGCGTCCTTGTCGTCGCCGGCATTGCCTGCGGTCAGCAGCTTGTCGCCGGTGAAGATCGAATTGGCGCCCGCCAGGAAGCACAGCGCCTGCGCCGCATCGCTCATGCTCTCACGCCCCGCGCTCAGCCGGACCATGCTCGCGGGCATGGTGATGCGCGCCACCGCGACCGTGCGCACGAACTCGATATCGTCGATCTTGGCGAGCGGCGTGTCGGCCAGCATGTCGCCCAGCACCGTGCCCTTCACCGGCACCAGCGCGTTGATCGGCACGCTGCCCGGATGTTCGGGAAGCGTCGCCAGCGCGTGGATGAAGCCCACCCGGTCCTCCCGCGTCTCGCCCATGCCGACGATGCCGCCGCTGCACACGTTGATGCCCGCCTCGCGGACATGGGCCAGCGTTTCGAGCCGGTCGTCGAAGCTGCGCGTCGTGATGACGTCGTTGTACCGTTCGGGCGAGGTGTCGATATTGTGGTTGTAGTAATCGAGCCCCGCGTCGGCGAGCATCTTTGCCTGCGCGTCGGTGAGCATCCCCAGCGTCATGCAGGTTTCCATGCCCATCGCGCGGACGCCCTTCACCATCTCGACGATGGCGGGCATGTCGCGGTCCTTGGGGTTGCGCCACGCCGCGCCCATGCAGAAGCGCGTCGAGCCATGGTCCTTGGCCTGCGCCGCCGCCTGGAGCACCGCGCGCGGGTCCATCAGCTTGGTCGCCTTCAGCCCGGTATCGGCATGCGTCGACTGGCTGCAATAGCCGCAATCCTCGGGGCAGCCGCCGGTCTTGATCGAGAGCAGCGTCGAGCGCTGCACCTGGTTCGCGGGGTGGTTGGCGCGATGCACTTCGGCCGCGCGGAACACCAGTTCGGTGAACGGCAGGTCGAACAGCTCGGCAATTTCCTCGCGAGTCCAGTCGTTTCTAAGCATTACTTCAAAGTCCCCATAAAGAGGTAAACGAACATCCCGAGACCGACCGACAGCAGCGCCGGCGCGGCGATGCGACAGAAGTTGACCGACTTGCGCAGATCATCGCCGTGGTAACGGGCGCGCACGATCTCCGATGCTCCCGAAAAGGCAAGCAACGCCGCCGCGCCGATCACGACGATCACCCCCACGATCATCTCGGGCCGCGTCCCCTTAGCATTGGGAACCAGCGCGATCACCCCGCCCAGCGACAGCACGCACAGCGAGGAGAGATATTTAAAGAAGTCATAGAGCAGCGTGACGCCGTCCGCGTTCGCCTCGACGGGTTCGTCGTCCGCCACCTCGGTCATTCGGCGGCCTCGTCCAGCGGCGGCATGTTGTGCCCCATCAGCCGCAGCACGTCGGCGGCGCATTCGACGATGTTCGATCCGGGGCCATAGATGCCCTGCACCCCGGCGTCGCGCAGGAAGTCATAATCCTGCGGCGGGATCACGCCGCCGGCGATCACCTTGATGTCGCTCCGCCCCGCCTCGCGCAGCCCGCGGATCAGTTCGGGGATCAGCGTCTTGTGCCCCGCGGCAAGGCTCGACGCGCCGACGACGTCGACGCCGCTTTCGAGCGCGAGCACCACCGTCTCCTCAGGCGTCTGGAACAGCGGCCCCGACACCACGTCGAACCCCATATCGCCAAAGGCCGAGGCGACGACATTGGCGCCGCGATCATGCCCGTCCTGGCCCATCTTGGCGACGAGCAGGCGCGGCTTACGGCCCAGCCGGCGCGTCACCGCGTCGACGCCCGCCACCACCTGTGCCCAGCGGTCGTCCTCGGCATAAGGAGCGGCATAGATGCCCTTCACCGGCTGCGGCGTGGTGCCATAGCGGCCAAAGGCATCCTCCATCGCCGCGCTGATCTCGCCGAGCGTCGCGCGGGCGCGGGCAGCTTCGACGGCAAGCGCGAGCAGATTGGCTTCCAGTCCGCCCCCCGCCTCGGAACGGGGCGGATTTTTCGCGGCGGCCCGCAGCTTCTCCAGCGCCGCCTGGCACGCCGCCTCGTCGCGACTTGCCTTGACGCGCTGAAGGCGCGCGATCTGCGCCTCGCGCACCGCGGCATTGTCGACCTCGAGCGTCTCGAGCAGGTCCTCGTTCGCCAGCCGGTACTTGTTGACGCCGACGATCACGTCGTCGCCGCGATCGACCCGCGCCTGGCGGGCGGCGGCGGCTTCCTCGATCATCGCCTTGGGCCAGCCCGCGGCGACCGCCCTGGCCATGCCGCCCTCGGCCTCGACGCGGGTGATGATCTCCCACGCCTTGTCGACAAGTTGCTGCGTCAGGCTCTCGACATAATAGCTGCCGCCCAGCGGATCGACGACCTTGGTCATCCCCGTCTCTTCCTGCAGCACGATCTGGGTGTTGCGCGCGATGCGGGCGGAGAAGTCGGTGGGGAGCGCGATCGCCTCGTCGAGCGCGTTGGTGTGCAGGCTCTGGGTGCCGCCCAACATCGCGGCCATCGCCTCGATCGTGGTGCGAATGACGTTGTTGTACGGATCCTGCTCGGTGAGCGACACGCCCGACGTCTGGCAGTGCGTGCGCAGCATCTTCGAGCGCTCGTCCTTCGCGCCGAGCTGGGTCATCACCCGATGCCACAGCACCCGCGCCGCGCGCAGCTTCGCGACTTCCATGAAGAAGTTCATGCCGATCGCGAAGAAGAAGCTCAGGCGGCCTGCGAACTTGTCGATGTCCAATCCGCTGGCGACGCCATACTTCACATATTCCATGCCGTCGGCGATGGTGAAGGCCAGCTCCTGCACCTGCGTCGCCCCGGCCTCCTGCATGTGATAGCCGGAGATCGAGATGCTGTTGAACTTGGGCATATTCGCACTGGTATAGGCGAAGATGTCCGAGATGATCCGCATGCTCGGTTCGGGCGGGTAGATATAGGTGTTGCGGACCATGAACTCCTTCAGGATGTCGTTCTGGATCGTGCCTTCCAGCTTTTCCTGAGGGACACCCTGTTCCTCGCCCGCGACGATGAAGAAGGCGAGCACCGGGATCACCGCGCCGTTCATCGTCATCGAAACCGACATCTGGTCGAGCGGGATGCCGTCGAACAGGATCTTCATGTCCTCGACGCTGTCGATCGCCACGCCAGCCTTGCCGACATCGCCGACGACACGCGGATGATCGCTGTCATAGCCGCGGTGCGTGGCGAGGTCGAAGGCGACCGACAGGCCCTTCTGCCCCGCCGCCAGGTTGCGGCGGTAAAAGGCGTTCGACTCCTCGGCGGTCGAAAAGCCGGCATATTGGCGGATCGTCCACGGCCGCCCGGCATACATCGACGCGCGGACGCCGCGGGTAAAGGGCGCGAAGCCGGGCAGGCCCGGATCGGCGGCCACATCCTCGGCGGTGTAGAGCGGCTTGACGGCGATGCCCTCGGGCGTCTGCCACGTCAGGTCCCTGCCCTTCACTTCCTTGGCGGCCAGCGCCGTCCAGTCGTCCAGTTTCGGCTTGTCGGTCATCTCGATACTCCGCGCGTCAGCGTCCCTTGAACTCGGGCTTGCGCTTCTGAAGAAAGGCGAGCCCGCCCTCCATCGCGTCATGCGTCATGCGCACCGTGCGCTGGTTGTCGGCCTCGCGCGCCATCGCCTCGGCATAGCCCGTCTCGAAGCCCTGGTGGAGCTGGCGGCGGATCATCCCCATCGCCACCGTCGGCCCCTGCGCCAGCCGCTCGGCCAGCCGCCACGCCTCGGCATCGAGCACGTCGTCATGGACGACGCTGTGCACCATGCCCCAGTCGCGCGCCTTTTCGGCCGAAACGCGCTCGCCCAGCAGCATCATCTCCAGCGCGCGCCCGCGCCCGATCAGCCGCGGCAGCATCCAGCTCGCCCCGCCGTCGGGCACCAGCCCGATATTGACGAAGGCCTGGAGGAAATAGGCGCTGCTCGCCGCGACGCAGAAATCGGCCGCGAGCGCCAGGCTGCACCCGATCCCCGCCGCCGGGCCGCGCACCGCCGACACCACCGGCACGGGCAGTTCGGCGATCGCGAGCAGCGTCGGGTTGTAATGCGCGCTCAGCGCCTCGTGCGTCGCGGCGGCGGGATCGCTCGATCGCGTCAGCGCGCCGCTTACATCGGCGCCCGAGCAAAAGGCACGCCCGGCCCCCGCGATCAGCACCGCCCGCGCGCCGTCGAGCGCGCCGATCGCCTCGCGCACCTCGTCGAACATCGCCGGCGGCGCGGCGTTGAGCCGGTCGGGCTGGTTGAGCGTGACGCCCAGCACGTCGCCGCGGCGTTCGACCAGAATATGGTTCCAGCTCATGCGTGCGCCTCCCCGGGCGTTTCCATGATTTCGGTCAGCACGCCGCCCATGTCGCGCGGGTGGACGAAGAAGACCGGGGTGCCGTGCGCGCCGATGCGCGGCTCGCCCAGCACGCGCGCGCCCTTGGCCTCGAACCACGCCTTCGCCGCGTGGATGTCGGGCACTTCATAGCACAGGTGGTGCTGGCCGCCCGCCGGGTTCCTGGCGAGGAAGCCGTGGATCGGCGACCCCTCGCCCAGCGGCTCGATCAGCTCGATCTGGCTGTTGGGCGTGTCGACGAAGCACACCTTCACGCCCTGCGCCGGCAGGTCGAAGGGCTCGCGGATCACCTCGGCGCCCATCACGTCGCGGTAAAAGGCGACCGACGCCGCGATCGACGGCGTGGCGATTCCCACATGGTTCAGGCGGCCCAGCTTCATTTCGGCTTACTCGCGGAAGGGGTGGTCGGTGCGGCCGGCACCACGGGTGCCGGCGGGGCATAGGGAAGCCCGCACGCGGCATAGACGCGGCGGAACGGCGCATCGCCGTTGCCGCCGGCAAAGATCGCGCCGATCGGCTCGCCATCGGCATTGGTCGTCATCACGCGCAGCTCGCGTGCGCCGGCGATCCCGCGCACGATGTCGAAGGTCTGGCTGCCGCGCATCAGCGCCCCCGGCCCGGGGAACTCCCAGTTGGCGACCAGCGGCGCGCCCTGGTCGGGGATCACCGTCACCGGCTTGTCGACGGCGCTGCCCGGCGTCCGACGCGGCAGATACTGGACCGAAATCACCGGATCGTCGCTCAGGTCGCACCGCACGAGCAGCCGGTCGCCCTCGGCGCTGCGCGCGGTGACCGACGCATAGCGCGGCCCCGCCGCGGCATCGCGGTTCTCGCGCCAGCTCCAAGCGGCGTCATTTGCCCCTGCCGCCCCCTGCGGCTGCGCCGACAGCATCGCCAGCGCCAACAGTCCCATCATCCTCTTCCTCCCTTGGCGGGGGCGCGCGCGTGCGCGGCCGCCCGGTTACAGGGGGATATTGTCATGCTTCTTCCACGGATTCTCCAGCTGCTTGTTGCGCAGCTTGCGAAGACCCAGCGCGATGCGCCGGCGCGTGGAATGGGGCATGATGACCTCGTCGACAAAGCCCTTGCTCGCGGCGACGAAGGGGTTGGCGAAGCGCGCCTCATATTCGGCAGTGCGCTCGGCGATCTCCTCGGGCGTGCGCCCGCGGAAGATGATCTCGACCGCGCCCTTGGCGCCCATCACCGCGATCTCGGCGGTCGGCCAGGCATAGTTGAGGTCGCCGCGCAGATGCTTCGAGCTCATCACGTCATAGGCGCCGCCATAGGCCTTGCGCGTGATGACCGTGATCTTGGGCACTGTCGCCTCGGCATAGGCATAGAGCAGCTTGGCGCCGTGCTTGATGATCCCCGAATGTTCCTGGCCGACGCCGGGCAGGAAACCCGGCACGTCGACGAAGGTCACGATCGGGATGTCGAACGCGTCGCAGAAACGGACGAAACGCGCCGCCTTCTTCGACGAATTGATGTCGAGCACGCCCGCCAGCACCATCGGCTGGTTGGCGACGAAGCCCACGGTCCGCCCCTCGATCCGGCCGAATCCGACGATGATGTTCGCCGCGTGCGTCGGCTGGATCTCGAAGAAGTCGCCCTCGTCGACGACCTTCCGGATCAGCTCGTGCATGTCATAGGGCTGGTTGGCCGAGGGCGGGATGATCGTGTCGAGGCTGTCCTCGATCCGGTCCCACGGGTCCTCGGTCGGGCGGAACGGCACGTCCTGCCGGTTCGACGCGGGCAGGAAATCGACGAAGTCGCGCGCCGCGAGCAGCGCCTCGATGTCGTTCTCGAACGCCACGTCGGCGACGCCCGACTTGGTCGTGTGCGTCACCGCACCGCCCAGTTCCTCCTGCGTCACGATCTCGTTGGTCACCGTCTTGACCACGTCGGGGCCGGTGACGAACATGTAGCTGCTGTCCTTCACCATGAAGATGAAGTCGGTCATCGCGGGGCTGTACACCGCGCCGCCCGCGCACGGGCCCATGATCAGCGAGATCTGCGGAACCACGCCCGACGCCAGCACGTTGCGCTGGAACACCTCGGCATAACCCGCCAGCGAGGCCACGCCTTCCTGGATGCGCGCGCCGCCGCTGTCGTTCAGGCCGATCACCGGCGCGCCGACCTTCATCGCCATGTCCATGATCTTGCAGATCTTCTGGGCATGGCGCTCGGACAGCGAACCGCCGAACACGGTGAAATCCTGGCTGAAGACATAGACGAGGCGGCCGTTGATCGTCCCCGATCCGGTCACCACGCCGTCGCCCGGCACCACCTGGTCGGGCATGCCGAAATCGGTGCAATTGTGCTCGACATACATGTCGAGCTCCTCGAACGAGCCGGGATCGAGCAGCACGTGCAACCGTTCGCGTGCGGTCAGCTTGCCCTTGGCATGCTGGGCATCGATCCGCTTCTGCCCCCCGCCCATGCGGGCGGCGGCGCGGCGGCGTTCCAGTTCAGCGATTGTCGACGACATCCGGGTCTCCCAAAGACGGGGCACCCCTGCACTGCACGCCATCCCGACCGCAAATGCAATGTTGCAAAGTTGCAGGGCGCAACTTTGCAGATATATTACGCCCCATGTCGTCCCCCCGCCGCCGCCTGTTTGAAGGCTTCCGCCTGCGCGAACTGCGCCGCCGCCTCGGGCTCAGCCAGGCCGCGATGGCGGGACGGCTTGGCATCTCGGTCCCCTATCTCTCCCAAATCGAGAACAATGATCGCCCGATCACCGATCTGGTGCTCGCGGCGCTCGCGCGCGCCTTCCCGCTCGAGGCGGCCGAGTTCGGCCAGGATGCGGCGGGTGCCACGCTGTTCCGCGCGATCGACGCCGCGACCGATTCCAGCGTCACGGCAGACATGATGGACGAGGCCGATGTGCGCCGCGCGCTCGATCAGCAGCCGCTGCTCGCGCGCCGGCTGGTCGCGGTGCACGAGGCCTATCGGCGCAGCCAGGAGCAGCTGCGCGTGCTCGACGACCGGTTCGACACGGGGACCAGCGACGCCGCGCCGCTCCCCTGGGAGGCGGTGCGCGACTGGTTCCAGGCGCAGGGCAACTATATCGACGCGCTCGACCGTTCGGCCGAGACGCTCGCCGAGACGCTCGAGGGGACGCTGCCGTCGCGGATGCTCGAGGCGCGGCTCGCCGAGGGGCACGGCGTCCGCGTCGTCCATCAGGACGGCGGCGGCGACGAGCTCAGCCGCTACGATCCCGCCACGCGCAGCTTCGCGCTCAATCGCGGGCTGCCGCCCGAAAGCCGCGCCTTCCTGCTCGCCAACCAGCTCGTCCGCTTCGAATTCCCCGACCAGCTCGACGCCGTCGTCGCGGGGTCGGGGCTGGCGGGCGATGCGGCGCGCGAACTGCTCGCGCTCGGGCTCGCCAACTATGCGGCGGGGGCGTTGCTCATGCCCTATGGCCGCTTCCGGGCCGAAGCGCGCGCCTTCCGCCACGACATCGACCGGCTGCGCCAGCGCTTCGGCGTCAGCTTCGAACAGGCGTGCCATCGCCTCTCGACGCTTCAGCGCCCGGGCGCGGCGGGCATCCCCTTCTTCTTCTGCCGGGTCGACATGGCGGGCAACATCACCAAGCGCCATTCGGCGACGCGGCTCCAGTTCGCGCGCTTCGGCGGCGCCTGCCCGCTCTGGGTGGTGCACGAGGCGGTGGCGATCCCCGATCGCATCCTCGTCCAGCTTTCCGAAATGCCCGACGGGACGCGCTATGTCTCGATGGCCAAGGGGCTGGTGAAGCCCTCGGCAAGCTTCGCGCGCGCGCCGCGCCGCTATGCCGTCGCGCTGGGCTGCGAAGAGGCGCACGCCGCCGATTTCGTCTATGCCGACGCGCTGCGCCCCGGCGGCGCGGCGACGCCGATCGGCGCGTCGTGCCGGATCTGCCCGCGGCTCGACTGCGACCAGCGCGCCTTTCCGCCCGCCGGATCGGTGATCGACATCGAACCCGACCGGCGCACGATCGTCCCCTACGGCTTCCGCTAGGGCACGGCCGGTCAGCTTCGCCGGCGGCGCGCGCCGGTCCCGCGCCGGGGCGGATCCGCCGTGCCGGCGCTGTCGTCGCCCGCTTGCCGCGGCGCAGGGGCTGGCATAGCCTCGCGCCACAAGAACAAGACTGGGAGAGGATGACGATGGCCACCGCACCGGCGCTGCGCACGCGGATCAGCGATGCCGAATGGGAGGCGCGGCAACAGCTTGCCGCCTGTTATCGCGTGTTCGACATGCTCGGCTGGTCCGAGATGATCTACAACCACATCACGGTAAAGGTGCCCGACGAGGATGGCGCCTTCCTCATCAACCCGTTCGGCCTGCACTTCAGCGAGGTGACCGCGTCGAACCTCGTCAAGATCGACATCGACGGCAACACGCTCGACGGCTCGCCCTATCCGGTCAACCTCGCGGGCTTCACCCAGCATTCGGTGTTCCACCGCCACCTGCCCGACGCGCACTGCATCATGCACACGCACACCACCGCGGGCATGGCGGTCAGCGCGCTCGAAGGCGGGCTCCAGCCGATCAACTTCTATGCGTGCAACTTCATCGGCCAGATCGCCTATCACGATTTCGAGGGCGTCACCGTCCGCGCCGAAGAGGGCGAACGCCTGCTCGCCAATCTGGGCGACCGGCGCGTGATGTTCCTGCGCAACCACGGCATCCTTGTGATGGGGCGCACGCTGCCCGAGGCGTTCGTCAAGCACTGGGCGCTCCAGCGCGCGTGCGAGATCCAGCTCGCGACGCTGTCGATGGGGCGCCCGCTCGCGATTCCGGACGAGGTCGTCGCGGTGCATCAGCGCGACATTTCGCGCGTCCAGCTCCCCGGCGGCCCCGGTGCGCCCGATTTCGCGGCGATGGTCCGCCTGGTCGACCGGATCGACCGCGGCTGGCGCGACTGACCGCGCGCGCCGTGCCCCCCTCCCCCCGGGGCACGGCCCCCCGGGGCACGGCCGCCGGTCAGCCGAAGCGATAGCCGCTCACCGTCCAGCCGAGCACATGGCCGGTGAAGTCGCACCGCGCCGCATCGCCGCCGCCCGCGCCCGCCGCCACCATCAGCGGCAACAGATGCTCCTCGCGCGGATGGGCATGGCGCGCGTAAGGCAGCGTCTCCCACGCGGTCAGCCGCGCGGCGCGGCGTTCGGGATCGGGATCGGTCACCGCCTCGGTCAGCGCGGCGTCCCACGCATCGGCAACCGGCGTCACCTGCGGCCCGAAGGCGCGCATGTTGTGAAAGCTCATACCCGATCCGACGATCAACACGCCCTCGTCGCGCAGCGGTGCCAGCGCGCGGCCCATCGCCAGATGCGCGGCGGGGTCGAGGTCGCGGCGCAGCGACAATTGCACCAGCGGCACATCGGCCTCGGGCCGCATCACCATCATCGGGATGAACACGCCATGGTCCCAGCCGCGCGCATGCTCGGCCGCCGCGCCAAACCCCGCTCCGGCCAGCAGCGCGCGGACGCGCTCGCCCAGCGCCGGGTCGCCCGGCGCGTCCCAGCGCAGCCGATAGGTATGCTCGGGAAAGCCGTAATAGTCGTAAAGCAGCGGCTTGCCCGCGCCCAGATGGACCGTCGGCTCGGCCGTCTCCCAATGGCCCGAAATCATCACGATCGCGCGCGGCCGTTCGGCCAGGCCCGCGATCAGCCCGGCCAGATAGGCCTGCATCGGCTGCCACATCGGGTCGGGCGGGCCGCCCGCCGGGTCCATGAAGAAGCAGGGGCCGCCGCCATGCGGCACGAACAGCGTGGGAAGTCTCATGCCCCGCAATGTCGGACCCGCCGCGCGTGCCCGCAATGTCCGTTTCGGAAACGGCGCGTTTCGCGATAGACCCTGCGGCCATGACTCGCTTCACCGTCAACAACCAGCCGGTCGCCTATCAGATGGACCCGCGCACGCCGCTGCTCTGGGCGCTGCGCGATGCGTCGAACCTAACGGGGACCAAGTTCGGCTGCGGCACCGGCGAATGCGGCGCGTGCGCGGTCGATGTCGACGGGACGCTACGGCTCGCCTGCCAGGAAACGATCGGCGCGCTCGAAGGCACGTTCGTCACGACGATCGAGGGGCTGTCGCGCGATCGCAGCCACCCCGTGCAACAGGCGTTCCTCGCCGCCAATCTCGTCCAGTGCGGCTTCTGCATCCCCGGGATCGTGATGGCGGCGTCGGTGCTGCTGCGCACCAACCGCAACCCCGGCGAGGCGGAGATCCGCGCCGCGATCCCCAATATCTGCCGCTGCGGCATCTATCCGCGGCTGATCGCGGCGGTTCAGGACGCGGCCCGGATCGCGCGCGGCGACGCCCCGCTCGACGCGGGCGGCGACGACGGCGACGACGGCGACGATGACGACGGGACCGAGGGC
>JAFABD010000238.1 GCA_023426225.1 Pseudomonadota bacterium | reverse complement strand
GAACGTCGTCGTCCAGATCGTCGGGGAAGCCGCCGCCAAAGCCGCCCGCCGCGCCGCCGCCGCCGGCACCGCCGCGCTGGCCGCCCGAATTGAAGTTGCCGCCGCCGCGCGCGCCGCCGCCGAAATCATCGCCGCCGGCACCCCATTCGTCCACGCCGCCGCCACGCGAACCGCCGCCTGCACGATCCCCCGAGCCGGGGCCGTCGAGCAGCACCATTTGCGCGTTGAAACCCTGCAGCACGATTTCGGTCGAATAGCGGTCGGCGCCCGACTGGTCCTGCCATTTGCGCGTCTGGAGCTGGCCCTCGACATAGACCTTGCTGCCCTTGCGCAGATAGCGTTCGGCGACGTTCGCCAGCCCTTCGCTGAAGATCTTGACCGTGTGCCATTCGGTCTTTTCGCGGCGCTCGCCCGACTGGCGGTCCTTCCACGTTTCCGAGGTGGCGATGCGCAGCTCCACCACCTTGCCGCCGTTCTGGAACGACCGCGATTCGGGATCCCGACCGAGGTTACCGACCAGGATCACCTTGTTAACACTGCCCGCCAAAGCTTGCTCCTAAAGTCCCAGCGCCACCGCCGTCCAATAGGTCACCCCGGCGGCAACATAGGCGGTGGCAAAAAGATACCCTATCATGAAGGCCGGCCACTTCCACCCGTTCGTTTCGCGGCGCGTCACCGCGATCGTCGAAATGCACTGCGGCGCGAACACGAACCACATCAGGAAGGCGAGCGCACTCGGCAGGCGCCAGTGCGTGCGCAGATTCTCGCGGATCGAGGCGCGGCCCTGATCGCCGTCGGGATCGTCGATGGCATAGACGGTGCCGATCGCCGCCACCGCCACCTCGCGCGCGGCCATCGCGGGGATCACCGCCAGCGCCATGTCGCGGTTGAACCCGATCGGCGCGACGACGACCTGCAGCCCGTTGGCGATGCGGCCGGCAACCGAATAATTGACCGGTGAAACGGCGCTGCCCTCGGGCGGCTTGGGAAAGCTGAGCAGCGCCCACAGCACCACGGTGGTGACGAGGATCGTCGTGCCCGCCCGGGTGAGGAAGATGTTCGCGCGCTGGAACAGCCCCAGGCCCAGGTCGCGGAGCCGCGGCAGCTGGTATTTGGGCATTTCCATCATGAAACCGCTGGTCGCACCGCGCGTGACGGTGTGGCGCAGCACGAGCGCGGCGACGAACGCCCCCGCGATGCCGGTGATATAGAGGCCGAACAGCACCAGCCCCTGCAACCCCACGCCCGGGAGCACCGCGCGATCGGGAATCACCGCGCCGATGATGATCGTATAGACGGGCAGCCGCGCCGAACAGGTCATCAGCGGCGCGATCAGGATCGTCGTCAGCCGGTCCTTCTCGTCGGCGATCGTGCGCGTCGCCATGATCCCCGGCACCGCGCAGGCGAAGCTCGACAGCAGCGGGATGAAGGCGCGGCCCGACAGGCCGACGCTCGCCATCAGCCGGTCCATCAGGAAGGCGGCACGGACCATATAGCCCGAGGCCTCGAGCACCAGGATGAACGCGAACAGGATCAGGATCTGCGGCAGGAACACCACCACCGCGCCGACGCCGGCGATGATGCCGTCGACGATCAGCGAGCGCAGCACGCCGGGGGGCAGCGCACTGCCCACCTCGGTCCCGATCCAGCCCATCAGATCCTCGATCCAGCCGATCGGCGTCTGCGACCAGGCGAACACCGCCTGAAACATCACGAACATCAGCGCGAGCAGCAGCAGCGGCCCCAGCACCGGGTGGAGCACCAGCGAGTCGATGCGGTGCGTCCAGCGGCGCGACGCGGTTTCGGACACCGTCACCGCCTGCGCGATCTGGCGCGCGCGGCGCTGGAGCGTGACGAGATCGTGCCGCACGGTCGGATCGGGGCGTCGCCCGCCGCTGTCGCGCACCAGCTCGCCCAGGCGCTCCTTCAGCGTGTCGAGCCCGCGGCGGCGCACCGCCACGGTGGGAACGACGGGCACGCCCAGTTCGCGTTCGAGCGCGGCCGGGTCGAGCTTGAGCCCGTCGCGTTCGGCCAGATCGATCATGTTGAGCGCGACGACAACGGGCAGGCCCAGCGCGATCAGCTGGAGCGTGAAGCGCAGATGGTTGTCGAGGTTCGACGCATCGACGACGGTGAGGATCGCGTCGGGCAGCCGCTCGCCCGTCTGACGGCCGAACAGCACGTCGCGCGTCACCTGCTCGTCGGGGCTGGCCGGCTCCAGGCTGTAGGCGCCGGGCAGGTCGACCAGTTCGACCGGGCGGCCGTCGGGCAGCGCGATCCGCCCCGAATGCCGTTCGACGGTGACGCCGGGATAGTTGCCGACCTTTTGCCGGGCGCCGGTGAGTGCATTGAACAGCGCGCTCTTGCCGGCATTCGGGTTGCCGACAAGCGCAACCAGGGGAGTAGCATGCATCAGATCAGTCCGCCTTGGGCCCCACATGGATGGCGGCGGCAACATGCCGGCGCAGCGCCACGGTCATCCGCCCGATGCGGCAGGCCACCGGCCCGCCGCCGAGCAGCCCCGAGCGATGGAGCAGCGCCACCTCGACCCCTTCGTCGAGCCCCAATTCGCGCAGACGCCGCGCTTCGGGTTCCGACAGGAGTTGCCACTCGACCGAAACCACCGTGCCGGGCGTGTCGCGCGGCATCAGCGAAAGTCGGACGGGCATCGGGATCGCAGCGGCGACGTTCATGCTGCGAGTGATTATCAATTAGAAGTCGGTTGCGCCAGTGCAATTTCGGCCCGGCCGCTTGCGCGCCGTGCGGGTTCGCGTGCGGGCCCGGAGGCGGTCGACCCCGCGCTCCTCAGACCACCGGGTAGCGCAGGCGCCCGATGAAGCGCGAAAGGCTCGGCCGATTCTGCGTCCGCGCCAGAAATCCGGCCTTGGCCTTTTCGAAACGCATGATCCCGTCGATCCGACGTGCCAGAAAGGCGCGCGTGTCGGCCCAGTCGGCGCTTTCGTCCTGCACGAACACCGCGATCGTCGCGGCATAGATGCCGCCGAGCATCGCGCGCTTGGTGTAATGGTTGTAATCGGTGGCGGTATCACCCGCCGCGCGCCACATCGCATCGGCCGAACGCCAGCCGAGCCGCGCGGCGCGCGCGACATGGTTCGGCATCGCCAGGATCGCGAGCGCACGGCGCAGCGAGTCGCGCTGCGGCGCGAGGATCGCCAGCCGCGCCTCGACCAGCGCGGTGATCCGCTGACGGATCTTCATCCCCGCCAGCGCCTCGGGCGTCACCCGGTCGAGCATGGCGCGGTCGATCGCGGCGAACCAGGCGTCGATCATGTCGACCGCGCCGCCCGGAAAGGCCAGCCGCGCCACGTCGCGATCGACGCCGAGCGTGTCCGCCGCCGCGCCCAGCGCATCGGCGTTCCAGCCGTCGAATGCGGCATTGCTGGCAATGACCGGCGCGAGCGCGTCGCGCAGTTCGTCAAGCGTGGCGTCGGCGAGATCCATCATTCCGATTTAGGCGCATCTGCGGCGGGTGCAACCCGCTGTGCGCGCCGGGCACCCTGGCCGACCAGCACCAGCGCCGCCGCCACCAGCGCGGCCCCTACGAAATCCGGTCCCTGCAGCCGTTCGCCATAAACGATCCAGCCCAGCGTTGCCGCGACGATCGGCTGGATCAACAGCGCGATACCGACGACGATCGGCGGCAGATAGCCGATCGCATAGATCATCAGCCCCTGGCCGAAGAGCTGGCTGACGACCGCCAGCGCGATCAAAGGCGTCCAGTTGTGCGGGATCACCGGCTCGCCGAGCGCGAGCGCGAGCAGGAGCAGCGCGGGGACCGTCCCGATCGACGACAGCGCAAGCGCCGACAGCGGCGCCATCCGCTCGCGTGCGCGGCGCATCAGCACCAGATAGATGGTGTAGAGCGCGCCCGCGAGCAGGCAGAACAGATCGCCCGCGAGATGCCGCGACGACAATTCGGCCGACCGCCCGAGCAGCAGCGCGCCGCCGATCGCGGCGAGCGCCAGCGCCAGCGCCTGTGCCCGCGTCGGCCATGCCCGCGCGACGAGAAAGCCATAGATCGGCAGGATCAGCGTCGTCGAATTGCCGAACAGCGTCGAATTGGCGAGCGTGGTCCGCACGATTCCGATGTGCCAGCTCGCCAGATCGAGCGCGAAGGCGACGCCGGCCACCGCCAGCACCAGCCACAGCCCCTGCGCCGCACGAATCGGGCGTCCGCCGGTCGCGAACGCCGCGACCAGCAGCACGGGAGTCGCGAGCGTGATCCGCCAGAACGCCGCCGAAACCGGGCCGACGTCCGACAGGCGAACGAACAGCGGCCCCGACGCCAGCGCGACATTGGCGAGCGCCACCGCGACCAGCGCCGTTACCGGCACGACGCTTTGCGGACGATTAGTTTTTCTTTGCGACTGGCTTGCGTGCATAGCCTCCCTTAGCTTCCTATCTCGCCCGCGTCACATTCCATTCGAGGGAGAAGTCCTGCGATGCCAAGCCTGTTCGACCCGATCCAGCTGGGGGCCGTCGAAGCGCCGAACCGCATCCTGATGTCGCCGCTGACACGCGGCCGCGCGACGCAGGCGCATGTGCCGACGCCGGTGATGGCCGAATATTATGCCCAGCGCGCGGGTGCCGGGCTGATCCTGTCGGAGGCGACCGGAATCAGCCGCGAAGGCCTGGGCTGGCCCTATGCGCCGGGGCTGTGGACCGAGGCGCAGGTCGAGGGCTGGAAACCGGTCACCGACGCGCTGCACCGCGCCGGCGGCCGCATCTTCGCCCAGCTGTGGCACATGGGCCGGATCGTCCATCCGAGCTTTCTCGACGGTGCCGCGCCGCTTTCGGCATCGGCAACGACGGCCCCCGGACAGGCGCACACCTATGCCGGCAAGCAGCCCTATGCCGCGGCGCGCGCGGCGACGCGCGACGATATTGCCCGCGTGCTCGACGATTATGCCGCTGCGGCGCGCAACGCGATCCGCGCCGGGTTCGACGGCGTCCAGCTCCACGCCGCCAATGGCTATCTGATCGACCAGTTCCTGCGCGACAGCAGCAACCATCGCGATGACGATTATGGCGGCTCGCCCGAAAATCGCGCGCGGTTGCTGCGCGAGGCGGTCGACCGGCTGATCGACGCGGTGGGTGCGGACCGGACCGCGGTGCGGCTGTCGCCCAACGGCGACACGCAAGGGGTGATCGACAGCGATCCCGAGGCGCTGTTCGTCCCCGTGGCGCGCTTCCTTGCCGAGCGCCGCATCGCCTTCCTCGAACTGCGCGAGCTGCGTCCCGACAGCACCTTCGGCAGCAGCGACCAGCCGCGCGTCTCGCCCGCGATCCGCAAGGTGTTCGACCGCCCGCTGGTGCTCAACCAGGAATATTCGCTGGCCGAGGCGCAGGCCGCCGTGGCGGGCGGCGCGGCCGACGCGATCGCCTTTGGCCGGGCGTTCATTGCCAATCCCGACCTGGTCGAGCGGTTCCGCGCGAACGCGCCGCTCAACACGCCCGATATCGCGACTTTCTACAGCCGCGGGCGCGAGGGCTATGTCGATTATCCGACGCTGGACGCGCGCGTTCCAGCCTGATCGCCCCCCGCTTCCTCGATCAGCGCGTCGACGAAGCGCGTACTGGCGGCACGCAGGGCCTCACGGACCCGCGGTGCCGCCAGCGCGGCGATCGGGACGACCGGCACCACCGGCCACAGCAGGAAGCTGGCGATGACGAACAGCGCCACACCGACGGCGATGGCGAAGCGCAGCGTCCGGAAACGCGCGCGCACGCGAAAATTGATCGGCACCCGCCGCGGGGCGCGCGCATCATAGAAGGGACGCGTGACGAAGGCCGTCGCCGCCGGCGGCCGTCGACGGCGAAGCCCCGCCCAGCGGGACGGCGCCGCGCCGGGCTCGCGCGGCGGCGCGTCTGCCGGTGGAACCGGCGATCGCGTGCCGGCGGCCGGCTGTCCGGTCCGGCTGTCGATCACCTCCAGCCGCCGCCCGCGCTCCACCACCTTGTAGCGGCCGGGAGGCGGCTGCATCGGTCAGCCGAGCCGCTGCTTGAGCGCGAGCATCGCGAGCGCGGCGCGTGCCGCGTCGCCGCCCTTGTCCTTCTGGTCGGGGCGCGCACGGACCAGCGCCTGGGCCTCGTCCTCGACCGTCAGGATGCCGTTGCCGATCGGCAGCCCGTCCATCGTCAGCGCCATCAGCCCGCGCGCGCTCTCGTTCGAGACCACCTCGAAATGATAGGTTTCGCCGCGGATCACCACGCCCAGCGCGACATAGGCGTCATAGCGCCCCGTCTCGGCCGCCATCGCCAGCGCGCCCGGCAGTTCGAGCGCGCCCGGGACGGTGATCGTCTCGTGGCTGTGCCCCGCCGCCTCGATCGCGGCACGCGCGCCTTCGAGCAGCAGGTCGTTGAGATGCGCATAGAAGCGCGCTTCGAGGATGAGGACGCGGGCCATTAACGTTCCAGATCGATGGCACGCTCACCGACGATCGACAGGCCGTAACCGTCGAGCCCGATCAGCGTGTGGTGGGTGTTGGTGAGCAGGACCATGTCCTGCACGCCCAATTGGGTGAGGATGGTGGCGCCGACGCCATAGTCGCGCAGTTCGTCCATCTCCTTGGGCGCCAGTTCGCCCGCCCGCGCCTGGAGCGCGCGCGAAAACTGGTCGGGGCGAGCACGGTTGATGACGACGACGACGCCCGCGCCTTCCGCGGCGATCATCTCCATCGAACGGCGGAGCAGCCCGCCGCGCGCGCCGCCTTCGCCGAACAGGTCGGTAAAGGGCGACAGCGCATGCATGCGGACCAGCGTGGGACGCGACGGGTCGATCTCGCCCTTCACCAGCGCGATCTGTTCGGTGCCGGTCGCGCGGTTCCAGAAGGTCATCGCGGTCCATTCGCCGCCCCACTGGCTGTCGAAACGGGCCTCGGCACGCTTTTCGACCAGATGGTCGTGGCGCAGGCGATACGCGATCAGGTCGCGGATCGTGCCGATCTTCAGGTTGTGATACTGGGCGAACGAGATGAGGTCGGGCAGCCGCGCCATCGTCCCGTCGTCCTTCATGATCTCGCAGATCACGCCGGCGGGGTTGAGCCCGGCGAGGCGCGCGACGTCGACCGCCGCCTCGGTATGGCCCGCGCGGACGAGCACGCCGCCGTCGCGCGCGACCAGCGGAAAGACGTGGCCGGGGGTGACGATGCTTTCGCGTCCCTGCGTCGGGTCGATCGCGACCGAGATGGTCCGCGCGCGATCCGCGGCCGAAATGCCGGTGGTGACGCCTTCCTTCGCCTCGATCGAGACGGTGAACGCGGTTTCGTGGCGCGTGCCGTTGGCGCGGCTCATCAGGTCGAGGCCGAGCTGGTCGACGCGCGCCTTGGTCATCGCCAGGCAGATCAGCCCGCGGCCGAACTTGGCCATGAAATTGACGGCGTCGGGGGTCGCCATCTGCGCGGGGATCACCAGATCGCCCTCGTTCTCGCGATCCTCGTCATCGACCAGGATGAACATCCGGCCGTTGCGGGCCTCGTCGATCAACTCTTCCGGCGAGGACAGAAACCCGTGCTTCAGACGGGCCAGTTCAGCTTTTGGCACGTAGCGACTCCATGCGCTGCAGGTAGCGGGCGAGGACGTCGATCTCCAGATTGACGGGCTGGCCTGCCTTCACGTCGCCCAATGTAGTTACGGCGGCGGTATGGGGAATGAGGTTGAGCCAGAATTTGACGCCGTCGGCGATATCCTCGACCGCGTTGACGGTCAGCGAGACGCCGTCGACGGTGATCGAGCCCTTTGCCGCGACATAGGGCGCGATGGCCGGCCCCGCGACGATCGCGACCTGAAGCGAGCCGCCGGTCTCGGACACCTCGGCGACCTTGCCGACGCCGTCGACATGGCCGGTGACGATGTGCCCGCCCAGCTCGTCGCCCAGCCGCAACGCACGCTCCAGGTTGAGGCGGCGTCCGGCGGTCCACTGGCCCGCCGCGGTGCGCGACACCGTCTCGCCCGACACGTCGAACGCGAGCCAGCCGGCGCCCTTGTCGACCACGGTCAGGCATACGCCCGAACAGGCGACCGATGCGCCAAGGTCGATCGCCTCGGTCGGATAGGTGGTGGCTACGCGCACGCGCAGGTCGCGCGGCTGCTCGACGGCCTCGATGGTGCCGATGTCGGTGACGATTCCGGTGAACATGTCAGGCCCGCGTAGACCTCCAGACGATCGCTGCCAAGCATGCGCGTGTCGGTCAGCCGCCACCGCCCATGTGCCTGCGCCAGATCGGCCAGCCCGATGTCGCCCAGCGCCGGCCGCCCGCCGCCGATCAGGATCGGCGCGCGATAGAGCAGCAGCCGGTCGACCAGCCCGGCACGCAGGAACGCCGCGGCGGCGCCGGCACCGCCCTCGACCAGCAGATGATCGACGCCGTCGAGCGTCGCGATCGCATCGGGCGCGGCGATCCGCGTCCATCCCGGCGGAAGTGGCGCGTCGCCGCGCGACAGCAGTACGCGCACCGGGCTGCGCGCGGTGAGTCCGGCCAGCCGAACGTCGAGCCGCGGCGCATCGGTATCGAAGGTGCCGCGCCCGACCAGGATCGCCTCGTGCCGCGCGCGCTCGAGATGCGCGTGCGCACGGGCGGCGGCGCCGGTGATCCAGCGGCTCTCCCCCGAAGCGAGCGCGATGCACCCGTCGAGCGAGGTCGCGAGCTTGAGCGTGACGAACGGCCGTCCGCGGCTCCGGCGCGTGCAGAACCCGGCCATGACGGCCCGTGCCTCGGCCGTGCCCGGTCCCCATTCGACCGCGATTCCCGCCGCCCCCAGCCGGGCGGCCCCCTGTCCGTCGGTACGCGGATCGGGATCGCGCAGCGCGACCACCACGCGTGCCACGCCCGCCGCGACGAGCAGGTCCGCACAGGCCGGTCCGCGCGACGAGCGGTGCGCACAGGGTTCGAGCGTGACATAGCAAGTTGCGCCGCGCGACTTTTCGCCGGCCTGCGCCAGCGCCATCGCCTCGGCATGCGGGCGCCCGCCCGGCTGCGTCCAGCCGCGCCCGACGACGATGCCGTCACGCACCAGCACGCAGCCGACATTGGGATTGGGCGCGGTGCGACCGCGCGTCCGCTCGGCGAGCGTCAGCGCCGCGGCCATCCAGCGTGCGTCGTCGGCTACAGCCCCCATTGCTTCAGCGCGCTGTCGACCTGCTTGAGTTCCTGGCGATGCTTTTCGCGCGCACGCGCCTCCTCGGCCTCGCGGATCTTCTGCTTGGCGAGGTCGATCTCCTGCTGGCGCTTGATCTCGGCGTCGCTGCGCGTGATCGGCCAGTTTTCGACATAGATGATGTTGGGCTTGTACGGCTTCTCGAACTGCGAGTCCTTGAAGAACATCCACAGGATCGCCGCCGTCGCCGCCAGCGCGAGCAGCAGGAACCACAACTGATAGGGCCGGCGCTGCGCAAGGAAGAAGCGCAGGTCGCGATAGGCGGCGAACGGGGAAAGATAGCGCAGGAAGCTCATCGTTCCCACAGATAGGCGCGCGGGCGCCGCGGAGCAAATGCCGCGCGGCGCCCGCGCCGCGGCTTACGCGCCGGTCAGGCGAAAGTGCACCGTCATCTCGCGCCAGCTTTCCTGCGGCTCGCCGCCACGCGTCGCCGGGCGGAAGCGCCAGCGGCCGAGCGCCTGACGTCGCGTCGCATCCAGAAAGGCCGCGCTGGTCGCGCGCACCGCCTCGACCTGCTTGACGCGCCCGTCGGTGCCGATGCGGATGCGCACCGTCACGCTGCCCTCGCGCTGGGCGCGCAGTTCGATGCCGGGATAGTCGGGCTGGAAACCGTCGGCAAAGCGCGGATCGGGCGTCGCGGCGATCAGCGGCGGCATCACCATCGGCGGCGGCTCGACGGCGCGGACCGCCGGACCCGGGTCGGCCACAAGGCCGGGGGACGGCGGGTCGCCGATCGTCGACGTCGTCGCCACCGTCGTCGTCGACCCGGTGTCGCGCACGATCGGTTCGGGGGCGACGGGCAGCGGCGTCGTGGCGCGCGGCGCGGTCTTGACGTGCGGTTCAGGGGGCGGCGCGGGCGGCAGTGGATCGGCCGGGATGTTTGTGCCCGTCATCGTGATGGTCTTCGGACGCGGCAGGATGTGCGGGGCGAGCAGGAACATCCCCGCGGCAACCAGGGCGCTGACGGCGAACGCGCCACCGAAGCCGGCGGCACGGTGCGGTTGCGGATGATATCTCATATCGGCGTACATGATGATGCACTCCCAATCGCTGCGTCCCGGCAAAGCGCCGGAGGCGCGATGGTACAACATCACAAACGCGGAAACAACAGGATTGCCGACACTTGCGGTATTTTGTAATTTTGTTACGCGTTCAGCCGCTCCAGCGTCCGCTCCCGCCCGATCAGCGGCAACAGCGCGGCCATGTCGGGTCCATGCGGGCGCCCCGTCAGCGCCAGCCGCAGCGGCAGGAACAGCGTCTTGCCCTTGCGCCCCGTCGCCGACTTGAGCGCGTCGGTCAGCGCGTGCCACGGGTCGCCCGACCAGTCGATTTCGCCCGCGATCCGCGCCGCCTCGGCCAGGAAATCGCGGTCCTCGGCGGCGGGGGCCGGGGCGTCGAACGGCCCCTCGATCACCTGCCACCAGTCGGCGGCCTGGTCGACGCGCTCCAGATTGCCGCGAATCGCCTCCCACGCGGCGCGGTCCATCCCGGCGGGGAGACGGTCGCGCACCGCCGCATGGTCGAGCTGATGGACGATCCGCGCATTGAGCTGGGCGAGTTCGGCCTCGTCGAACCGCGCCGGCGCGCGCCCGAACCGCCCGAAGTCGAACCCGGCGATCAGCGGCGCCGGGTCGGGCAGCGGTTCGACCGGGTCGCTGGTGCCCAGCCGCGCGAGCAGCGCGATCAGCGCCTGCGGCTCGATTCCTGCCTCGCGCAACGCCGCGACGCCCAACGCGCCCAGCCGCTTGGACAGCTTGCCCTCGCTGCCCACGAGCAGCGCCTCGTGCGCAAAGGCCGGCGGTTCGGCGCCCAGCGCGGTGAACATCTGGATCTGGCTTGCGGTGTTCGAGACATGGTCTTCGCCGCGGACGACATGGCTGACCGCCATGTCGATATCGTCGATCACCGACGGCAGCAGATAGAGCCACGATCCGTCCGCGCGGCGCACCACGGGATCGCTGAGCAGCACCGGATCGAACCGCTGCGGCCCGCGCACCAGATCGTCCCACAGGATCGGCGCATCATGGTCGAGCCGGAAGCGCCAGTGCGGACGGCGGCCCTCGGCCTCGTACGCCGCGCGTTCGGCATCGCCGAGTGCCAGCGCGGCGCGATCATAGACGGGCGGCAACCCGCGCCCCAGCAGCACCTTGCGCTTCAGGTCGAGCTCCTGCGCGGTCTCGTAAGCCGGATAGACGCGTCCCGACGCGACGAGCGCGGCAAAGCACGACTCGTACCGGTCGAACCGCGCCGACTGGCGCGCCTCGCCGTCGGGAACCAGTCCCAGCCAGTCGAGATCGGCGCGGATCGCCTCGACATGGCGCTCCTCGGACCGCGCGCGGTCGGTATCGTCGATCCGCAACAGGAAGCGCCCGCCATGGCGCCGTGCGAACAACCAGTTATGGATCGCCGTTCGGATGTTGCCGACGTGCAGCGTCCCGGTGGGGCTGGGGGCAAAGCGGGTGGTGACGGTCATCCGCGCGACCTAGGATGGCGCAGGCCGGGCGGCAATGCCCCTTTGCGTCCGCGCGACGACGCGCCTAAGGGAGTGCGCAAATCGCATCGGCGCCGGGGCGCCACGGTGCAGCGCATCATCGCAAATGGTTCATCGGGTGGACGGGAGGTCGCGGAACACATGAAACTCTTGGCCGGCAATTCGAACATGCCGCTCGCGCAGGCGATCGCCGACTATCTGGAGCTTCCGCTCACCAAGGCGAACGTCCGGCGCTTTGCCGACGAGGAAATCTTCGTCGAGATCCTGGAAAATGTGCGCGGCGAGGACGTGTTCGTCGTCCAGTCGACCAGCTTTCCCGCCAACGACAACCTGATGGAGCTGCTGATCATGATCGATGCGCTCAAGCGCGCATCGGCCAAGCGGATCACCGCCGTGCTCCCCTATTTCGGCTATGCCCGCCAGGACCGCAAACCCGGTCCGCGCACGCCGATCTCGGCCAAGCTCGTCGCCAACCTGATCACCACCGCGGGCGCCAACCGCGTGCTCTCGGTCGATCTGCACGCCGGCCAGATCCAGGGCTTTTTCGACATCCCGACCGACAATCTGTTCGCGGCGCCGGTGATGTCGGTCGACATCCAGTCGCGCTTTCCCGACCGCAAGTGGATGGTGGTTTCGCCCGACGTCGGCGGCGTCGTGCGCGCGCGTTCGCTCGCCAAGCGGCTCAACAACGCGCCGCTCGCGATCGTCGACAAGCGGCGTGAGCGCCCCGGCGAGTCGGAGGTGATGAACATCATCGGCGACGTGCGCGGCCGCTTCTGCATCCTGATCGACGACATCGTCGATTCGGCCGGCACGCTGTGCAACGCCGCCGCCGCGCTCAAGGCCGCGGGTGCCGAGGACGTGGTCGCCTATTGCACCCATGGCGTGCTGTCGGGCGGCGCGGTGGCGCGCGTCGACGGGTCGGCGCTGGCCGAACTCGTCATCACCGATTCGATCGGCAACCACGCGATCATCAGCGAGAGCAGCAAGATCCGTCACCTGACGATCGCGCCGCTGCTCGCCGAGGCGGTCCGCCGCATCGCCGACGAAAGCTCCGTTTCGAGCCTGTTCGACTAGCGGATCGACTCGGCGTCACCAGATCATGGAAGCGTCTAGATAGACGAGCCGGCGAAGTAGGCGGGCGTGTGATGATGCCGTCCGGCGATCGTCTGACGCGTTTTGGGCAACCAAAGCATCGTACGATAGGCTCTCCAGCCTAAACGATGGCGCCCTCCTCTGCCTTCTGTGTGACGATAGAGTTCAAAGCATAGCTGGGATGCAGTCGCCGCCGAGAAGCCCCTCCGGGTTGCTTCTCGGCTATTCGATTCGCCTCGACCGCTCGGCGATTCGATGGCGTGTCGCTCACCGGGTGAAGTCACTTGGCCCCTTGATCGTCACCGCAGGCCGGAACTCTTTACGCGACGCGGCGCCATGATCGACGGATGGGCCCGCCTAAACTCCCCTCTTGGGACCACTGGCATAGCGGAGATGAGGTATTTTCGACACGCCTTGTCGCGCCCAACCCCAGAGCCCCGCATCGGCTGCGGTTGCGTCTGCTCCGTGTCCGCCGTCGTACCGACGCCTGCGCATCGGCCCCGCTTCCTGAATCGCCGCGCCTACGCGTAATTCCGCACTTGTACCGCACTGCAGCAAGCATCGCGCTGCGGCGCGGTAAACGTATACGGAATCTGCGGGATTCCGCGATTCCCGGGGCGGCGGCCGGTGCCCTTCTGCCAGATTTTCTCGTTACGACACCGTTTTAGTCCGCGCTTTTCCTAAAAAGGGAGAGGTGATCCCATCATCGCGTCTGCAAGCCTGTCCTGGGCGAGCCAGTTGTTTTTCAAGAGGGCAGCTATGGCAGTTGTTGTGGAATTATCTCCATCGGTCACCGTCCGTTCGATCGCCGAACTTCGTCAGGCGCTGCTCGATGGATTCGAGGCCGGCGATCAGATCGAGCTCGATGCCGTCGATGTCGCCGAAGTCGATCTGAGTTTTCTTCAGCTGATTCATGCCGCGCGCGACCAGGCGCAGCGCGACGGCAAGACGATCCGCCTGCGCCAGCCCGCCGGTCCTGCGATCGCGGCGCTGCTCGAGCGCGCCGGCTTCCTCGCCGCGGCCGCGCCCGACGACCTCGATTTCTGGTTCCACGGAGAATCCCCGCAATGACTGCCTCCATCCTCACCGTCGATGATTCCCCCAGCCTGCGCATGGCGATCCGCATCGCGCTGACCGGCGCGGGCTATAGCGTGACCGAGGCCGGCGACGGCCTGGAGGGACTGAACAAGGCCAAGGCCAGCCGGTTCGACCTGATCATCACCGATCTCAACATGCCTAACATGGATGGGCTGACGATGATCCGCGAACTGCGCAAGGACCCCGCCCAGTGCGGCACGCCGATCATCTTCCTCACCACCGAGAGCGATGATTCGATGAAGCAGCAGGCCAAGGCCGCCGGCGCGACCGGCTGGCTGGTCAAGCCGTTCGTCCCCGAACAGCTGATCAAGGTCTCGCGCAAGGTGCTGGGCCGGTGAACGGCGATCCGATCGCGGCGTTCCGCGTCGAGGCGGGCGACCTGCTCGACCAGATCGAGCAGGGGCTGCTCGACCTGAACCACCGGCTCGACGACCGCGCGCTGGTCGATGCGGTCTTCCGCGGGCTGCACACGCTCAAGGGCTCGGGCGCCATGTTCGGGTTCGACGCGCTGGCGAGCTTCACCCATCATTGCGAAACCGCGTTCGACCGGGTGCGCAAGGGGCTGGCGCCGGCGACGCACGGCCTGGTCGCCGTGATCCTTTCGGCCAAGGATCATATGCGCGCACTCGTCGACGGCGACGGGGCCGGGCTGGAAGCGGCGGGGGCGGCGATCCTCGCCGAGCTCCAGCGCGAGGTCGATGCGGCCTCGGGCGTGCCCGCCGTGACGGCGCCCGCTGCGCCGAAGGGGTGGCGCCTGTCGTTCCGGCTGCCGCCCGAGGCGATGGCGAACGGGACCAACCCGCTGATGCTGCTCGACGAACTGCGCGAACTCGGCGAATGCCGGATCGTCGCGCGGACCGACCGGGTGCCGCCGCTGGACGCGCTGGTGCCGGTCGAGTGCCATATCGGCTGGGACGTCGAGCTGGTCGGCGACGTGTCGCGCGAGGACATCGACGACGTGTTCATCTTTGTGATGGACGACATGGAGCTGTCGATCGAGCCGTTGGGCGGCGACGATCCGGCGTCGGCCGCCGCGATTGAAGCGGCAGCGGCCCCGGCCGGGTCGAGTGCCGACGCGGGCGAGGCCCCCGCGGCCGGCGCGGCGACCCCCGGTGCCGCGAAGGCGGTGGCCAAGGCGGGCGAGAGCGTCCGCGTCCCCGCCGAGCGCCTGGACGAGCTGATGGACCGCGTCGGCGAACTGGTGATCGTGCACAGCCGCCTGTCGCAGGTGGCCAACGGCAGCGGCGGCGACATGGTGCTGCGCTCGATCTCGGAGGAAATCGAACGACTGGTCAGCGAACTGCGCGACACGATGATGGTGTTGCGCATGGTGCCGGTGGCGAGCCTGTTCAGCCGGTTCCGCCGGCTGGTGCACGATCTTGCCCGCGAAACCGGCAAGACGATCGAGCTTTCGACCGAGGGCGAGGCGACCGAGGTCGACAAGACCGTAATCGAACGGCTGGCGGACCCGATGGTCCACCTGATCCGCAACGCCTGCGACCATGGACTCGAAACGCCCGAGGAGCGGCTGGCCGCGGGCAAGCCGGCGGCGGGACAGGTGCGGCTTTCGGCGCACCAGGCGGGCGGCGAGGTGCTCATCACCATCCGCGACGACGGCCGCGGGATCGACCGCGAGCGCGTGCGTGCCAAGGCCGAGGCGCAGGGGCTGCTCCAGCCGGGTCAGCAGATCAGCGATTCCGAGCTGCTGCACATGATCTTCCATCCCGGTTTCTCGACGGCGGCGGCGGTGACCAACCTTTCCGGCCGCGGCGTCGGCATGGATGTGGTCAAGCGCACGATCGAGAGCCTGCGCGGCGCGATCGACATCACTTCGGTGCCGGGCGAGGGCTCGACCGTGGTGCTGCGCATCCCGCTTACCCTGGCGATCATCGACGGGCTGCTCGTCCGCGTCGGCGAGGGGCGCTATGTCATCCCGCTCGCCGCGGTCGAGGAATGCCTCGAGCTGAGCCTGGAAGAGGACCTGCGCTCGCGCGGCCGCAGCTTCATCACGCTGCGCGACCGGCTGGTGCCGTTCCTGCGCCTGCGCGAGATGTTCGAGACGGGCACGCGCCCCGATCCGCACCAGAAGATCGTGGTCATCGCCACCGGCGCGGAGCGCGTCGGGCTGGTCGTCGACCAGATCATCGGCAGCCACCAGACGGTCATCAAGTCGATGTCGCCGCTCCATCGCGACGTGTCCACCTTCGCCGGGGCGACGATCCTGGGCGACGGCGGCGTCGCGCTGATCCTCGACGTCGTCCAGCTCGTGACCGCCGGCCAGCACCAGGAGGAGCGGCTGCGTGCAGCCGGTTGAAACCATGCAGGAAGCACTCACCCCCACCGCGACCTCCTGGGACGAGGCAGGCAATCTGGAAGTCCTGACCTTTGACCTGGGCGACGAGACCTTCGCCGTCGAGGCGATGCTCGTCCGCGAAATCCTCGACCTGTTGCCCGAAACGCGGGTTCCCGGCGCCGCACCGCTGGTGCGCAGCGTCGTGAACTTCCGCGGCAAGATCATCCCGATCGCCGATCTGCGGCTGGCCTTTGCCATGCCGCCGGCCGAGGCCACGGTCGACAGCCGGATCGTCGTGATCGAACTCGAGCTTCATGGCGAGCCGACCCAGATCGGCATCCGCACCGACAAGGTGCACGAAGTGGCCACCCTGAATCGTTCGGCGAGCGAGGAGCCCCCCGCCGTCGGCATGCGCTGGCGCCGCGACTTTGTTCGCGAACTTGTGCGCCGCCCCACCGGGATCGTCGTCCTGCCGGACCTGTTTGCGATCTTTGCGTCCCACAGCAGCGCCGGCGACGCGGCGCTTTCTCCCAACAATTGAGAATGAGAGCCGCAATGCGAGCAACAATCAAACTGAAACTGGCGGCGGCGTTCGGCGTCTTGCTGCTGATCCTGGCCGGCGTGATGACGCTGGGCATCGTGCGCATGGGCGACCTGAACGCCAGCTTCGGGCAGGTCCTCGACGGACCCGCTGCCCAGCTTTCGCGGGCGCGCGCCGCCGACGCGGGCATCTCGATGGTGATCCGCGCCGAAAAGAACCTGACGCTTTCGACCAATGAGGCGCAGCGCCGCGAGCTGAAGGGGCTCCACAACAGCTGGAAGGCCAAGACCGCCCAGCTGATCGAATCGGGCACGAGCATCGCTTCCGAGCGCGCCAAGCCCAACTGGACCAAGCTGGGCGAGCAGTGGGAGGCGTATCGCCAGATTTCGGACCGCGTCGTCCAGCTGACCGAGAGCGATCGCGCCGCGGCCGCCACGCTGTCGATGGGCGAAGGCCGTGACCGCGCGATGGATGCGACGCGGACGGTCGAGGCGCTCGTCAAGCTCAACGAAGAGATGATGACGCAGGCGCGCACCGACGCGGCCGAGGCCTATGCCTTTGCGCGGACGATCATGTTCGTGATGGGCGGCGTGGCGACGATCCTGACGGTGGGTGCGGCGCTGTGGGTATCGCTCACGATCGCGCGCGGTCTCAACCGGGCGGGCGAGGCGATGCGGCGCGTTTCGGAAGGCGACCTCAGCCACACGGTCGCGATCACCGGCCGCGACGAGATCGCCGACCTGCTGGGTCACGTCAACACGATGATCGAGCGCCTGCGCGGCGTGATCGGCGACGCGACGGTCGCGTCCGAAAACGTATCGGCGGGCAGTCAGGAACTGTCGTCGAGCTCGGAACAGGTGTCGCAGGGCGCGACCGAGCAGGCGGCGGCGGCCGAACAGGCGTCGGCGGCGATGGAAGAGATGGCGGCGAACATCAAGCAGAACGCCGACAATGCCGCGCAGACCGAAAAGATCGCCCGTCAGTCGGCCAAGGATGCCGAGACGAGCGGCGTCGCGGTCAACCGTGCGGTGGGCGCGATGCAGACGATCGCCGAGAAGATCGGCATCGTCCAGGAAATCGCCCGCCAGACCGACCTGCTGGCGCTCAACGCCGCGGTCGAGGCGGCGCGCGCGGGCGAGCATGGCCGCGGCTTCGCGGTGGTGGCGTCGGAAGTGCGCAAGCTGGCCGAACGCAGCCAGGGTGCGGCGGCGGAGATCAGCGCGGTGTCGGCCGAGACGGTGAAGGCCGCGGCCGAGGCGGGCGACATGCTGTCGAAGCTGGTACCCGACATTCGCCGGACCGCCGAACTGGTGAGCGAGATCAGCGCGGCGTGCCGCGAGCAGGATATCGGCGCGGGCCAGATCAACGAGGCGATCCAGCAGCTCGATCAGGTGACGCAGCAGAATGCGGGCGCGTCGGAAGAGATTTCGGCAACCTCCGAGGAACTCGCCGCACAGGCCGAGGAACTCCAGGCCAGCATCGCCTATTTCAAGGTCAACGGGAATGCCCAGCCGCGCCGCGCCGCCGCGCGCCCGGCGGCGGGACGTCGTCCGGCTTCGGCGAAATCGCCGGCCAAGTCGCCGGTCAAGCCGCGGCCGAACAGCGTCGCCGACCAGCAGGCGCGCGTCCACGGCTTTGCCCTCGATCTCGTCAATGGCGGGCCCGATCCGGCCGATGCCGATTTCGATGCGGTGGCGGCGTGATCGCGCGCGCCGTTGCCACGCGGCGCCCCGCGCCCCGCACCTCCGTTCTCAAAAAGGGTCGATAAGATGCGCGCCACGATCAAATTGAAGCTCGGCGTTACCTTCGGTGTCCTGATTCTGTTGATGGCCGTCGTTGTCCTGGTCGCCAATTCGCGGCTGGCGATGCTCAACCAGGCGATTTCCGACGTCATCGCCGGTCCCGCCCAGCGGCTGGAAGTCGCGCAAAGCGTCGACGCCCGGATCAGCTATGTCCTGCGCCAGGAAAAGAACATGGCGCTGACCGAGGACGAGGGGCTGACGCGCAAGTTCGACGGCGAACTGATGAAGTCGCGCAACGAGGCGCAGGCGCTGATTGCCAAGGGGCTTTCGATCGCGTCCGAACAGGGGCGGCCGGTGTGGCTTCAGCTCCAGTCGAAGTTCAACGAATATGTGCCGGTGAACGACCAGATCCGGTCGCTGGCACTCGCCAATCGCAATACCGAGGCGGGCACGCTTTCGATCACGCGGTCGCGTGAAATCGCGACGGGAATGAACGAGATCGTGAACCAGATCGTCTCGCTGGCCAAGCAGCAGATGACCAAGGCCGACCAGGACACCAACGCGCTTTATGCCAGCGCGGCGACGACGCTCTATGTCGCGGCGGCGGTGGCGCTGCTCATCGCGGTGGCCGGCGCGGTGTGGATCTCGCGGATCGTGTCGGGCGGGCTGCGTCGCGTCTCGACGGCGATCGGTGCCGTGGCGATCGGCGATCTGAGCCAGGAGGTCCAGATCAATTCGAACGACGAGATCCGCGATCTGGTCGACACGGTCAACGGCATGGTCGCCAACCTGCGCGTCAGCGCGGCGCTGGCCGACAAGATTGCCGACGGCGACCTGACCGTCCAGCACAAGCCGATGTCCGACAAGGACACGCTGGGCAATGCGCTGGTGCGCATGGTCGAGCGGCTGCGCGGCGTCGTCGGCGACGCGACGGTCGCGGCGGAGAATGTGTCGGCGGGCAGCCAGGAACTGTCGTCGAGCTCGGAACAGGTGTCGCAGGGCGCGACCGAGCAGGCGGCGGCGGCCGAGCAGGCATCGGCGGCGATGGAAGAGATGGCGGCGAACATCAAGCAGAACGCCGACAATGCCGCGCAGACCGAAAAGATCGCCCGTCAGTCGGCCAAGGATGCCGAGACGAGCGGCGTCGCGGTCAAC
>JAFABD010000229.1 GCA_023426225.1 Pseudomonadota bacterium | reverse complement strand
TGATGATGGCGCCCGAGCCGCCCGGGCGCGCCGCCGGGTCGCGCGCGGCGGCGCTGCGCGAATGGGCGGTCGCACGATCGGGGGCACCCGTCGTCCAGGCGCGCTTCGACCGCACGCTGGTCAATTGCGGCGGTCCGGTGATCGCGCGCGCGCTCGACCGGCTCGCGCAGATCCGGCGGGAGGTGCGGTGATGCGCCGGGCCGGACTGATTGCCGCGCTGGCGGGCGCGGTCGCACTGCTGTTCGTCGCCTCACTCGCCGCCGGCAAGGTGTGGGTGCCCGCCGCCGCCTGGTTCAGCCATGATCCGCGCTGGTTCATCATCGCCGAACTGCGCCTGCCGCGCGCGCTGCTGGGGCTCGCAATCGGCGCCGGACTGGGGCTGAGCGGCGCGGTGCTGCAAGGTTATCTGCGCAACCCGCTGGCCGACCCGGCGGTACTGGGCGTTTCATCGAGCGCGGCGCTGGGCGCGGTCGCGGCGATCGTGCTGGCGGGCGTGACCACCCCCCTGCCCCTGTTCGTCGCGGCGATGCTGTGCGCGGGGGCGGCACTTGCGCTGCTGGCGCTGCTCGCCTGGCGCGCGGGGGGCGCGGTGGCGCTGATCCTGGCCGGAACGGTGCTCGCGAGCCTTTCGGGCGCGCTCACCGCATTCCTGATCTCGATCGCGCCCAACCCGTTCGCGACGGCCGAGGTGATCGACTGGATCATGGGAGCGCTGACCGACCGCAGCTTTGCCGAGGCGCAGCTCGCGCTGCCGTGCATCGCGGCGGGATCGATACTGTTGCTGGCGACTGGACGCGGACTCGACGCACTGTCGCTGGGCGAGGATGCGGCGCGCTCGATGGGCGTCAATCTCACGCAGCTGCAACTGCTCGTCGTCACCGGCACCGCATTGATCGTCGGCGCGAGCGTGGCGGTGACGGGCGTGGTCGGCTTTGTCGGCATGATCGTGCCGCACCTGATGCGACCGCTCGCCGGCGCAAGACCGAGCGCATTGCTGGTGCCGAGCGCGCTGGGCGGCGCGGCGCTGGTACTCGCGGCGGACAGCCTGGTGCGGCTGGCCCCCGGCGCGAGCGAGGTGCGGCTGGGCGTCGCGATGGCGCTGATCGGCACGCCCTTCTTCTTTGCCCTTTTGTTGAAAATGCGGCGGTCGGCATGGATCTGAGCGTTACCAAGCTGGAAGTCCGCCTGCGCGGCCGGACGGTGCTGCACGGCGTCGACGCGCTGTTTCGCCCCGGCCGGGTGACGGCGATCCTGGGCCCGAACGGGTCGGGCAAATCGACGCTGCTGCGCACGATGGCAGGCCTGCGCGACCCCGATGCCGGGCAGGTGCGCCTGGGCGGCAGGCTGGTCGGCCGGCTGAGCCCGCGCGAACGGGCACAGCGGATCGGCTATCTGCCGCAGGACGCGGCGGTCCACTGGAACCTGGGAGTGCGCGAACTGGTCGCGCTGGGGCGGTTGCCGCACCGCGCGCCCTTCGTCGCGCCGGACGAGGCAGACAGCACAGCGATCGACACCGCACTCGCCGCGACGGCGACCGACAGCCTACAGACCCGCACCGTCGACCAGCTTTCGGGCGGCGAGCGCGCCCGCGTGCTGCTGGCGCGCGTGCTGGCGGGCGAACCGCACTGGCTGCTCGCCGACGAGCCGCTGGCGAGCCTGGACCCGGTGCATCAGCTGGCGGTGCTCGACCAGCTGCGTGCGCTGGCCGCGACGGGGACGGGCGTGGTGATCGTGCTCCATGACCTCATCCAGGCGGCGCGCGCGGCCGACGAGGTGCTGCTGTTGAAGGAAGGGCGCGTGATCGCCTTTGGCCCGCCGCAGACGGCATTGGCGCACGGCCCGCTACGCGAGGCATTCGGCGTGGAGGTGATGGTGATCGGCGATGCCGAGGGCCGACTGCTCCCCGTTCCGATCGGCCGCGTCGCCGCGGCGACGGACTGAGGCGCGACTCGCGCGCCTGTCCGAACGGGGGGCTGACACGCGCGTCGCGCTATGCCATGCGCAACAAAATTACAGAAGAACGAGTCGGGCCCGGACGGGAACCCGGCCAGGCAGGATGGAGAGGATCGTGCGCGGTCGCGATCGTGCCCGCACGCGACGTGCGGCGCGCGGCGTCCGCGTCACCGGTCTTTCGGCGTGCAGTCACCGCGCCGCGGCCTGTCGGCAGGATCGCCGCATCCCGGCTCGTGCTTCGCCAATGCCAATCCGGACAGCTTCGTGCCGGCCTTGCGGAGACCCCATGACCCACCCGTTCGACCTGACCGACGACCAGCGCGCGATCCAGGAGATGGCGCGCAAGTTCACCGCCGACGCGATCACCCCCTTTGCCGCCGAATGGGACGAGAAGCACATCTTCCCGCGCGACACGATCAAGGCTGCCGCGGAACTGGGCTTCGGCGCGATCTATGTCGCCGAGGAGAGCGGCGGGATCGGGCTAGGCCGACTGGAGGCCGCGCTGATCATGGAAGCGATGGCCTATGGCTGCCCGTCGACCAGCGCCTTCATCTCGATCCACAACATGGCGGCGTGGATGATCGACCGGTTCGGCAGCGACGCGCTGAAGGGCAAATATCTGCCCAGCCTCGTCACGATGGACATGATCGCCAGCTATTGCCTGACCGAGCCGGGCTCGGGTTCCGACGCGGCGGCGCTCAAGACGCGCGCGGTGCGCGACGGCGATGACTGGGTGGTGAGCGGCACCAAGCAGTTCATTTCGGGCGGCGGCGCGAACGACCTGTACCTGACGATGGTGCGCACCGGCGAGGACGGCCCGCGCGGCATTTCGTGCCTGGTCATCGAGAAGGACATGCCGGGCGTGAGCTTCGGCGCGCAGGAACGCAAGCTGGGCTGGCATTCGCAGCCGACCGCGCAGGTGATCCTCGACAATGTCCGCGTGCCGGCCGGGAACATGGTGGGCGCCGAGGGCGAGGGCTTTCGCATCGCGATGATGGGGCTCGACGGCGGACGGCTGAACATCGGCGCCTGCTCGCTGGGCGGCGCGCAGCGCTGCCTTGACGAGGCGATCGCCTATACGCGCGACCGGCACCAGTTCGGCAAGGCGATCGCCGAGTTCCAGAACACGCAGTTCATGCTCGCCGACATGGAGACCGAATTGCAGGCGGCGCGCGCGCTGCTCTACCTCGCCGCTGCCAAGGTGACCGCGGGCGCGCCCGACCGCACGCGCTTTGCCGCCATGGCCAAGCGGCTGGCGACCGACACGGGCTCGGCAGTGGCCGACCGGGCGCTCCAGCTGCACGGCGGCTATGGCTATCTGATGGATTATCCGATCGAGCGGTTCTGGCGCGACCTGCGCGTCCATTCGATCCTGGAAGGCACCAACCAGGTGATGCGGATGATCGTCGGCCGCGACCTGTTGCGCGACTGATCCCCGGCGCGGGTACGGAGACGGCGGCGCGTCTGCCCCGCCGCGCTTGTCCCGTGCCGGCGCGCATGCGAATCGCCGTTCGATCGCTTCAGCCCTCCCCCCGTTTCCGCAAGAAGGCCCGCCCGATGACCGATGACGTCCTGATCCAGCCGCAGCCGCCGGTGGCGCGCATCCGCCTCAACCGCCCGCGCGCGATCCACGCGCTCAACACGCCGATGTGCGCCGCGATGCTCGCCGCGCTGACGCAGTGGCGCGACGATCCCGCCGTGCGCGCGGTGGTGCTCGACCACGCCGAAGGCCGCGGCTTCTGCGCGGGCGGCGACATTCGCATGATCGCCGAGAGCGGTGCGAGCGACGGCGTGGGCGCGCGGACCTTCTTCCGCACCGAATATCAGATGAACCACGCGCTGTTCACCTTTCCCAAGCCCGTGGTGGCGTTCATGGACGGCATCACGATGGGCGGCGGCGTCGGCATCGCGATGCCCGCGCGCTATCGCGTGGCGACCGAGGCGACGCGCTTTGCCATGCCGGAGACCGGAATCGGCCTGTTCCCCGATGTCGGCGGCGGCTGGTACCTGTCGCGCCTGCCCGGCCGGCTGGGCGCGTTCATCGCGCTGACCGGTGCGCGGCTGAACGGCGCCGAGTGCCTGGCGCTGGGGCTGGCGACGCACTTCGTCCCGGCCGACGCGGTCGAAGCCGCCAAGGCCGGGATCATGGCCGATCCGGAAGCGATCGAGACGGTGCTGGCCCGCCACGCGGCCGAGCCGGGCGCGGCCCCGATCCTGGCCGAACGCGAACGAATCGACCGGCTGTTCGCGGGCGAAACGCTGGAGGCGATCCTGGCCGATCTGGCCGCCGACGACAGCGAATGGGCGCAAGCGCAGCTGGCGGGGCTGCGCACCAAGTCGCCCCAGGCGTGCAAGGTTTCGCTGCGGCTGCTCGCCGAGGCGCGCGCGATGCCCGACTTTGCCGCCGAGATGCGCCAGGAATATGCGGTGGCGTGCCGCGTCGCGATGCTGCCCGATTTCATCGAGGGCGTGCGCGCCGTGATCCTGGACAAGGACAACCAGCCGCGCTGGTCGCCATCAACGGCCGAAGGCGTGACCGACGCGCAGATCGACCGGATCTTTGCCCCGCTGCCCGCAGCGGAGGCGTGGCAGCCCGCCTGACCATAGCGGGGGGCGCGGCGCACCATGGCGGCAACATCGCCATGCCATGCCCACCCCGCCTATGGACAAACCGCCCCGCTTTGGGCTGGGGTGACGGCGAAGGAGCAACCGATGACCGATTACCAGACCATCCTTGTCGAACGGCGCGACGCAGTGACGCTGATCACGCTCAACCGGCCCAAGGCGCTCAACGCGCTCAACAGCCAGGTGCTCGCCGAACTGACAGCGGCGCTCGCCGCCTATGACGCCGATGCGAGCCAGGGCTGCGCGGTGATTACCGGCAGCGAAAAGGCGTTCGCCGCGGGCGCCGACATTAAGGAGATGTCGGAAAAGAGCTTTGCCGACATGTTCGGCACCAACTTCTTCGGCGGCTATGAGCACGTCACCGCGACGCGCAAGCCGATCATCGCGGCGGTGGCCGGCTATGCGCTGGGCGGCGGCTGCGAGCTGGCGATGATGTGCGACTTCATCCTCGCGGCCGAGACCGCCAAGTTCGGCCAGCCCGAGGTCAAGCTGGGCGTTTCGCCGGGCATGGGCGGCTCGCAGCGGCTGACGCGCGCCGTGGGCAAGGCCAAGGCGATGGAGATGTGCCTCACCGGCCGGATGATGGATGCCGTGGAAGCCGAACGCGCCGGGCTGGTGAGCCGGATCATCCCCGCGGCCGAACTGGTCGAGGAAGCGGTGAAGACCGCGGCGCAGATCGCCGCGATGCCGCCGCTGGGCGTCAAGGCGAACAAGGAAATGGTCAATGCCGCGTTCGAGACGACGCTGAGCCAGGGCATTCTGTTCGAACGTCGGCTGTTCCACGCGCTGTTCGGCACCGCCGACCAGAAGGAAGGCATGGCCGCGTTCATCGAAAAGCGTCCGGGGAACTGGACGGGGCGCTGAGCGCTCCGTCCGCCGGACGGCACGGGAAAGCGCGGGGGAAGACGGCCGGGCAACGGCCGCGCCCCCGCCGTTCCCGCACTTGCAGGAGAGGATCAAGATGGCACGAATCGCATTCATCGGGCTGGGAAATATGGGCGGCGGCATGGCCGCGAACCTGGCCCGCGCCGGACATGACGTCCGCGCGTTCGACCTGTCGCCCGAGGCGCTGGAGCGCGCGCGCGCCGCAGGTTGCCTTCCCGCCGACAATGCCGCCGACGCGATCCGCGGGGCCGAGGCGATCGTCACGATGCTGCCCGCCGGACGGCACGTCGAGAGCGTGTACGAGGAAAGCGTGTTTCCGGGCGCCGAGCCGGGTGCGGTGCTGATCGACTGTTCGACGATCGACGTGGTGACTGCGCGACGCATGGGCGAGGCGGCAACCGCCCGCGGGCTGGCAGCGGTCGACGCCCCCGTGTCTGGCGGGATCGCGGCAGCCAATGCGGGTACGCTGACCTTCATGGTCGGCGGCAGCGCGGCGGCCTTTGCCCGTGCCGAGCCTTTCCTGGCCGATATGGGCAAGGCGGTGATCCATGCCGGCGGACCGGGCGCAGGCCAGGCGGCGAAGATCTGCAACAACATGCTGCTCGGCGCGACGATGGTGGCGACGTGCGAGGCTTTCGTGCTCGCCGAACGGCTGGGGCT
>JAFABD010000173.1 GCA_023426225.1 Pseudomonadota bacterium | reverse complement strand
TTCGAGGCTTTCGCGCGTCGCCGCGTCGATCGCCATGGCCGCTTCGGCGCGGCTGACGCGCGGCGGGCGGAGGAAGGGGAGCGAACCCTTGGCGGTATGCTCGAGATAGGCGACGAGCCCGCCCGCTGCCGCCAGCCCCGCGCGCGAGAACTGGCCGAAGCCGTCCAACGTCGCGACGCCGAACAGCCGCCTGAGCCGCGCCTCGCCGCCGCTGCTGTCGAAGTCGATCTTCGGACGCAGCGCGGTGGCGAGTTCGGCGAAGTCGGTCGCGTCGCTGGCGATCGTCTCGGCCGGGTTGAGGCGGGCGAGTTCGGCGCCGAGCCGCGCGGCATCGGTTTCGATCAGCTCGAACCGGCCGGTGGAGATGTCGGCGCAGGCGATCGCGACCCCGCCGCCCGCCTCGCCCACCGCGACGCACCAGTTGGCGGTGCGGCTGTCGAGCAGCGCCTCTTCGGTGAGCGTGCCGGCGGTGACGACGCGGACGATCGCGCGCGCCACCAGCGCCTTCGATCCGGCGCGCTTCTTCGCCTCCTCGGGCGTCTCGGTCTGGTTGGCGATGGCGACGCGGTGGCCGGCCTTGATGAGCCGGGCGAGATAGGCCTCCATCGCGTGTACGGGCACGCCGCACATCGGGATCTTTTCGCCCTCATGTTCGCCGCGTGCGGTGAGCGCGATGTCCAGCACGCCGCTCGCGATCTTCGCATCGTCGAAGAACAGCTCGAAAAAGTCGCCCATCCGGTAGAAGAGCAGGCAATCCCCCGCTTCTTCCTTGAGCGCGAGATACTGGGCCATCATCGGGGTGGGGGCAGCAGACATGGCTCCTCCGCTACCGGATGCGGAGGGGGAGGCACAAGCCGCGGCCATGGGATGACGGCTGCGGAAAGCGGGGATAAGGCGTAGCGATGCGACCGGATCCGTCGAACGAGATGATTTTGTTCCCCTTGCGCCGTCGCTGGATCGCCGCGATCGCGCTGCTGTCTGCCCTGCCGTTTCTGTTCGTTCGCATCCCGCCGCTGATCGACGTGCCGGGGCATATCGGGCGCTATGCCGTCGAACTGGCGCCGCCGGGCAGCCCGATGCTGCGTTATTTCGCGTTCCACTGGGTTCCGGCGCCGAACCTTGCCGCCGACCTGCTGGTGGTTCCGCTGGCGCGGCTGCTGGGGCTGGTACCGGCGGTGTGGCTGTTGTGCGCGATCATCCCGGGGCTGACCGTCGGTGCGCTGCTGATGCTTGCGCGGCGGCGCAATCCCGGCGGGGCCGGCGCGCTGCCCTGGGCCCTGCTTTTCGTCTACAACCTCTGGTTCCTGTACGGTTTCCTCAATTTCTTCCTGGTTGCCGCGCTGTCGCTATGGGCGGTGCTGCTGTGGGAGGCGCTCGACAAGCGGCGGCGACTGCGCGCGGCCCTGTTCGTGCTGCTGACGCCGATCCTGTTCGTCGGACACGCGGTGGGCGCGCTGCTGATGGTGGTGTGGATCGCGAGCCTGACGCTGGCGGCGCGGCTGGAGGCGGGCGGGCCGGGGGCGCTGCGCGATCCGCGCGCATGGATCGGCGCCGCCGGGTCGCTCTGGCCGTTGGCGAGCGGGGCGCTGCTGCTTGCGGTCGCCCCCGGCGGCGCCGGCGCCACGCGCTGGGACTTTCTCGACAAGCTGGATGCGGTTGCCACAGCACTTCAGGACCAGAATCGCTGGCTTGACCTGGCAAGCGTGGTCGCGGCGTTGGCGGTGTTCGTGCTCGGCTGGATCTGGCGCGCGCGCTTGCGCGGCGGCAATGCGCTGATCGTCGTCGCAACGCTGGCGCTGTTCGTTGCCGCGCCCGGCGTTCTGGGCGGAGCGGCGCGGGTCGACGGGCGGTTGCTGCCCTTTGTGCCGATGCTCGCCTTTGTCCTGCAGGACTGGCGCGAGGTGCGGCCGACGCAGCGGCGCTGGACGGCGCGGGTCGGCTGGATGCTGCTGCTCGTCCGTTTCACCGTCACCACCGTCAGCTTCGCGGGCTATGCCGAAAGCTATCAGCGCGAGCTTGCGGCGCTCGACCATGTCGCGGTCGGATCGCGCGTCCTGAACCTCAGCCTGGTCAATTGTCGCGGCGACCAATGGCGACGCGAGCGCACCGAACACCTCGCCAATCTGGCGACGCCGCTGCGTCAGGCATGGGTCAATGCACACTGGACCAACGGCGCGCTGCAGTTGCTGCAGGTGACCTATCGACCGCGCGGCTATGCGCACGACCCGTCGCAACTGATCGTCGGCGAGCATTGCGTGGATCGGGCGGTCCCGTTCGAGCGACGGTCGCGTCACGGGCTGGTCGAGAGCCTGCCCCGGCTGCCGCTCGACCAGGTCGACTATCTGTGGCTGATCGGGACCGACCTGCCGCCCGGCGTGCGCGATCCGCGGCTGGTGCCGGTCTGGCGATCGGGGCGCAGCGCGCTCTATGCGGTGCGTGGCGGCGCAACGACGTAGGGGAAAGCACGGAATCATGCTTCTGTGGTTTGCAATCGCCGTCCCGGGCTGCTTTAGGAACGCAAAGTCTCTACAGAATTAGGAACCGAGCGGATGGCCGAAGAGAGCAACGTCCAGTTTTCCGACCGCGAGGCGCTGCGCTACCATGCCGAAGGCCGCCCCGGTAAGATCGAGATCGTCGCCTCGAAGCCCATGGCAACCCAGCGCGACCTGGCGCTGGCCTATTCCCCCGGCGTCGCGGTGCCGGTGCGCGCGATCGCCGAGAACCCGGCGAGCGCCTATGACTATACCGCCAAGGGCAATCTGGTCGCGGTGATCTCGAACGGCACGGCCATCCTGGGGCTGGGCAATCTGGGCGCGCTCGCCTCGAAGCCGGTGATGGAAGGCAAGGCGGTGCTGTTCAAGCGCTTCGCCGATGTCGATTCGATCGACCTCGAGCTCAAGACCGAGGACGTCAACCGCTTCATCGACGCGGTCGAACTGATGGAGCCGAGCTTCGGCGGCATCAACCTGGAAGACATCAAGTCGCCCGAATGCTTCGTGATCGAGCAGACGCTGCGCGAACGGATGAACATCCCGGTGGTCCATGACGACCAGCACGGCACCTCGATCATCGCGGCGGCAGGGCTGATCAACGCGCTCCACCTGACCAAGCGTTCGATCAAGGAAACGCGCGTGGTCATGCTGGGCGCGGGCGCGGCGGCGATCGCGTGCGCCGAGCTGATCAAGGCGATGGGGCTGCCGCACGACCATCTGCTGATGGTCGACCTGAAGGGCGTGATCTATCAGGGCCGCGAAGACAGCATGAACCAGTGGAAGTCGGCGCACGCGGTCGCGACCGACAAGCGCACGCTGGCCGAGGCGTTGCAGGGCGCCGACGTGTTCATGGGCCTAGCCTCCGCCAATGCGCTGCCGCCCGAACTGCTGGCGACGATGGCGCCCAACCCGATCATCTTCGCGATGGCCAATCCCGACCCGGAGATCAGCCCGCCGCTGGCCAAGGCGACGCGGCCCGACGCGATCATCGCGACCGGGCGTTCGGATTATCCGAACCAGATCAACAACGTGCTGGGCTTCCCGTTCATCTTTCGCGGGGCGCTCGACGTGCGCGCGACGACGATCAACGACGCGATGAAGATCGCCGCGGCCGAGGCGATCGCCCATCTGGCGCGCCAGCAGGTGCCCGAGGAGGTCGCCGCCGCCTATGGCACCAGCCACAGCTTCGGCCCCGAATATATCATCCCGGCACCGTTCGACCCGCGGCTGATGGAGATCGTTCCCGTCGCCGTCGCCAAGGCGGCGATGGAGTCGGGCGTCGCGACCAAGCCGATCGAGGATTTCGACGCCTATCGCCAGGGGCTGCGCGCGCGGCTCAACCCGACGACGTCGGTGCTCAGCCTCGCCTATGAGGGCGCGCGGGCGCACCCGAAGCGCGTGATCTTTGCCGAGGGCGAGGAAGAGGTGGTGCTGCGCGCCGCGATCGCGTTCCGCGAGGGCGGCTATGGCACGCCGGTGCTCGTCGGGCGTGAATCGGTGCTCGACCGGCTGCGCGAGCTGGGGGCGGACCCCGCCGATTTCGAGCTGCACAACAGCGTCAATTCGCCGCTGGTGCCGGCGATGATCGACTTTCTCTATGCCCGGCTGCAGCGCCGCGGCTATCTGCGCCGCGACATCGAGCGGCTGGTCAACCGCGACCGCAACATCTTCGGCGCGCTGTTGCTTCAGCTGGGCGAGGCCGATGCGATGATCACCGGCGTGACGCGCACCTATGCCGAGACGATGCGCCAGGTGCGGCGCGTGATCGACCACCAGGAAGGGCGCGTGCCGTTCGGGGTGCATGTGCTGGTGGGCCAGTCGCACACGGTGTTCATCGCCGACACGACGGTCAACGAGCGGCCGAGCGCCGAGGAACTGGCGCGGATCGCCGAGGGCAGCGCGCAGGTGGCGCGGCGGATGGGCCACGAGCCGCGCGTGGCGTTCCTGAGCTATTCGACCTTCGGCAACCCCGAGGGCCAGTGGCTCGATAATATCCGCGGGGCGGTGAAGGTGCTCGACGCGCGCGGCGCCGAGTTCGAATATGAAGGCGAGATGTCGCCCGACGTGGCGCTCAACCCGCGGCAAATGGCCAATTATCCGTTCGCGCGGCTTTCCGGCCCGGCGAACGTGCTGATCATGCCCGGGCTCCAGTCGGCCAATATCTCGGCCAAGCTGCTGCGCGAACTGGGCGGCGATTCGATGATCGGGCCGATGCTGATCGGCATGGAAAAGCCCGTCCAGATCGCGCCGATGACCGCGACGGCGAGCGAGCTGGTGACGCTGGCGGTGCTCGCGGCGGGCGGCATCGCGCGCTGAAAACCGGCCGGCGGGCGGTGGAAACGCCGCCCAATCGCCGGCCGGATCGCGCATTTTTCGCGCAAAACGCGTCGTTCGCGTGAACCGCGGCGACGTTAGCCGTCGATGCTGAGCCCAAGGGCCGCGTTGACGAGTCCGCCGTCGACCGTGAGCGTGTCGCCTACAACATAGTCGCCCGCGCGGCTGGCGAGATAGATCGCGGCCCCCGCCATATCCTCGTCATGGCCGATGCGCCGCGCCGGGATCGCGCGCGACACCGCGTCGCCATGATCGCGCGCCGCCTTGTTCATGTCGCTGGCAAAGGCGCCCGGCGCGATCGAGGTGACGTTGATGTGATCGCGCACCAGCCGCGCCGCCATCCGCTTGGTGAGATAGATCAGCGCCGACTTGGACGCGTGATAGCTGTAGGTTTCCCACGGGTTGAGCCGCTGGCCGTCGATCGAGGTGATGTTGATGACCTTGGCCGGGCGATCGGCGGTGCCCGCGGCCCTGAGCAGCCCGTGCAGCGCCTGGGTGAGGAAGAAGGGCGACTTGACGTTGAGGTCCATCACCTTGTCCCAGCCCTTTTCGGGAAAGGTCTCGAACGGCTCGCCCCAGGCGGCACCGGCATTGTTGACGAGGATGTCGAGCCGCGGTTCGCGCGCGGCGAGGTCTTCGGCGAGCGCACGGCAACCCGCGACGGTCGAGACGTCGTGCGGCAGCGCGACGGCGTTGGGCCCGAGCGCCGCGGCGGCTTCTGCGCACGCATCCGCCTTGCGCGACGAGACATAGACCCGCGCGCCCGAGGCGACGAACCCCGCCGCGATCATCCGGCCGATGCCGCGCGAGCCGCCGGTGACGAGCGCGACGCGCCCGTCGAGGCGGAACAGACTGGTGACGTCCATGATGTTTTCCCTCTCCTGATCCTGATGGGGGCGCGGCGCGGGCGGGTCAGCCGCCGCGCCGCAGCGTTTCGCGCGCGATGATGAGCTGCTGGATCTGGCTGGTGCCTTCGTAGATCCGGAACAGCCGCACGTCGCGATAGAGGCGTTCGATGCCGTAATCGGCGATATAGCCCGCGCCGCCGAAGATCTGGACGGCGCGATCGGCGACGCGGCCGACCATCTCGCTGGCGAAATATTTGGCGGCGGCGGCCTCCATCGTCACCGCCGTGCCGGCATCGCGCGCCGCGGCGGTTTCGAGGACGAGCGCGCGCGCGGCGAGCGTTTCGGTCTTTGAATCGGCGAGCATCGCCTGGATGAGCTGGTGCTCGGCGATCGGCTTGCCGAACTGGCGGCGTTGCTGCGCATAGCCGACGCAATCGGCGATCAGCCGTTCGGCGATGCCGACGCAGACCGCGGCGATGTGGAGCCGCCCGCGATCGAGCACCTGCATCGCGATGCGGAACCCCTCGCCCTCGGCGCCCAGCCGGTTGGCGGCGGGGACGCGGACATCGTCGAACACGACGTCGGCGACGCGCGCGCCCTTTTGCCCCATCTTGCGTTCGGGCTCGCCGACCGACACGCCCGCAAGGTCGCGCGGGACGAGAAAGGCCGACACGCCGCGGCCGCCGGGTTCGTCGCCGGTGCGCGCCATCACGGTGAAGAGCTGGGCCTTGTCGGCATTGGTGATGTAGCGTTTGGTGCCAGAGAGCCGGTAGCCGTCGCCGTCGCGCACCGCGCGCGTCTGCACCGCGCCCGAATCGGAGCCGACATCGGGTTCGGTGAGCGCGAAGCTGGTGACGATCTCGCCGCTGGCGATCCGCGGCAGCCATTCGGCCTTTTGTTCGGGCGACCCCGCGATGACGAGCCCCTGGCTGCCGATGCCGACATTGGTGCCGAACGCCGAGCGGAAGGCGGGGGTGGTATGCCCCAGCGCCATCGCGACCTGCACCTCCTCGCCCATGGTAAGGCCGAGCCCGCCATATTCGGGGTCGATCGACAGGCCGAACAGCCCCATCGCCTTCATCTCGTCGACCAGTTCGGGCGGGATCGCGTCCGCGGCCTCGACCGCCGCCTCGAGCGGGCGCAGCCTTTCGGCGACGAAGCGCCGGATCGTCGCGATCAGCGCGTCGAACAGCTCGGGTTCCAGTGCCATCCTCTTCCAGCCCGTTCCTTTTGTTCTAAGCGGGCAGGGTATCGAGCGATAAAGCGGCGCGCAAGCCGTACCCGATCTTCCAAACCGCGCAGGCAAGGCGGGCGGGCGGCGCAGGCAAACGAAATGCCCGCCGGAACCAGGTTCCGGCGGGCACCCTTTCCTCCCCAGGAAAGTCGGGTCTCGTCCGCGTTACGAAACGCGGCCGAGGCGATGGTAGAGATTGCTGTACTTCACCGATTCGGGCGTATCCTTGACCTGCTGGAGGTGCGACGCGACGGCGGCGCGCAGCAGGCGGAAATCCTCGGTCGAAAAGACGGCGCGGCTGCGCGGCGGTTCGTTCGACATATGCTCTACTCCTCTCACGCGGCTTGCATGTTGAACTGGGCAGTCTCGGTCGATTCGGCGAGCGCGGTCGTCGAGCTCTCGCCGGCGGCGACGGCCTGCGAGATCGCGTCGAAATAGCCGGTGCCGACTTCGCGCTGGTGGCGCGTCGCGGTGTAGCCGTTCGCCTCGGCAGCGAATTCGGCCTGCTGAAGCTCCGAATAGGCCGCCATGCCGCGATCGCGATAGCCGCGGGCAAGCTCGAACATGCCGTAGTTGAGCTGGTGGAAGCCCGCGAGCGTCACGAACTGGAACTTGTAGCCCATCGCGCCGATCTCGCGCTGGAACTTGGCGATGTCGTCCTTGTCGAGGTTCTTTTCCCAGTTGAAGCTGGGCGAGCAGTTATAAGCCAGCATCTTGTTGGGATATTCCTTCTTGATCGCCTCGGCGAAGCGACGCGCATCGTCCATGTTCGGGTGGCTGGTTTCCCACCACAGCAGGTCGGCGTGCGGCGCGAAGGCCAGCCCGCGCTTGATGCAATGATCGACGCCGGTGCCTTCCTTGAGGCGGAAAAAGCCCTCGGCGGTGCGTTCGCCGGTGAGGAACTCGCGGTCGCGCTCATCGACGTCCGAGGTGATGAGGCGCGCCGATTCGGCATCGGTGCGCGCGCAGATCACGGTCGGCACGCCGCTGACGTCGGCGGCGAGGCGCGCGGCGTCGAGGTTGCGGATGTGCGCCTGGGTGGGGATCAGCACCTTGCCGCCGAGATGGCCGCACTTCTTCTCGCTGGCGAGCTGGTCCTCATAGTGCACGCCCGCCGCACCCGCGGCGATGTACGCCTTCATGATCTCGAAGCAGTTGAGCGGACCGCCGAACCCGGCCTCGGCATCGGCGACGATCGGCGCGAACCAGTCGCGCTGCGCGCCGCCTTCCATATGCTCGATCTGGTCGGCGCGCTGGAGCGTCGCGTTGATGCGGCGCGCCAGTTCGGGACCGGCATTGGCGGGATAGAGCGACTGGTCGGGATACATCTGGCCCGCGGTGTTGGCGTCGGCCGCGACCTGCCAGCCCGACAGATAGATCGCCTTGAGCCCCGCGCGGACCATCTGCATCGCCTGGTTGCCCGAGAGCGCGCCGAGCGCATGGACATAATCCTCGTTGCGGAGCAGTTCCCACAGCTTGAGCGCGCCGCGCCGCGCGAGCGTGTGTTCGACCGCGACCGAGCCGCGCAGCTTCGCCACATCCTGCGGCGAATAGGGGCGTTCGATCCCCTCGAAGCGGCCTTCGGGTGCGGGAACCAGATCTTCGAAGCGCAGCGACATTGTGGCATCCTTCACAAGTGAACCAAAGTTGAGGCGAGATAACGCGCATTTTCGAGTCGCGTACACGCGGTTTCGCGCTAGAACGGGGTCTCGCGGTGCGCGGCCATGGGGTTGCGGACTGTCAATGTGTAAAGTAGTTACAAAAGGGCGGCGCGGGATGCGCCGTGACGCCGGAGGGAAGGGCGCAGGATGGCCGAAGCCAAATTGTTCGCGGGCCACGCGGTGCGGCGGCTGCGCCGGCAGATGGGGCTGACCCAGGCGGCGATGGCCGATGCGCTCGACATCTCGCCCAGCTATCTCAACCTGGTCGAGCGCAACCAGCGCCCGGTGTCGGCGACGCTGATGCTGCGGCTGGCCGAGGTCTATGACTTCGATCCGCGCCAGCTTGCCGCCGCCGAGCCGGGCGGCGGCGCCGAGGCGATGCGGCGGCGGCTGGCCGACCCGATCTTCGCCGACCTGGAGATCGACCGGGGCGAGCTGGAGGAATGGCTGGGCGCCGCGCCGGGCGGGGCCGAGGCCTTTGCCCGCGCCTATGACC
>JAFABD010000150.1 GCA_023426225.1 Pseudomonadota bacterium | reverse complement strand
CCGCGCAGCAGCGCCGAGGCGCGCGTCGTCGGGCGCTCGGCGATCCGCTCCCACGCGGTGGCGGCGGCATGGGCGCGCGGCAGCAGTCCGCGGCGCGACAGCGCGACGATCGGCCCGGTGAAGCCGTTCGCTTCGAGCATCAGCACGACGTCGACCATGGTGAGCCCGGTGCCGATGACGAGCACGGCATCGTCCGGTCCCAACCCCTTCGGCAGGGCGGGGTCCCAGGGATCGCCCCAATAGCGGCCGGGGGGCAGCAGCGCCGGATCGAGTCCCGGCGGATCGTGCGGCGGCAGGTTGCCCACCGCGAGCACCGTCGCATCGGCCGGGATGACGCGGCCATCGTCGAGCGTCAGCCGCATCGGCGCGCCGGGTTCGATTGCGGTGACGGTGCCGCGCACCAGTTCGAGCCGGTCGCCATGGTCGCGCAGCGCGGCGTCGAGCATCTCGCGCAGATAGGCGCCATAGGTGACGCGCGGGATGAACGCCGTTGCGGCATCGGCGACGCCGCGCGCCTCGAGCCAGCGGACGAAATGGTCCGGATCGTCGGGAAAGGCGCTCATGTTCGCGGCGCGCACGTTGAGGACGTGCGACGGATGCGCCGCGCCATAGGCGAGCCCGGTGCCTGCGACGGGCGCGCGTTCGATCAGCGTCGCGCGCGGCCCGCCGTGGCGGAGCAGGTTGATGGCCTGGAGCGTGCCCGAAAAGCCCGCGCCGACGATGGCGACATGCTCGATCATGGTTCGATTGTCCCGTCCGGCGACGCGCGCGTCAGATTTCGTATTCGAGCTGCCACGCCGGCGCGGCAGGCGTGTGACGCGCGAGCGGCGCAGGGGCCGCCGCGGGCGTGCGGGCGGCCATCGCGGCATGGAGCCGGCGGATCGTATCGCTGCCGGTGCGGACGAACAGCCCGGGCACGAACGCATGGACGAGGCAGGCGACGCCGCCCGCGATCATCGCAACGCCGAAGCCGGCAGCGACCGCGGCATGTTCGGCATAGCTTTCGCCGACGCTGCGCGGATGGTCGAGAAAGAGGCGGCGGATCATGCGACTAGCCTATCGAAGACCGCGCGCGGTGAACAGGGGGAGCCGCGCGCCGCCGGCGGGGGCCCGGCGCGCGCGCGGCGGCGGATGACCTGGGAAGCGAGGGACCGGTCAGCCGCGAACGGGGTGCGCCGCCCGGGGACCGGGACGAACGGTTTCGGCCTCGGCGTCGCGCACCGCATCGGCGGGGCAGCGCCACTGGACCGGCGAATGGACGATCTTTCCCGCCGGGATCGGATGCGGCGAGGGACGGCATGCCGCGGCACTGCGCGGTCCCGACGGCGCATGGGCGCACCCGGAAAGCGCGACGACGAGCGCGGCGGCGGCAAGGGACAAGCGAGGCACGGGACGCATCGGAAAGGAAATCCTGTCTGGGCTGAGCCGATCTGGCATTGCAGACGGGCTAGCGCGGATTTGTTGCCTGGTCCTGGCGGGGGCGTAACAAATCATTGCTCGCGCGCGGCGCGCGGACGGCCGCGATTGACCGTGCCGACGCCCCTACCTAAGTCCCGGAGGCAATGCTGATGAACGACACGTCCGTGACGTTGCCAACGATCGTGCTTGTGGAGGACGATCCGCAACTGCGCACGCTGACGGCGCGCGCGCTCCAGGAAAACGGCTATACCGTCAAGCCGGCGGCATCGGCGCCCGAGATGTGGCTGGCGATGGAGCAGGGGCCGGTCGACCTGGTGCTGCTTGACATCATGCTCCCCGGGACGAGCGGCATCGACCTGTGCCGGGCGATCCGCCAGAAGAGCCGGGTGCCGATCATCTTCATTTCGGCACGCGGGAGCGAGACCGACCGCGTGATCGGGCTGGAACTGGGCGCCGACGATTATCTGGCCAAGCCGTTCGGCACGCGCGAGCTGGTGGCGCGCGTGCGCGCGGTGCTGCGGCGCGGGGCGGGCGAGCCCGAGGCGGCCGAACGGCCGCGCGGAATCCTGCGCTTCGACGGGTGGACGATCAACCAGCCGCGGCGCGAGCTGCGCTCGCCCACCGGGGCGGTCATCGACCTGACCGGCGCCGAGTTCGACCTGCTCGTCAGCCTGTGCGACCATGCCGGGCGCGTGATCGCGCGCGAGCGGCTGATCGAGCTGTCGCGCACGCGGCTGGGCGACAGTTCGGACCGCAGCATCGACGTGCTGATCAGCCGGTTGCGCCGCAAGCTGTCGAGCGCGGGCAATGCCGCGCCGATCGTGACCGTGCGCGGCATCGGATACATGCTGAGCGCCGCGGTGACGCGCGATTGACCCGCCACCTGATCCGGTCGGGCGGACTGATCGGGCGCATCTTTGCCGTGCTGCTGCTCACCATCCTGATCGAGTTCGGGGTGAGTACGGTGCTGTACGAGCGCGCGAGCCAGTTCGCGGTGCGCGACGACGAGGCGCGGCGGCTGGCCGAGCATCTGGTGATCGCGCGCAAGCTGCTGGCCGAACAGCCCGCGCCGGGGCGCGTGCGGCTGGCGGAAGAGCTGACCACCACGCGCTACGAGATCCGCTGGGGCGCGCAGGAGCCGCCGCCGCGCGTCGTCGCGCCGACGCTCGACCGCATCTATGACCAGGTGATCCGGTGGGAGCCGGGGCTGGCGACGACGAGCCTGCGGCTCCGGCTGACCTCGCCGGGGCCGGGCGCGGTCATCGCGGGGGCGCTGCGCCTGCCCGACGGGAGCTGGCTGCATTTCCGCACGCGCGAGCCGCTCCACCAGCTCGACCTGGGGATGGAGCGCATCCTGCTGGCGCTGACCCCGGCCATGGGGCTGATCCTGATCGGCGGGCTGCTGGTGCGCCAGATGCTGATGCCGATGCGCCGGCTGGCCGAGGCGGTCGAGCGGATGGGCAAGCAGGGCGGCGACGCGGTCGAGCTGGTGCCCGAGGCCGGACCGGGCGAGCTGCGCCGCGTGATCCGCGCGTTCAACGCGATGCAGGCGCGCATCCACCGGCTGATCGAGGACCGGACGCAGGCGCTGGCAGCGGTGGGGCACGACCTGCGCACGCCGTTGGCGCGGCTGCGGCTGCGCGCCGACGGGATCGACCAGCCGGGGCTGCACGAGGCGATCCGCATCGACCTGACCGAGATGGAGGCGATGATCGAATCGCTGCTCGCCTATCTGGGCGGCGAGGGCGAGGCGGAGGTGCCGTCGCGCGTCGACGTCGCGGTGCTGTGCGCGACGGTCGCCGACGATGCCGCCGATCGCGGGCATGACGTCGCCTATGACGGGCCGGACCATCTGGAGCTGGTCGCGCGGCCGGTGGGGCTGAAGCGCGCGGTGGTCAACCTGGTCGAGAACGCGATCCATCATGCCGACCGCGTATGGATCCGCACCGCCGCCACCGCCGAGGCGGTGACGATCGCCGTCGAGGACGACGGCCCCGGCATCCCCGAGGCGGCGCTGGCGCGCGTGCTGGAGCCGTTCGTCCGGCTCGACCGCGCGCGGACGCGCGACACGGTGGGATTTGGCCTGGGCCTGGCGATCGTGAGCCGGGTGATGGAGGCCGAGGGCGGCACCGTCATGCTGGAAAACCGCGCCGAAGGCGGGCTGCGCGCCCGGCTGACGCTGCCCCGCCGCGTTTTGCCGCACAGCAACAATTCCTAACAACCGTGCTGCCGTGCAGCAAAGCGCGGTGCGTATCTCCTGACCGGTCGTTTGCGGGGCGCCACGTGCCCCGCCAGTCAGGGAGCATTCGCCATGAACGAACTGATCGGACGGGTCTTCAGTTTCGAGAAGCAGGTCTTCCCGAACCAGGCCCATCTCTATTCGAAACTCGCGACCGACGGGCAGAGCCCCAAGGCGCTGATGATCTCGTGCGCCGATTCGCGCGTGGTGCCCGAACACATCATGCAGGCGGAACCCGGCGACCTGTTCGTGTGCCGCAACGCCGGCAACATCGTGCCGCCCTTTTCGACGCAGAACGGCGGCGTGTCGTCGACGGTCGAATATGCGGTCGCGGCGCTGAAGGTGCGCGACATCATCGTGTGCGGCCATTCGGACTGCGGCGCGATGAAGGCGCTGATGAACCCGCACATGCTGGAGGGGATGCCCAACGTCGCCGCGTGGCTGCGCCACAGCCACGCCGCCGAATGCGTCGTCAAGCAGGGCTATCCCGAGCTGGAGAACGGCGAATCGGTGCGGACGGCCAGCCTGGAGAATGTCGTCGTCCAGCTTGCCCATCTGCGCACGCACCCCTCGGTCGCGGCGGGGATCGCGCGCGGCGAAATCTCGCTCCACGGCTGGTTCGTCGACATCAAGGCGGGGCAGGTGCTGGGGCTGGACGGCGTGACCGGCCGCTTCGTGCCGATCCGCGACGACCGGCCGCTGCCCGTTGCGCTGCCCGCCGCCCAGCGGCTGGCGAGCGATGCCGGCATGCTGGCGGAGGCCGCGGAATGACGCTCGCCCGGCTGTTGCCGCCGAGCATGGCGCGCGACTTCACCGCATCGATCGTCGTGTTCCTGGTCGCGATGCCGTTGTGCATGGGGATCGCGATCGCGTCGGGCGTGCCGCCCGAAAAGGGGTTGATCACCGGCATCATCGGCGGCGTGATCGTCGGTGCGCTCGCCGGATCGCCGTTGCAGGTGAGCGGCCCCGCCGCCGGGCTGGCGGTGATCGTGTTCGAGCTGGTGCGCGACCAGGGCCTGTCGGCGCTGGGGCCGATCCTGGTGCTGGCGGGCGCGATCCAGCTGGTCGCGGGCGTGTTGCGGCTGGGCGGATGGTTCCGCGCGATCTCGCCCGCGGTGGTGCACGGGATGCTCGCGGGGATCGGCGTGCTGATCGTCGTGGGTCAGTTCCATGTGCTGTTCGATGCGCGACCGCTGTCGAGCGGGCTGGAAAACCTGGCGGCGATGCCGGGCCGGCTGCTGGGGCTGAGCCCCGACCTGCGTTCGACCGAGATCGCGTTGATGCTGGGCTTGCTGACGATCGTGGTGATGCTCGGCTGGGAAAAGCTGCGTCCCGCGACGCTGAAGCTGGTGCCCGGCGCGCTGCTGGGCGTGATGGCGGCGACGATCGTCGCGTTCGCGCTGGGGCTCGACGTCACGCGCGTTTCGGTGCCGGAGAATATCGCGGCGGCGGTGACGCTGCCCGGATCGGACATGTTCGCGCGCTGGCTGGACCCGGCGGTGCTGACCGCGGCGATCGCGATCGCGTTCATCGCGAGTGCCGAGACGCTGCTGTCGGCCGCGGCGGTCGACCGGATGCACGACGGTGTCCGCACCGACTACAACAAGGAACTGCGCGCGCAGGGCGTCGGCAACCTGCTGTGCGGCGTCGCTGGCGCGTTGCCGATGACCGGCGTGATCGTGCGCAGCTCGGCCAATGTCCAGGCGGGGGCGCAGACGCGCGCCTCGGCGATCCTGCACGGCGTGTGGATCCTGGGCTTTGTCGCGCTGTTGCCGTGGCTGTTGCGCGAGATCCCGATGGCGGCGCTGGGCGCGGTGCTGGTGGTGACGGGCGCCAAGCTCGTCAATGTCAGCCATGTGCGCCACCTGTTCCGCGATCACGGCCTGTTGCCCGCAGCGATCTGGGCCGTGACGCTGGTGCTCGTCGTCGCCGAGGATCTGCTGACGGGCGTGCTGGTGGGCATCGCGCTGTCGCTGCTCGAGCTGATCCCGCATGGCCGCGCGCTCAAGCTGAAGGTCGATGCGCAGCCGCACGACAGCGGCCACACGATCGCGCTGGCGGGCGCCGCCACGCTCGTTGCGCTGCCCCGGCTGTCGGACACGCTCGACCGGGTGCCCGAGGATGCGCCGGTAAAGCTCGACGTGTCGCGGCTTTCGGGCGTCGATCACAGTTGTGCCGAACTGATCCGGGAATGGCTTGCGCGACGCCGTGCCGGCGGGGCAACGGTGCAGGTGGAGGGCGCGAGCGATCGCGTCGCCCGACTCGCGGCCTGATCCGGTCAGGGGCCGATGAGGGGAACGCCGTGGTGCCCGCGCGCCACGGCGTTCTTGCGTCGGGGCGGCTTGCCCCCGGCGCGCGGATCGCCCAGAGCGCGGCGATGGATTTCGAGGATCTGCTGCTGCGCTATTTCGGCACCGCCGAGATCGGCGCGATCGCGCCCGGCGCGCTGGAAACCGGGCTCGACCGGCTGCGCGTCGATTTCGGGCTGGAACAGGATCGCGGGCGCCGGTTCGGGCTGTGGGCGCTGCTCTATATGCTCGGCGCCGCACCGGCGCCCGACGATGCGTTCGAGGCCGCGGCCGACCGCGAAGCGGCGCGCAGCTTTATGGACCTGGCCGACGATTTCGACGGCTGACGCCTAGCAGCCGGCCGCCCAGCTCCGCTGCGCCTGGGTGCGCAGCGCGTCGCCGAACAGCCCGAAAAAGGCGCGGCCTCCCGGCGTGGCGGCGGCGTTCCATTCGGGATGCCATTGCACCGCGACCACCGGGCCGCCGCACGGGTTCGCCGAGAACGCCTCGGTCAGCCCGTCGTCGACCGCGATCGCCTCGACCGACAGCCCGCCGCCGAGCCGGTCGATCCCCTGTTCGTGGACCGAATTGACCGTCAGCCGCCGGGCGCCCGTCGCGCGCGCGAGAAGCCCGTCATCGGCGAAGGCGACGTCATGGCCGTGTTCGAACAGCGCGTCATAGCCCGCGCCGGGGGCATGGCGCAGATGTGCGTCGAGGTCGCCGCGCAGCGTGCCGCCGAACAGCACGTTGAGCTCCTGAAGCCCGCGGCAGATGCCGAACACAGGCTTGCCGCGTTCGATCATGCACCCGGCGAGCGCCAGTGCGACCTCGTCCCGCTGTTCGTCGAGCCGGTCCTCGGCGAGCGGGCAGCCGCCATAGCGCGCCGCCGCGACATTCGAGCGCGAGCCGGTGAGCAGCAGCCCGTCGAGCCGGGCGGCAAGGCTGCAGATATCTGCCGCATCAGCCAGCGCGGGGACGAGCAGCACCGTCGCGCCCGACAGCGCGCCGAGCGGCTCGATGAAGCGGCTGGCGACCGCCTGGATCGGACGATCGGTGGTCTCGTTGCAGCACAGCACCCCGACCACCGGGCGCGGCGGACGCTCGGGCGCGCAGCCGGCGCGACGGAGCGCGGGAAAGCGCGGGGCGAAGGGCGCGTTCACGGCTGTCCCCCGCGCAGTTCGGCGGCGAGTTCGCGCCCGGCGAGCGGATCGAGCCGGATCGCCTCGGGCTGGACGACGACGCTGCCCGCGGGCACGTCGCGCAACAGCCAGACATTGCCGCCGATCGTGCTGCCGCGGCCGATCGTCACGCGGCCGAGGATCGTCGCGCCGGCATAGAGGATCACGTCGTCCTCGACGATCGGGTGGCGCGCATAGCGGTCGCGCGGACCGACGGGGGCGAGCCCCAGCGGCGTGCGCGCGCCGAGCGTGACGTGCTGATAGACGCGGACATTGGCGCCGATGATCGCGGTCTCGCCGATGACGACGCCGGTGCCGTGGTCGATGAAGAAACGCGGGCCGATCGTCGCGCCCGGATGGATGTCGACCCCCGTGCGCGCGTTGGCGAGTTCGGAGATGATCCGCGCGACGATCGCGGCGCCGAGCTTGTGCAGCTCGTGCGCGATGCGGTGGTGGAGCATCGCGATCGCGCCGGGATAGCTGATAAGGATCTCGTCGGTGCTGCGCGCGGCGGGGTCGCCGACGAACGCGGCCTCGACGTCGCTGTCGATCAGCGACCGGACGTCGGCGAGCGTGTGCGCGAACAGCCGCACGATGCGTTCGGCCTGATCCTCGTCGAACGCCGCGTCATTTTCGGCCTGCCAATAATCGAACTCGCGCGCGATCTGGGTGCGCAGGATCGCGAGCGCCTGTGCCAGCCGTTCGGCGACGAAGCCGTCCTCGCCCGCGACATCGCCGCGATAGCCGCCGAGCCGTACCGGGTAGAGTGCGGCGGCGAGGTGGTGGATCGCGGTGGCGAGCGCGGCGGGGGCGGGGAAATGCGCCGCCGGCGGTCGGCCGGGATGGCCGTGGCGACCGTCACGCCACGCCGCCCGCGCCGCCGCGAGACCGGCGAGCGCGACGTCGAGTTCGGGGGCGAAGTCGGTGCGGGGGAAGGGGTTGTCGGCGGCCATCGGTCTAGCCCGGCACCCGCATCGCCGCGATCCGGCGGGGCATGCCGCGGGCGGGAAGCGGGGTGGGGCAATCGAACAACGGCATGGGCGACGCTTCCTTATGCTGGCGCCCGCCCCATTGGGGGACGGGGACCGGCCGACGATCCGTGCCCCCGCAGGACGGGCGCACGGCGCGGCGAACCGGCACACAAGATTATTTTAGAGCGTCGCGCGCGGAAGCAACGAATCCTTGGGCACTGCCTATCCCCGCTTGGCGTCGTCAACCGCATGGTCGCCATCGGCCCGCGCCGCGAACCAGTCGACGAGCGGGTTGGAACGGCTTGCCGATGCCTCGCCACCCGTCGCGGCCGCGGCGGCGCTGCGCGCCTCGGTCGGGCTCATGCCATAGGTCGCGCGAAAGGCGCGCGCGAAGCTGGCATCGCTGCCGAACCCCCAGCGCCGCGCGACGCGGCCGACATGGACGCGGCGGTCCGAACCCTGGCGCAGATCCTGGAAGGCGCGGCGGAGCCGTTCGCGACGGATATAATCGGCGATGCTGCCATAGCGCGAGAACAGCCGGTAGAGCGTCGCGCGCGATACGCCGAAGCGCCGCGCGATCGCCGGGGCGCCGAGCGCGGGGTCGGCGAGGTTGGCGTCGATATAGCGCCGGATCGCCAGCGCGACCGAATCGTCGACCGCCTCGCTGCGCCCGCGCTTGTAGACCGCGCGGCGGAGCGTCGCGGCAAGCAGCGCGACGGTGGCGTCGACGAGGTCGTCGGCCTGCTCCGCCTCGAGCTCGGGAACGATCTCGTCCATCGCGAGCAGGTGACGGCCGAGCAGCTGCGTCATTCCGCGTTCGCGCGGCAGGACGAGGCCGTGCAGCCCCTCCATGTTCGGCAGCCGCGCGCCGAGCAGCGTCCGCGGCACCGCCATGTTGAGATTGTCGAACGCATCGGCTTCGGTGCGGAAGGTGCTGGCCAGGTCGAGCACGCAGATGTCGCCGGGCCGGATCTCGATCGGGGCGCTGCCCGCGGTGCCGCGATAGCCGCCCTTCACGTAGAGCTGGATCAGCACATGATGGTCGCCGCCGCGCGCCAGCACATGCTCGTCGCGGATGAAGCGCTGGGCGGTCGACCGCGCGCGGCCGAACAGCATCGGGCCGATCTTGTAGCTGTTCACCGTCGCGTTGAACGGGCGGATGCCCAGCGGCTCGACATCGAACAGCAGCCGGACCGCCGCGCGCCACACCTCGAGTGCTTCCTGCGGCGTGTGTCCGGTGCCGTCGAAGGTGAAACCCGGGACCGGATTGGCCGGTTTCACGCGGGGTTCCATGAATTTCGTCTCAATTTCGGGCCAGCCTGTCTCAGGCGCATCGCGCTGGTTGACTCGTTACGGGCTAGCCCGCTTAGGCGCGCGGAGCAAGCGGTGCGCGCCCGGCGCGCTGTATCCCCCTGTGCCATGGCGGTTCCGGTTCCCGTCCGCGCGGGGGATGCGCGCGCCGTCCGGGGTGGCGAGCGCCGTGTGCGGGGAGCCGGCCCATACCGGCCCGCCCTGCCGTCCTTGCCGGACACCGGGGAACCGTCGCCTGCTCGAGCCGAGTGGGGCGGATCGCGGTGGCGGAGGACGTCCGACAGATCGGCATGGGCGCTGCGTCCGGATCGCGAGATCCGGACGCAGATCCGGGATTCATCCAATTTGACCTTTCCGTTCGCTGCAATCATGCTGCGTGGCGGAGAGGAACGCATGACCCACATGGGCAGCAATCGCCATGCCGAGCGCGTCCTCGGCGCGGTTCAGTCGGCGAGCAGCGCCGCGGTCTCGCCGATCGCGGCATCGTGGTGCCGTTCGGCGCTGCGCCACCGGCTCGACCCGGCATCCCCCCCCAAGCGCGACCTGATCGGTGCCGCGGCGCTCGCCCAGCGGCGGGCCGAGCGCGAGCCGTTGCTGGCGGTCGCGGCGCCGGTGCTCGACCAGATGTTCCGATCGGTCGGGCGTTCGGGGTGCGGCGTGATGCTGAGCGATGCCGAGGGCGTGATCCTGGAGCGTCGCGTCGCCGAGTCGGACGGTGAGATCTTTGCTCGCGCCGGGCTGAGCGAGGGCGCGCGCTGGGGCGAGGATGCCGAGGGCACCAACGGCATCGGCACCTGCCTGTTCGAACGCCAGCCGGTCGTCATCCATCGCGACCAGCATTTCGCCAGCCGCAACATCGGCATCAGCTGCATGGACGCGCCCGTGCACGACCCGCACGGCCAGCTCGTCGCCGCGCTCGACGTGTCGAGTTGCCGCGACGATCACGGCCCGGCGCTCGCCGAGATGATCGCGGGGCTGGTGCGCGAGGCGGCGCGGCGGATCGAGCGCGACTATTTCTGCCGCCATTTCGCCGATGCGCGGATCATCTTCCTGGCCGACGACGCGGCGAGCGGCACCGCGCTGCTGGCCACCGATCGCGACGGGCTGGTGGTCGGCGCGACGCGCGCGGCGCGGCTCAAGCTGGGGCTGGGCGAGGCGCGTTTCATCGAGCCGCGTCCGGTCGAGCAACTGCTGGGATCGCGCGAGGCGCCGTCGTTCGGCGACGGCGATCGCGCGGTGCTGCGCCGCGCGCTGGCGCAGGCGGGCGGCAATGCGAGCGAGGCGGCGCGGCTGCTGGGGATCGGGCGTGCGACGCTGTATCGACGGATGGCGCGGGCCGGGTTGCGGCCGTGAGCCGGCGTGTCGCGGCCGACTGTCTCAACGGTGAGACAGTCGGGAGCCGTAACGTCGGCGCTGCCGCTTCCCGCGCACGCGCCCGCGGCTAGGATTGTCAGTGAAGCGCCCGCCGAGAAGGGCGCAGCAACCCCCAGGAAGAGGACCAGGCACAATGGATATGCCCGTTGCCGGCGCCGCCGGTGCGCTAATCGCTCCCTTTGCCAAGCGTTACGAGAACTTCATCGGCGGGCGCTGGGTCGCCCCCCAGGCCGGACGCTATTTCGACAATTTCTCGCCGATCCACGGCAAGGCGGTGGGCGAGATCGCCCGTTCGGATGCCTCGGACATCGAAAAGGCGCTCGACGCCGCGCACGCCGCGGCCGACGGCTGGGCGCGGACGGCCCCGGCCGAGCGCGCGCGCGTGCTCAACCGCATCGCCGACCGGATGGAAGCCAATCTGGAAAAGCTGGCGATCGCCGAGACGTGGGACAACGGCAAGCCGATCCGCGAGACCATGGCGGCGGACGTGCCGCTGGCGATCGACCATTTCCGCTATTTCGCGAGCTGCATCCGCGCGCAGGAAGGCGGGCTGAGCGAGATCGACCACGACACCGTCGCCTATCACTTCCATGAGCCGCTGGGCGTCGTCGGCCAGATCATCCCGTGGAACTTCCCGCTGCTGATGGCGGCGTGGAAGCTCGCCCCCGCGATCGCGGCGGGCAATTGCGTGGTGCTCAAGCCCGCCGAACAGACGCCGGCATCGATCCTGGTGTGGGCCGAACTGATCGGCGACCTGCTGCCGCCGGGCGTGCTCAACATCGTCAACGGCTTCGGGCTGGAGGCGGGCAAGCCGCTCGCCTCGTCGAACCGCATCGCCAAGATCGCCTTTACCGGCGAGACGACGACGGGCCGGCTGATCATGCAATATGCGAGCGAGAACCTGATCCCGGTGACGCTCGAGCTGGGCGGCAAGTCGCCCAACATCTTCTTCGAGGACGTGACGCGTGAGGACGACGATTTCTTCGACAAGGCAGTCGAGGGCTTCGTGATGTTCGCGCTCAACCAGGGCGAGGTGTGCACCTGCCCGAGCCGCGCGCTGATCCACGAGAAGATCTATGACCGCTTCATGGAGCGCGCGCTGGCCCGCGTGAAGGCGATCGTCCAGGGCAGCCCGCTCGACCCCGCGACGATGATCGGCGCGCAGGCCTCGTCCGAACAGCGCGAGAAGATCCTGTCGTACATCGACATCGGCCGGCAGGAAGGCGCCGAGCTGCTCACCGGCGGCGCGGCGGCCGATCTGGGCGGCGAGCTTTCGGGCGGCTATTACGTCCAGCCGACCGTGTTCCGCGGCCACAACAAGATGCGGATCTTCCAGGAGGAGATCTTTGGCCCGGTGGTGTCGGTGACGACGTTCAAGGACGCCGACGAGGCGCTGCACATCGCCAACGACACGCTGTACGGGCTGGGCGCGGGCGTGTGGAGCCGCGAGGCCAACACCTGCTATCGCTTCGGCCGCGCGATCAAGGCCGGGCGCGTGTGGACCAACTGCTACCACGCCTATCCGGCGCATGCGGCGTTCGGCGGATACAAGCAGTCGGGCATCGGGCGCGAGACGCACAAGATGATGCTCGACCATTACCAGCAGACCAAGAACATGCTGGTGAGCTATAGCCCGAAGAAGCTCGGCTTCTTCTGATCCGCACCCCCGCACCCCGTTCGTCCCCGCGTTAACGGGGTGCGTCCCCCTGCCGCGCGGCTCCGGTCAGCCGCCGCGGCAGGGGCCATGATTGGCAAACGAGACAAAGGAAGCGTTGCAATGGCAAAGAC
>JAFABD010000131.1 GCA_023426225.1 Pseudomonadota bacterium | reverse complement strand
GCGCAGTTTCTTGCGCCGAGTTGCTGAACGGCGATTGAATATGAACGAACCGACAGGCTCATCGTTGCCCCATGAACTCGCGCAGATAGGAGTTCTGGGGAGACAGGATGATCTGCGTCTCGCCCTTGCCTTCGCCCTGCGCGAGGAAGGTGTTCCGATACGACTGCATCGCGCGATAGAAGTCGTAGAAGGCGGGATCCTTGTTGAACGCCGCGGCATAGATCTGCGCCGCCTGCGCCTGGGCGTTGGCGCGGATGATCTGCGCCTCCTTGAGCCCCTGGGCGCGGATCGTCGCCGCTTCCTGGCGGCGCGCGGTCGCCATGCGTTGGAGCGCGCTGGTGAGCGGCGCGCCGTCGGGCAGCTCGGTCTGCTTGATGCGCACGTCGACGATCTCGACCCCGTACTGGGCGGCGAGCCGCTGGAGCGCGACCTGGATATTTTCCATCACGCGGCCGCGTTCGGGGCTGAGCAGGATCGCGGCGGGATGGCGGCCGAGCTCGTTGCGGAGCGACGAGCCGAAAAGCGGCTGAAGCTGTTCGCGGACGCGGTCCTCATTGCCGATCGTCACGACCATGCGCAGCGGATCGACGACGCGGAAGCGGGCATAGGCGTCGACCTGGAGCCGCAACTGGTCGGTCGAGAGCACCGCCTGGTTGGGCAGATCGACCGACAGCACGCGCTTGTCGACCCACACCACCCGGTCGAGGAACGGGATGAGCAGGATCGGCCCCGCCTGGGTACGGCCATATTGCTCGCCCGGGCGATAGGCATTGACGGTGCGCAGCGGCTGTTCGAGCCGCAGGATCACCGCCTGCTTGGTTTCGGGGACGATCGACACCGTGGTGGCGAGGATCACGAGCAGGACCAGCGCGGCAACGGCGATGCCGATCGGGTTGCGATACCAGCGCGTCATCATTTCTGCCCCCCCTGCTGGGCCTGCTGGGCCTGGGCGGCGTCGGGCTCGGCCGCGCGGCGCATCGCCTGGAGCGGCAGATAGGGCGTGACGCCGGGCGCCTCGACGATCACCTTGTTGGTGCGGGCCAGGATCTGCTCCATCGTCTCGTAATAAAGCCGCCGCCGCGTCACTTCGGGCGCCGCCTTATATTGTTCGTAGATCTTGTCGAACTCGGCCGCCTCGCCCTGTGCCGCGGCGAGGATCTGCTGGGCATAGGCGTTGGCGTTGTTCTTGTTCGCCTGAGCCTCCTGCTGGGCGGCGGTGACCTGCTTGAAGTCCTCGTCGACCTGCGACGGCGCGGCGGCCTTCTGGATCGACACGCCCTGGATGCGGATGCCCGAATGATATTCGTCGAGCACCTGCTGGATCGCGGTCTGGACCTGTGCCTCGATCTTGGCGCGGCCGTCGCCGATCGCCTCGTTGAGCGTGGTGTTGGCGATCACCGCGCGCATCGCGCTTTCCGAGGTCGCGCGGACGGTTTCCTGAGGATTGTCGAGCTGGAAGGCGAAATCGGGGGCGCTGCGGATGTCCCAGCGCACCGAATAGGCGAGGTCGACGATGTTCTGGTCGCCCGTCAGCATCAGGTTCTCGCCCGAGGCGGGGAAGTTTTCGGTGCGGATGTTGCCGACGTTGATCGTCTGCACGCTCTGAAACGGTTCGGGCAGGGTGAACTGGATGCCCGGCCCCAGCGTGTAGGCATAGCGGCCGACCAGCGTCACGACGCCGCGCTCGCGCGGGCCGATCGCATGGATGCTGGTGAAGCCGAGCCAGATCACGACGAGCGCCGCGACGATCAGCAGCCACATGCGGTTGCCGTTGGGCATGCCCGGCAGCCCGCCGAAGCTGCCGCCATTGCCGCCCCCGCCGCCGCGTGCGCGCCGGAGCAGTTCGTCGAGCGGTCCCGCGCCGACGCGGCCGCCCCGGCCCTCGGGCGGGAAGGCCCAGGGGTTGCGGGGGCCGTTGCCGCGCCCGCCCCGGTCCGAATCGCCCGATCCGCCGTCCTCGCCGTTGCCGCCCGGTCCGCCGCCGGTGCCGCCCCAAGGGCCCTTGGGCGCCTCACTGTTCAAGTTGCCGGCCGGTGCGCGCCAGCCCAATCGTATCGCCATGACAGCCTTTATAAGTGCCGTTGCGCGGATTTACAGTGCCACAAGCCGATTGTGCGCCTATCTGCGCTTTCCATGACTGATTCCGTTCCTTTGCAGACGGCGCTGGCCCCCATCGCGGCCGGGCGCGCCACCGTTCGGCTCGAGGCGGGCCGGGCCGACATCGTGCTCGACGTCACCGGGCTGAGCCCCGCTGCGCGCGACGAGATGGAGGCCGATGTGCGTGCCGCCGCCGCGGCCTTTCCCGGCGTGCGCGAGGTGCGCGTGCTGCTGACCAGCGAGCGGCGCCAGCGCCGGCTGATCGCGGTGGCGAGCGGCAAGGGGGGCGTCGGCAAGTCGACGCTTTCGGCCAACCTGGCCGTTGCGCTGGCGCGCGGCGGGCGTCGCGTCGGGCTGGTCGACGCCGACATCTATGGCCCGTCGCAGACGCGGCTGTTCGGCGTCGAGGGCATCCGCCCGCAGGCGCGCGACGAAAAGCTGATCCCGGTGCAGACGCGATTCGGCGTGCCGGTGCTGTCGATGGGCGGGCTGGTGACCGAGGGGCAGGCGATCGCGTGGCGCGGGCCGATGGCGGGCGGCGCGCTGGGCCAGCTTGTCGATGCCGACTGGGGCGACCGCGACGTGCTGGTGCTCGACCTGCCGCCGGGGACCGGCGACGTCCAGCTCACCATGGTCCAGAAGCACAAGCCCGCAGGCGCGGTGATCGTGTCGACGCCGCAGGATCTGGCGCTGATCGACGCGGCGCGCGCGATCGACCTGTTCCGCAAGGTGGACGTGCCGATCATCGGGCTGGTCGAGAATATGAGCGGCTATGTCTGCCCGCATTGCGGCAACCTGTCCGATCCGTTCGGGCAGGGCGGTGCCGAGGCGGCGGCCGAGCGGCTGGGCATCCCGTTCCTGGGCCGGGTGCCGCTGGAAATGGCGATCCGCGTCGCGTCCGACGCGGGCGAGCCGCCCGCGGCGGGGAACGGGCCGCAGGCGACGGCGTTCGCGAGCATTGCGGACGGGGTCGACCGCTGGCTGGCGGCGCATGGCGGCTGACCGGGCGGGGACCGGCGCGAACGAGGAGGAACGACGATGGTGCTGACGCGCGACGAGGATATCCGGGAACTGCTGACGGGCATTCGCACGATCGCTATGGTCGGCGCGTCGGACCGGCCCGACCGGCCGAGCTATCATGTGATGGAGGAGCTGCAGCGGCACGGCTATCGCGTGATTCCGGTCAACCCGCAGATCACCGGCGAGCATATCCATGGCGAATATGTCTTTCGCGAGCTCGCGCAGATCGGCGAGCCGATCGACATGGTCGACATCTTCCGCCGGTCGGAAGCGGCGGGCGAGGTCGTCGACGCGGCGATCGCGGCGGGCGCGAAAGCGGTGTGGATGCAGCTGGGCGTCGTCAACGAGGCCGCGGCCGCGCGCGCCGAGGCGGCGGGGCTGAAGGTCGTGATGGACCGTTGCCCCGCGATCGAGATCCCCCGGCTGGGCATCGCGCCGATCGCCGACGCCGGGGCCTGACCCGGCGCCGGGCGCCTGGCGGTCAGAGCCGGGCGAGCATCGCCAGCAGCGCGTCGACGTCGCGGGCATCCTGATAGAGACCGAAGCCGATGCGGAGCACGTCGCCGCGGACGTCGGTGATGACGTCGTGCCGCGCGAGCGTGCGCTGCCATTCGGCGGCGTGCGGACTGCGCAACGCGAGGAAGCGCGCCTGCGGTCCCGCGTCCGACGGCGGGTTGAGCAGTTCGGCGGGGAGCGTCGCCGCAGCGAGGAAACGGTCGCGCAGCGCCGCGCAATGCGCGCCGACGGCGCGCGTGTCGAGCCGTTCGCGCGCGAGCATGTCGCGCACCGCGACGAAGCGATAGAGCCCCGACGGATCGAAGGTCGAACCGAGGAAACGGCGCGCATCGGGGGCATAGCCGACACGGCCGGGGGGCAGCGCCAGATCCTCGAACTCGGCATACCAGCCGGTGATCGCCGGGCGCGCGCCATAGCCCGGCGGCGCATGGAGGAACGCGACGCCTTCGCCCGCCATCGCATATTTGTAGCCGCCGGCGAGATAGAAGACGCGGTCGGCGAGCGCCGACAGGTCGGTTTCGACCGCCATGAAGCCGTGATAGCCGTCGATCACCACCCAGGGACCGTCGGGGCGCGCGCAGCCGGCGAGCGCGGCCATCGCCGCCGCGTCGAGGATCGCGCCGGTGCCGAACTGGACCTGGCTGACGAAGGCGAGGTCGAACCCGCCCGCGGCGGCGCGCGCGGGCAGATCGGCCAGCGGCACGCGCGTGACGGTAGCGGTGCCCGCCTCTTCCCAGCGCGCGGCCTGGCGGCGGAAGCTGTGGAACTCGCCGTCGCTCGTCAGGATGCGCAGCGGCCGCGCCGCGGGAAAGGCCGAGACGATGCGCAGCAACAGATCGTGCGTGTTCGCGGCAAAGACGACGCTCGCCGGATCGGGCAGGTGCAGCTCGTCGGCGACGTGGCGCTGGGCCGCCGGCCAGATCTCGCCCATCACGCGGCCCCATTTGTGGTCGGCGAGGCGGGCGGCATCCTCCCAGGCGGCGAGATGGCCGAGCCAGCTCGCGTCGGGCCACAGGTGATGGCTGTGCGCCGCGAAGTGTAGCCGTTCGGGATCGGCGGCGATCGCGCGCTGGAAGAGGTGCTTGTAGCTGGTCACAGGTCGGTCCGCAGCGCCCAGAGTTCGGGGAAGGCGCGCTTGGCGAGCGTCGATTCGAGATAGGGGACGCCGTTGGTGCCGCCGGTGCCCGGCTTGCCGCCGATGACGCGGCTGACGGTGAGGACGTGCTTGTGCCGCCAGGTGGCGAGCGCGTCGTCGATATCGACCAGCTTTTCGGCGAGCTGATAGAGATCCCAGTAACGGTTGGTGTCGCGATAGACCTGCCCCCAGGCGGCGCGGACGGCATCGTGCGCGACATAGGGCTGCGTCCAGTCGCGATCGAGGACCGCGGCGGGGAGATCGAAACCGGCGGCGGCGAGCGCGGCATTGGCGTCGTCCCACAGGCTCGGCCGCGCGGCATGTTCGCGCGTGAGCGGCCCCGGCACGCCGCCGCCGCGCAGCCCGAGCAGCGTCTCGACCGCGCGGAACTGGTCCGACTGGAACCCCGAGCTGGTGCCGAGCACGCTGCGGAAACGGGTATAGTCGCTGGGCGTCATCGTCGCGAGCACGTCCCAGCTGAGCGTCATCACCGCCTGGATGCGGCTGACGCGCGCCAGCCCCTTGTACGCCTCGATCAGCCGATGGTCGCGCACGAGCTGCTTGGCGAGCAGGATCTCGGCGATCATCTGCTTGAGCCACAGCTCCTTGGTCTGGTGGATGATGATGAACAGCAGTTCGTCATGGCGATCCGAAAGCGGATGCTGCGCCGCGAGCAGTTCGTCGAGCGCGAGGTAGCGGCCATAGGTCATCGGGGCGTCGGTCACGGGCGCTCCTCACAGGGCGAAGTTTAGGAAGTTTAGGGTCACGTCGCGTAACGCCCCGCCCGGCCGGCGGCGCGGAAGACCGGCGCGCGGGGGCATGACGGGGCGAGTCGGCGGCTGCATGGGCCGAGCCCTAACCGATTTGGAACGAGTAGGAAAATCGCGTTTCGGACAGCGTTGGCAGGCGGTGCGGCCGCCCCGGACCGCCCCCGGTCCCGCCCCACGACCCGCGCCGGGTGGGCGCGGGCCGGGCGGGGCCGCGCCGGTCAGTCGCGGAGCAGTTCGTTGATGCCGGTCTTGCTGCGCGTCTGGGCGTCGACGGTCTTGACGATCACCGCGCAATAGAGGCCGGGCTTGCCGTCCTCCGACGGGAGCGTGCCGGGCACCACCACCGCATAGGGCGGCACTTCGCCGCGATAGACCTGGCCGGTCGCGCGATCGACGATCTTGGTCGAGGCACCGAGATAGACGCCCATCGACAGGACCGCGCCCTCGCCGACGCGCACGCCCTCGGCCACTTCCGAACGCGCGCCGATGAACGCGCCGTCGCCGATGATGACCGGATCGGCCTGAAGCGGTTCGAGCACGCCGCCGATGCCGACGCCGCCCGAGAGGTGGACGTTGCGGCCGATCTGCGCACAACTGCCGACGGTCGCCCAGGTATCGACCATCGTGCCCTCGCCGACATAGGCGCCGATATTGACGAAGCTGGGCATCAGCACCGCGCCCCTGGCGATGTGCGCGCCGTGGCGGACGATGCTGCCCGGCACCGCGCGGAAGCCCGCGGCGCGGAACGCGGCCTCGCCCCAGCCGGTGAACTTCGACGGCACCTTGTCGAACCAGGCGGTGCCTTCGGGCCCGGGAACGACGGCATTGTCGTTGAGGCGGAAGCTGAGCAGCACGGCCTTTTTGAGCCACTGGTTGACCTGCCAGCTGCCCTGCGCGGTCGGTTCGGCGACGCGCGCCTCGCCGCGGTCGAGCAGGTTGAGCGCCTCGGCCACCGCCTCGCGCACGGCGCCCCGGGTGTCGAAGCCCAGGCTGGCGCGGTCTTCCCAAGCCGAATCGATGATGGATGCAAGGTCGGTCACGTCAGTCCTCCAGAATGGTGTGGAGCCAGTCGCCGAGATCGCGAATGGTATAGTCGATGAAGCTGCGGTCGGCATCGGGCGTCTGTTCGGACCCGTTGTCGATCCATACGGTCGTCATGCCGATCGCCTTGGCCGGTTTGAGGTTGCGCGCCATGTCCTCGACGAACAGCGCCGTCGCGGGATCGATCGCATAGGCCTGGCACAGCCCGGCATAGGCCTGGGGATCGGGTTTCGGCCGATAGTCGGTCGCGTGGATGTCGTGGATCGCCTCGAAGCTGTCGTGCAGCCCCAGCCGTTCGAGCACGCGCGTCGCATAGGGGGCGTCGCCGTTGGTGAAGACGAGCTTGCGCCCCGGCAGCCGCGCCAGCGCCTCGACCAGCGGCGCGTTGTGCGCGAGCGCGCTCATGTCGACGTCGTGGACGAAGTCGAGATAATGGTGCGGATCGACGCCGTGTTCGGCCATCAGCCCCGACAGCGTGGTGCCGTGCGCGTGGAAATACGCCTTTTGCACGCGGTGCGCCTCGTCGGCGTCGCAATCGAGCAGGTTGCGGACATATTCGCCGATCCGCGCGTCGATGTGCGCGAACAGGTTGGCGCTCGCAGGATAGAGCGTGTTGTCCAGATCGAAGATCCAGTGGCGGACATGGGAAAGCTCGGCGCGCATCGTGGCGGGCGTTAAGCGCCGCACCCGTTCGTGGCAAGCGCAGGCCGGCGCGCGACAAGGATGGAAATCGTCGCGCGCATCCCCATCTGACGCGAATGACAGCCTATTCGTTGCTCGATCTGGTCCCCGTGCGCGAAGGCGGCACGCTGACCGAGGCCTTTGCCAATGCCGCCGCGATCGCCGCCCATGCCGAAAGCCTGGGCTTTACGCGTTACTGGGTGGCCGAACATCACGGGATGGAAGGCATTGCCAGCGCGGCCACCGCGGTCGTGCTCGCGCATGTCGGCCAGGCGACGCGCACGATCCGCATCGGCGCGGGCGGCATCATGCTGCCCAACCATTCGCCGCTGCAGATCGCCGAGCAGTTCGGCACGCTCGACGCGCTGTTCCCCGGCCGCATCGACCTGGGGCTGGGGCGCGCGCCCGGATCGGACCAGCGCGTCGCGGCGGCGATCCGGCGCGGGCTGGCGAACGATCCCGACGGTTTCCCGCGCGACGTGATCGAGCTGCAGCAGTTCCTGGCCGGCCGCGATCCGGGCGGCGTGCGCGCGACGCCGGGCGCGGGCGCCGACGTGCCGCTGTGGATCCTGGGGTCGAGCCTGTTCGGCGCGCGGCTGGCGGCGATGCTGGGGCTCCCCTATGCCTTTGCGTCGCATTTCGCGCCGGCGATGCTCGACGAGGCGATCGCGATCTATCGCGAGACGTTCCGCCCGTCGGCGGCGCTGGCGCGCCCGCACGTGATGCTGGGGTTCAACCTGTTCGCCGCCGATAGCGACGGCGAGGCCGAGATGCTGGCGAGTTCGCAGCAGCAGGCGTTCGTCGCGCTGCGCACGACGGGCCGCGGGATCAAGCTGCCGCCGTCGGTGTCGCTGTATCGCCGCGGGCTGAGCCGCGGCGTGCAGGACATGCTCGACCAGGTGCTCGCGGCATCGGCGATCGGCAGCCCGGCGACGGTGGCCGAGCAGGTGGCGGCATTCGTCAAGCGCACGGGCGCCGACGAACTGATGCTGACCAGCCCGATCTATGCAGGCACGCAAGCGCAGCCTGACGATCGCCGCCGAGGTGATGGCGTGGCTCAGGACGCCAGTGGAAGCCTGAGCCGCACGAGCAGCCCGCCGAGATCCTCGCTCTCTTCGAGCCCGACGGTGCCGCCATAGATTTCGACGACGTCGCGCACGATCGCGAGGCCGAGCCCGGTGCCGGGCTTGCCCGTGTCGAGCCGGACGCCGCGATCGAAGATGCGCAGCCGGTCGGCCTCGGGAATGCCGACGCCGTCGTCCTCGATCTGGATCTCGACGAAGCCCGCCGCGGCGGCGACGGTGATGAACACGCTGCCCCCGCCATATTTGGCGGCGTTTTCGACAAGGTTGCCGAGGATTTCGTCGAGATCCTGGCGTTCGATATGCGCGACGAGATCCTGTGCGCCGGTGACGTCGAGCCGGACATTGGGATAGAGGCGCGAGACCGCGCGTTCGACCGCCTCGATCGACGGCCACACGCGCGCGCGGCTGTGCGCGCTGCCGCGGCGGCCGACCGCGCGGGCGCGGGCGAGATGGTGGTCGACCTGGCGGCGCATCGTCCGTGCCTCGCGGATCACGGTGGCGGCGAGATCGTCCGACCCCGCGGCGGCGGCGTTCATGATGACGGTGAGCGGCGTCTTGAGCGCATGGGCGAGGTTGCCGGCATGGCGGCGCGCCTCCTCCGCCTGGCGATCATTATGTTCGACGAGCGCGTTGAGCTCCTCGACCAGCGGCGCGATCTCGGCGGGCATGCGCTCGTCGATCCGCGTCGACTTGCCGGCGCGCAGCCGGGCGATTTCGGAGCGGACCTTGCGCAGCGGGCGCAGGCCGTACCAGGTCTGAAGCCCCACCATCACGATCAGCCCGAGCGCGAGCAGCGCGAAGCTGCGCACCAGCGTGCGGCGCAGCGTCGCGATCGATTCGTCGAGCCCCTCGCGGCTCTGTGCCACCTGGAAGCGCCACCAGACGGGCGAGCCGGGCAGCTTGACGTCGCGTTCGGCGATGCGCAGCCGCTGGTTGCCCGGATCGTGCGGATCGCGGTTGGGATCGACGAACTCGTCGCTGTCATATTTGTGGAGCTCGCGGTCGCGGTGGCCGGCGCCGACGCGCAGCCGGCGGTCCCACAGCGAGCGCGAGGGAAAGGGTTCGAAGCCCGGCGCGCTGATCTGCCAATAGGCGCCCGAATTGGGTTCGAGGAAGCGCTGGTCGGCGAGTTCGCGGTTGAGCGCCACCTCGCCGTTCGACGCGAGTTCGGCGGTGACGATCATCGAGTTGAGCAGATAGTCGAGCTGGTCGTCGAAATTCTGCGTGATCGCGCGGGTGAGGACATGGTCGAGCGCGAGCCCGCCGCCGAGCAGCAGGATCATGATCCACGCGCTGGCGATGAGCATCATCCGGCGGCTGACCGAACCGCCCGCGCGCAGGCGGCGCGGGGACTCGGCCGATTCGTCGTCGGCGGACTCGGGGTCGGCAGACTGGGCGTCGGCGGACGCGGTGTCGACGGACCCGGCAGCGTCGGCGCCGGCATGCGCGGGCGCGGGCGCGTCGTCGGGGCCGGCGTCGGGCAGGGGAGGTGCGTCCGCCGGACGCTCGGCCGTCATCTCAGGCGTCCGCCGGTTCCTCGAGGCTGTAGCCGAGGCCGCGGATCGTGGTGATGACGTCCTGGCCCAGCTTCTTGCGGATGCGCGTCACGAACACCTCGATCGTGTTCGAATCGCGGTCGAAATCCTGGTCGTAGATATGCTCGATCAGCTCGGTGCGGCTGACCACCTTGCCCTTGTGGTGGAGCAGGTAGCTGAGCAGCTTGTATTCCTGGGCGGTGAGCTTCACCGGGGCGCCCGCCTTGGTGACCTTGCCCGAGCGCGTGTCGAGCCGGATGTCGCCCGCGGTGAGTTCGGCCGAGGCGTTGCCCGAGGCGCGGCGGATCAGCGCGCGCAGCCGGGCGATCAGCTCCTCGGTCTGGAACGGCTTGGCGACATAGTCGTCGGCGCCCGCATCGAGCCCGGCGACCTTGTCGGACCAGCTGTCGCGCGCGGTGAGGACGAGGACCGGCGTGGTCTTGCCCTCCTTGCGCCAGCGGTCGAGCACGGTCAGCCCGTCGATTTCGGGCAGGCCGAGATCGAGCACGATCGCGTCATATTGTTCGTTCGAGCCCAGATAATGCCCCTCCTCGCCATCGGTGGCGAGATCGACGGCATAGCCGGCGCCTTCCAGCGCGCTCTTGAGCTGCTGGCCGAGATTGGGTTCGTCCTCGACGATCAGAAGTCGCATATGGTCCTGTATCCCCTGTGTGCCCGCAACGCCGTTCAGCCCCCGGCGCGGCGCAGGATGCGGCCGGTGCGGCCGTCCACGTCCACCCAGATCACCGATCCATTGCGCAGGAACTTGAGTGTGTAAATGTCCGACGCCGGGTCATAGTCGAACCCCAGATACTGGGCGCCCGGGATCTGCGGAATCACGCGCCGCTCGATCTCGCGCACCGGCAGGTTCTGCCCGGTGAGGCGGCGGTGACGCGCCATGCCCTGTCCCGTATCCTGGGCATGGGCGTGCGGCACGGTCGCGATGCCGAACGATTCCCCCACGGCCACGCCGCCGGCGAGCGCAAGCGCCGCCAGACACGCACAGACTACAGGTTTCGCCACCATCGCCATTCGAATGGCATAGGGGGCAGGCATTGAATAGCCCCTGAACACACCGGTCAGCCCGCGCTCAGCCAGCGGGCGTGCGGCGGCGGCCCCGCGGGCGGCTTGCGGGCGGCGGCCGTGCCCCCTAGTTGGCGGGGATGGCTGCACCCGTTCTTGCATATGAAAATCTGGGCCTCATCCAGGGCTCGGGCTGGCTGTTCCGCGGGCTCGACCTGTATATCGGCGAGCGCGACCGGCTGGCGCTGATCGGCCGCAACGGCGCGGGCAAGACCACGCTGCTCAAGCTGATCGGCGGCGTGATCGACGCCGACGAGGGGCGGCGGACGATCGTGCCGGGGACGCGCGTGGTGCTGCTGGAACAGGAACCCGACCTGACCGGGTGCGCGACGCTGCTCGATTTCGTGCTGCGCGGCGACGATGCGCCCGCGCAATACGAAGCCGAGGCGATCGCCGACCAGCTGGGCATCGACCTCAACCGCAGTGCCGCGACGGCGAGCGGGGGCGAGCGCCGCCGCGCAGCGATCGCGCGGGCGCTGGCGCAGAATCCCGACGTGCTGCTGCTCGACGAGCCGACCAACCATCTCGACCTGGGCGCGATCGAATGGCTGGAGGACTGGCTCAACCGTTTTTCGGGCGCGTTCGTGGTCATCAGCCACGACCGCACCTTCCTGACGCGGCTGACGCGGCAGACGCTGTGGCTCGACCGCGGGACGATCCGGCGCGCCGAGGTGGGTTTCGGCGGGTTCGACGCGTGGACCGAGCAGGTCTATGCCGAGGAGGAGCGCAACGCCCAGCGGCTCGACGCCAAGCTGAAGATCGAGGAGCACTGGCTCCAGCGCGGCGTCACCGGGCGGCGGCGGCGCAACCAGGGGCGGCTCGCCAAGCTGAAGGAAATGCGGGCGCAGCGCGCGGCGATGCTGGGGCCGCAGGGGACGGCGAACCTCGTCACCGCATCCGACGGCAACCAGACGCGCGTGGTGATCGACGCCGAGAACGTCACCAAGCGCTTCGGCGACCGCACGATCCTGCGCAACTTCACCTTTCGCGTGACCAAGGGCGACCGGATCGGCATCGTCGGCGCCAACGGTGCGGGCAAGTCGACGCTGCTCAAGATTCTGACCGGCGAGCTGGCCCCCGACGAGGGCAGCGTGCGGCTGTCGAAGACGCTCGACGGCGTCATCATCGACCAGCAGCGCAGCCTGATGGCGCCCGACAAGCGCGTGCGCGACGTGCTGGCCGACGGCGGCGACTGGATCGAGGTGCTGGGCGTCAAGAAGCACGTCCACGGCTATCTGAAGGAATTCCTGTTCGACCCCAGCCTGGCCGAGGCGAAGGTGGGATCGCTTTCGGGCGGCGAGCGCTCGCGGCTGTTGCTGGCGCGCGAATTCGCGCGGCATTCGAACCTGCTGGTGCTCGACGAGCCGACCAACGACCTCGACCTCGAAACGCTCGACCTGTTGCAGGAAGTGATTGCCGATTATGACGGCACGGTGCTGATCGTCAGCCACGACCGCGACTTTCTCGACCGCACGGTGACGGTGACGCTGGGGCTCGACGGTTCGGGTACGGTCGACATCGTCGCGGGCGGCTATGCCGACTGGGAGGCCAAGCGCCGGCCGCGGATCGAGGCGAAGAAGGCGGCCAAGCCCGCCGCCGCCCCGGTGCCGGAGGCGCCCAAGGCGCGCACCAAGCTGAGCTACAAGGACCAGCGCGATTACGACCTGCTGCCCAAGCGGATCGAGGAAATCGACGCGGCGATCGCGCGCGACGAGGCGGTGCTGGCCGACCCGGCGCTCTATACGCGCGACCCGGCGAAGTTCGCGGCGCTGAGCGAAGGCATCGCCCGGCTGCGCGAGGAAAAGGACGCCGCCGAGATGCGCTGGCTGGAACTGGCGGAGATGGTCGAAGGGCTGGGCTGAACCGCGCGGCGGCTGGTCCCGGGGCGACGGTGAGAAGCTGGGCCCCGGGTCGAGCCCGGGGCGACGGGTTTGGGATTGTCGCGGTTCGGGGCGCGTGGCGTTGGGCGGTGCGTTGGTTCTGGGCGTGGCGGTGAGAAGCTGGGCCCCGGGTCGAGCCCGGGGCGACGGGTTTGGGTTTGTGGCGGCTCGGGGCGGGCGGCGTTTGCGTGGTGGTTGGTCCGGGGGTGGCGGTGAGATGCCGGGCCTCGGGGCCGAGTCCGGAGCAACGGTGGGGCTGCTGTGGTGCGTTACAGCGATTTGCCCTGTCGTCCGGCGAGTTCGACGACATATTGCCATGCGACGCGGCCCGAACGGCTGCCGCGGCGGGTTGCCCACTGGATCGCCTCTTCGGGATCGAAGGTGAGGCCGTTCGCCTCGGCATAGCCGCGCACGATGTCGACATAGGTGTCCTGATCGACGACGTGGAAGCCGAGCGACAGGCCGAAACGGTCGGCAAGCGCGAGTTCGTCGTCGGCGGCGTCGCGCGGGTTGATCGCGCTCGACTGGGCCTCGATGTCGCGCGGCAGCAGGTGGCGCCGGTTCGAGGTGACGAGCAGGCGGCAATTGGCCGGCCGCGCCTCTGCCCCGCCTTCGAGCAGCGAGCGCAGCGCGCGCGCGTCGCCGACCGCGTCGAAGCCGAGATCATCGATGAACACCGCGAACGGCCGGTCCACCGTCGCGAGCAGCGCGAACAGCGCGGGGAGCGTTTCGAGATGCGTCGTCGCCGCCTCGACCAGCGCGAGGCGGCCGCCCTGCGCCTGCACCGCGGCGACCGCGCCCTTGACCAGCGCCGACTTGCCGGTGCCGCGCGCGCCCCAGAGCAGCACGTCCTGCGCCGCAGCGCCCGCCGCGAGCCGTTCCAGATTGGCGCGGAGCGCGT
>JAFABD010000094.1 GCA_023426225.1 Pseudomonadota bacterium | reverse complement strand
CGACTGGCCCGGCATCGACGTGCTGGCCCCCGCGCGCGACCATCCCGGCCGCCATCCCGCGATCCGCCTGCCGTTCGAGGCCGCGGCCGAGGCCGCGCGCCGCGCTGCGGCCGCCGCCCCCCTTTCCGCCGAACCCGAGGAGACCCGCTGATGGACGATCATGGCAGCATGTCGCTGCTGCGCGACGGGGTGCCGCTGCTCGGCTTCGCGCTGGTGTTCGTCCTGCTGTTCCGCCGGTTGGGGCTCGGCGCCACGCTGGGCTTCCTTGTCGCCGGCGCGATCGTCGGGCCGCAGGTGCTCGGGCTCGTCGGCGGCGCGCAGTCGAAGATGGGAATCGCCGAACTCGGCATCGCGCTGCTGCTGTTCCTCGTCGGGCTCGAACTCAGCCCCAGCCGGCTCTGGCGGATGCGGCGCGACATCTTCGGGCTCGGCCTGATCCAGGTGGTGCTGTGCGGCCTCGTCGTCTCGGCGATCGTCTGGTCGACGCACTTCTCGCTCGGCGCGTCGCTCGCGCTCGGGCTGCCGCTCGCGCTGTCGTCGACCGCGCAGGTGCTGCCGATGCTCCAGTCGGCGGGGCGGTTGCGCACGCCCTTCGGCGAACGCGCCTTCGCGATCCTGCTGTTCCAGGACCTGTCGATCGTCCCGCTCATCACGATCGTCGCTGCCCTCTCGCGCAATCCGGCCGACCAGGGCGGACCGCCGGGATGGGTGCTCGGCGCCTACACCGTCGCGGCGATCGTCGGGCTGGTGCTCGCGGGCCGTTTCCTGCTGCGCCCCTTCTTCCGGCTGATCGGCAATCTGGGCGAACGCGAGATGTTCGTCTTTGCCGGGCTGTTCGCGGTGATCGCCAGCGCGGCGATCATGCAGGCGCTGGGGCTGTCGGCGGCGCTGGGGGCGTTCATCGCGGGCGTGATGCTCGCCGACTCGCCCTATCGGCACGAGCTCGAGGCCGATGTCGAGCCGTTCCGCGCGATCCTGCTCGGGCTGTTCTTCCTCGCGGTCGGCATGTCGCTCAACCTCCACGCTATCGCCGACCGGCCGCTGTTCGTCGCGGGCATGGCGCTCGCGCTCATCACCGCGAAGACCGTGCTCATCACCGGCATCGCGCGGCTGTTCGGCATGCCGGTGCGCCAGGCGTTCGGGCTCGGGCTGCTGCTCAGCCAGGGCGGCGAGTTCGGTTTCGTCCTCTTCGCCCAGGCGCAGCGCGCGCTGCTGATCGAGAACGAGGCGGCGAGCGTGTTCGGCGCGATCATCACGCTGTCGATGGCCACCACGCCGTTCCTGATGATGCTCGCGCGCCGCCTGCGCACCGACGAGGTCGCCGGCCCGCAGGCCGAGGCGGAGGACGAGCCCCAGGGCGACGGCAGCAACGCGATCGTCGTCGGCTATGGCCGCTTCGGCCAGACGGTCGCCCAGATGCTGATCGGTCAGAAGATCCCCGTGACGATCATCGACAACGACGTCGAGATGATCCGCACCGCGGGCGATTTCGGGATGAAGGTCTATTATGGCGACGGCACGCGCGTCGACCTGCTCCGCCGCGCGGGGGCGGAGGAGGCCGAACTGATCCTGTTCTGCCAGGACGGCGACGGCCTCGATACCGAATCGGTCGAGGCGATCCATCACAGCTTCCCGCGCGCGGCGATCTTCGTGCGCGCCTTCGACCGGCGCTCGGTGATGAAGCTGCGCGGCGCCCCTGTCGCGGGCGTGGTGCGCGAGGTACTCGAAAGCGCGATCGTCATGGGCCGCCGCGCGATGGAGGCGGTCGGCGTCGACCTCGCCGAAATCGACCGGACCGAAAGCGAGTATCGCCGCCGCGACTATGAACGGCTCAAGGTGCAGAAGGAGCAGAATGATCTCTATGCCGCGCGGCACATCATGTTCAGCCACGCCAATACCGACGCTCCCGAAAAGCCGGACGACGCGCCGGCGGCGGAGGGCGCATGACCGCGGCTGACGCACCGCACGCCGCGCAGGCCGGGCGGTTGCTGGCGATGCTCGCCGCGCTGTCGGGCGCGCTCGCCGTCGCCGCGGGGGCGTTCGGCGCACACGGCGCCGTCGGCCAGGCGGCCGAATGGCTGCGTACCGGCGGGCATTATCAGCTCGCCCATGCGCTCGCGGCGCTCGTTGCGCTGCGCATGGGCGCGCGCGGTCCCGGCTGGGCGTTCGTCGTCGGTGCGGCCGTGTTCGCGCTGACGCTTTATGCGATGGCGCTCGGCGCGCCGCACTGGCTGGGCGCGGTGACGCCGATCGGCGGTGCGACGATGATCGGCGGCTGGCTCTGGCTCGCCGTCCATGCCGCACGCGGGCGGGGCTAGCGCATTTTGAACTCGGCCGCGTCGACGGTCGACGGCTCAGGAAATGCGGCTCCGGGCGACGGTGCGGGCGGGACGGGCCTTTCCCGCCGCCGCCCGACGACCTTCGCTTACTGACCCAAGATGCGCGCCACCCCGGCGACGACATTGGGGTGATAACCGGCCTTGTACTTGGCATAGAGGCGCTGCGCGATCGGCTTGCCCCAGTCGCCCTGCGCCACCAGATCCTTGTAGATCGGATAGATCAGCAGTCCGCGGCCCACGCTGCCCACCAGCCGTTCGACTGCGGGGATTGCGGGATCATAGCGATTGGCGATCACCAGTTCGCCCCAGGCCGACAGCACATAGGCGTTGGTCGACGCCGAAAGCCCCAGCGTCTCGTCGAGTTCCTTCAGCCGCGCGGGCGTCTGCCGCCGGTCGATCCCGTTGAGGAAGCGCAGCCATTGCTGCGTCGACCAGCCCTTCGGATCGACCGCTGCCGCCGGCCCGCCGGCATTGATCGCGGCAAGCTGCGCGTCGATCGCCTTCAGCGTCGCCGACTGAACATGCACGGCATTCTCGGGGACGCCCGGCTGATAGGCCCAGCGGTCGAGCTGGAGCTTTTCCTCCAGCACGCGGTCGCCGCGGATCAGGTGCGCGCGCAGGTCCGCCAGAAAGCCCGCGGTCGTCTGCGGCTGGAAGGCATGGCGATCGAAATAGCCGCGCAGATAGACGTCCCAGCGCGCGCGTCCCACGGTCTGCTCGATCGTGCGCAGGAAGGTCGAGCCCTTGAAATAATCGAGCTGGCCGAAGGTCGCGCCCGGATCGCCGTGCAGCCGCGTCGTCGGCGCCGCGGCGCCCCCGGCATCGGCGACGTCCTTCTTCAGCCCGTCCCATTCCAGGTCGGCGTCGGTCGCGGCGCGTTCCTTGCCGTACACCGCCTCCATGATGCGGTTCTCGAAATAGGTGGTGAAGCCCTCGTTCAGCCAGCTGTCCGACCAGGTGGCGTTGGTGACGAGATTGCCCGACCAGCTATGCGCCAGTTCGTGCGCCACCACGTCGACGTTCGACTTGTCGCCGGTGATGATCGTCGGCGTCAGGAAGGTGAGGGTGGGGTTCTCCATACCCCCATACGGAAAGCTCGGCGGCAGGACGAGCATGTCGTAGCGGCCCCAGCGATAGGGGCCGTACAGCGCCTGCGCCGCGTCGATCATCTTCTCGACATCGGCGACCTCGGCCGCGGCGGCGTCGAGCATGGCGGGTTCGGTCCACACGCCCGCGCGCGGCCCCACCGGCTTGAACGCCAGGTCGCCTATCGCCATCGCGATCAGATAGGGCGGCACCGGCCGGTCCATGCGGAAACGGAAGCGGTGGCGTCCTTCGCCCGCGGGGACGCCCTTGGCGCCGTCGATCCGCTCGCCGCTCATCACCGCGACCAGGTCGGCGGGGACGGTCAGCGTCGCTTCCCAGGTCTGGCGGATGCCGGGGCTGTCCTGCGTCGGAATCCAGCTGCGATTGTTGATCGGCTGGCCCTGGCTGAACAGATAGGGCTTCTTCTTGCCTGCGGTCAGCGCCGGGTCGAGCCACTGGAGCGCCGATGCGCCGGGCGCGGTCGCGTAATGCACGACGATCCGCCGCGCGCCGTTCAGCGTCACGGTCAGCGGCGCGCCGATCTCGCCCTCGGCCTTGCCGACGGTATAGGCGAGCGGCCGGCCAGCGCCGTCGGTGATCCGCGCGATCGCCAGCCCGTCGTCGTCGAGCACGATCTCCTTCGCGCCCGGTGCGGTCAGCAGGTCGAGCGTCGCGGTCCCCTTCAGCGTCCGCGTCGCGAAATCGACGCTCAGGTCCAGCGCGACGTGCGTGACGCGCGCGATCTCGGGGCGCGCGTGCGTCCACACGTCGCGCGCCTCGGGCGTCGTCAGGATCGGCGCGGGCACCGCCGCCTGCCGCGTCTGGGCATGGAGGGGGGAGAGGGCGAGAGCAGGCGCGACCAGCATCGTCGTCGCGCTCAGGGCAAGGGTCAGGATGCGCATGACCGCGATGGGTAAGCCGCGTCGTCGCCGACGGCAATGCCCCGCACGTCGCGGGCGGTCAGTCGATCCGCCCGGGGATCAGCCGGATCGCGATCGGCGGCGCGATCGGCGTCCAGCCGTGCGCCGCCAGCACGTCGTTGCTCTCGCGCGGCGTGCGTCCCCGCGCACGGTCGATCGACCAGGTGATGTGATAGCGGCTGCCGTCGGGGCGCATGGTCTCGCCGTCGATCGCGACGACCAGCGCCTCCACCCCCGCACCGTCGTCGACATGCCCCACCACCGCCGCCTCGGCCGGTGTCGCGGGCAGCGGCGCGTCGGTCGCGAAGGCCAGCGTGACGTGGTGCGCGATGGCGTCGGGCCAGCGCGGCGGGAAGCGTGCGAACAGCCGGTCGCGATCGTCGGCGTCGAGCAGCCAGCCGATCGCGCGCGCCGCCATCCCGGGTTCAGCGCGGCTGCGCGTCGAGGAACGCCGCCACCGCGTCGAGGTCGACCGTCTTGTTGAGATAGGTCTGCCCGATGCCGCGCGCGAGCAGGAAGGGCAGCGTGCCGCCCGCCATCTTCTTGTCGTGCAGCATGTGCGCGACCAGCGCGGCGCCGTCGGCGGCGATCCCCGTCGCGGCCAGCCCGTCGGGCAGCCCGACGGCGCGCAGATGCGCCGCCACGCGCGCGGCATCCTCGGCCGGGCACAACCCCTGCGCCGCCGAAAAGCCATAGGCGAGCGCGGTCCCGGCCGCGACGCCTTCGCCATGGAACAGCCGTTCCGAAAAACCCGTCTCGGCCTCGAGCGCATGGCCAAAGGTGTGGCCGAGGTTCAGCAGCGCGCGCCGCCCGCGCGTCTCGCGTTCGTCCTCGGCGACGATCCGCGCCTTGGCCGCCACCGAATGCGCGATGGCATGCGCGCGCGCCGCCGGGTCGCCCGCCAGCAGCGCGGCGGCATTCGCCTCGCACCATTCAAAGAACCGGGGATCGTCGATCAGCCCGTATTTGACGACCTCGGCATAGCCCGCGCGCAACTGGCGGGCGGGCAGCGTGTCGAGCACCTGCGGGTCGATCAGCACCATCGCCGGCTGGTGGAACGCGCCGATCAGGTTCTTGCCCGCGCGCGTGTTGATCGCGGTCTTGCCGCCCACCGACGAATCGACCTGGGCAAGCAGCGTCGTCGGGATCTGCACGAACCCGCAGCCGCGCTTCAGGATCGCGGTGGCAAAGCCGACCAGGTCGCCGATCACGCCGCCGCCCAGCGCGATGACATGGTCGCTGCGCTCGACGCCCAGGCCCAGCAGCCGGTCGGTCAGCGCCTCCAGCTCGGCCCAGCTCTTGGTGCCCTCGCCGGGCGGCAGCACGATCGCCTCGCTCGCGATTCCCGCCGCGTCCAGGCCGGCGCGCAGCGTCGCCAGGTGCGGGCGCAGATTGGCGTCGGTGACGATCGGCATCGGCCGTCCGCGCGCCAGCGGGGCCAGGATCTCGCCCGCGCGGGCGATCAGCCCCGCCTCGATGCGGACGTCATAGCTGCGCGCGCCCAGCGCGACGGGAACGATGGTCACAGGTTCAGGGCCTTCAGGATCGCTTCGACGGTCATTTCGTGCGGGCCGGCGACGCTTTTCACCCGCACCGGCGCCAGCGCATAGAGCGGGTTGCGCACCGCGGCCAGCGCGCGCAGCGTCTCTTCGGGGTCGCGGCCGCGCAGCAGCGGGCGCGTGTCGCGCCGCCGCACGCGGTCGGCGAGCACCGCCGGCTCGGCATCGAGCCAGATCGCCAGCGCCCGGTCGAGGATCAGCGCGCGCGTCTCGGGATTGATGAACGCGCCGCCGCCGGTCGCCACCACGCGGGGCGTCCCGTCGATCAGCCGCGCGATCACGCGCCGTTCGCCGTCGCGGAAATGCGCCTCGCCGAACCGGTCGAAAATATCGGTCACGGTCATCCCCGCCGCGCGCTCGATCTCGTGATCGGCATCGACGAACGGCAACCGCAGCCGCTGGGCCAGCCGACGGCCCACCGTCGTCTTGCCCGCACCCATCAGGCCGACCAGGACGATCGGCTTCCCCGTCCAGGGGCGTTCGCTCGCTTGCGCTTCCAACATCTTCGGGGGGCTATACAGCGGTGCTGCCTGTCGGGCAAAAGGCGGCGTCGTTTTTCAGATCACGGGCCTTTTTTCATGTCGCGTTCGCTTGCCCTGCTCCTTCTCGTCATCGTGCTCCTGGTCGGGGGCGTCCTCTATCTGTCGACCCGCACCAGCGTGAAGGAACCGACGCGTGTGGAGAAGGTGGTCCCGCTTGAAAACCTCGCCAAGTAAGGCACGTCGCGCCGCCCTGTTCGGGGCGCTGGTCGCGGTCGGCGTGCCGGCGCTCGGGCAGGACAAGCCCGAATCGCTGCTTCCCCCCGGTTTCGACGAACCGGCCGCGCCGCGCGCCGCGCCGGCCCAGCCTGCGCCCGCCGCCGCCC
>JAFABD010000048.1 GCA_023426225.1 Pseudomonadota bacterium | reverse complement strand
CGCCGGTCCGTTGTGACCGGCGCGCGTTCTGCATTTCCGGCATCGGCGGCGTTCGGCGTGCGTCGCGGCTTCCCGATGGCGGTTGCCTCGGCTAGACCGCCGCCATGGCCCGACCGCTTTCCCCGATCGGCTGGCTGCGCTTCGGCGCCGGACTGGCGCTGGTGCTCGCCGCGCTGCTCGTCGCCCACGCGCTGCACGAGGGCTGGGGCGGCGCCCGCAGCGCCGACGAGATCCGCGCCCGCGCCGATGCAGAAATGAACCGGATCGAGGCCGAGGCCGACCGCATCGCGAACGAGGCCGCGCACTGATCGGCTGGCCGCGCGAACAGTAGCCAGCGCGGCGCGGGCGCCCTAAATCGCGGGGGACGATGACCGATCCCCACGCTCCCGACCGCTTCAACGAGGAAACCGCCACCTTCGCCGTGCGCGGCGCCGATGCGCCCGACCTGGAAACCGGAGTCGCCGCGATCCGCAACGTGCTCAAGACGCTGCCGGCGCGGCCGGGCGTCTATCGCATGCACGATGCCCGGGGCGACGTACTCTATGTCGGCAAGGCGCGGGCGCTCAAGCATCGCGTCACCAACTATACCCAGCTCAGCCGTCTGTCGAAGCGGCTGCTGCGCATGGTCGCGCAGACGCGGTCAATGACGATCGTGACGACCAACAACGAGGCGGAGGCGCTGCTGCTCGAGGCGCAGCTCATCAAGCGTTACCGCCCGCCCTACAATGTGCTGCTGCGCGACGACAAAAGCTTCCCCTTCATCCTGCTGCGGCGCGACCATGACTATGCGCGCGTCCAGCTCCACCGCGGCGCCCGGCGTTTCAAGGGCGACTATTTCGGCCCCTTCGCCGGCGCGGGCCAGGTCCGCAAGACGCTCAACGCGCTGCAGAAGCTGTTCCTCCTGCGCAGCTGCACCGACAGCTTCTTCGCGACGCGCGATCGGCCGTGCCTGCTCTATCAGATCCGTCGTTGCTCCGCGCCCTGCGTCGGCCGCATCGACCAGCCCGCCTATGCCGAGCTGGTCGACGATGCGCGCGATTTCCTGCTCGGCAAATCGACCAAGGTGCAGGAAAAGCTGGGGCAACAGATGCAGGCGGCGGCCGAGGCGCTCGATTTCGAGCTTGCCGCGATCCTGCGCGACCGGCTCAAGGCGCTTACCTTCATCCAGGGCAGCCAGGCGATCAACGCGGAGGGCGTGGGCGATGCTGACATCTTCGCGCTTGCGTGCAAGGGCGGGGTGATGGGCATCCAGGCCTTCTTCATCCGCGGCGGCCAGAACTGGGGGCACCGCAGCTTCTTCCCCGCGCATACCCAGGACGTGCCCGAGGACGAGGTGCTGAGCGCGTTCCTGATGCAGTTCTACGAGGAGGTGCCGCCGCCGCGCACCGTGTTCGTCGACCGCAATCTCGAGGATCTGAAGCTGCTCGCCCAGGCGCTGGCCGAACGGGCGGGGTGCAAGGTGGCGATCGGCGTGCCGCAGCGCGGCCCGCGCCGCCGCCTGCTCGATCAGGCGCGCCGCAACGCCGAGGAGGCGCTCGACCGTCGCCTCGCCGAAGGCACCACCCAGGCTCGCCTGCTTGCCGAGGTTGCCGAACTGTTCGGCCTCGCCGAACCGCCCGAGCGGATCGAGATCTATGACAACAGCCATATCCAGGGCACGCACGCGCTGGGGGCGATGGTCGTCGCCGGGCCGGAGGGGTTCCGCAAGAACCAGTATCGCAAGTTCAACATCCGGCGCCCCGAAACGATCGCCGGCGACGATTACGGCATGATGCGCGAAATGCTCAGCCGCCGCTTCGCGCGTGCGCAGAACGAGGATCCCGATCGCGCGCAGGGCGACTGGCCCGACCTGGTGCTGATCGACGGCGGACGCGGCCAGCTCCACGTCGCGATGGCGGTGCTCGAGGATCTGGGCATCGAGGATGTCTGCCTCGTCGGCGTGGCGAAGGGGCCGCACCACGGGCGCGAAGGGCGCGAGGTCTTCCACCTGATGGACGGCCGCGAACTGATGCTGCCGGTCAATTCGCCCGTGCTCTTCTATCTGCAGCGGTTGCGTGACGAGGCGCATCGCTTCGTCATCGGCGGCCACCGGCAAAAGCGCAGCAAGGCGATCGGCGCCAGCCCGCTCGACGAAGTGCCCGGGATCGGCCCCGCGCGCAAAAAGGCCTTGCTGCTGCATTTCGGCACCGCGCGCGCGGTGCGCAACGCCAGCCTCGACGACCTTCAGCGCGCGCCGGGGGTCAGCCGCGCGGTCGCCCAGCTCGTCTACGATCACTTCCACGCGCATTGATGCCCGGGCCGCGGCCGCAGCGGGCCGCAATTATGGCCGGAACGCAACGGAAGTGCTTGACGCGGTGTCGGGAATCGCGCCTCCTCGCCGGCGTTTCCGGGTGGGGAGGCGTCGATGAAGTTGCGTAATGGGTCGCTGGCGCTGCTGGCGTCGTGCTGTTGGCTGGCATTCGCGCCGGGTGCCCTTGCCGGCGACAAGCCGCTCTATCAGCCCGCGCCCGACTGGGTGAAACCCGCCCCGCCATCGGCATTTGCACCGCAAGGCCCCAATCCGCCCGCCTTCCTGGTGCTCGATAGCCAGCAACGACTCAACGACGGCCAGGTCTGGCGCTATACCGAGCGCGCCAGCCGGATTGCCTCGGCGCAGGAACTGGGCATCCTCGGCACCGTCTCGATTGAGTGGCAACCCGATCAGGGCGACCTGATCGTCCACGGCGTCGACATTCTCCGCGACGGCCAGCGGATCGACGCGTTGCGTGGCGGCGCGGCGCCGTTCACCGTCCTTCGCCGTGAAACCGCGCTCGAACGGCGCGCGCTCGACGGCCGCCTAACCGCGACGCTTGCGGTCGAGGGGCTGCGTGTCGGCGACGTGCTCGACGTGCGCTATTCGGTGACGGTGCGCGACCCCGCGCTCCAGGGCAATGTCGACGCGCTGGCGCCGGTGCTCGCCCAGCCGCTGCCGCTCGGGTTCGGCCGGTCGCGGCTGCTCTGGCCCGAAGGGCAGACGATGTACTGGAAGGTTTATCCGCAGGGCGCGACGCCGGTGGAGACGCGCGTCGGCGGCTGGCACGAACTGAGCTTCAGTTTCCCCGTCGCACGCCAGCCCGATCATGCGCCCGCCGCACCCGGACGCTTCAACCCCCCGGCCGCGGTCGAACTCTCCAGCTTCGCCGACTGGCGCAGCCTGTCGCGCGTGATGGCGCCGCTCTACCGCACCGACGGGCTGATCGCCCCCGGGAGCCCGCTCGCGGCCGAGGTCGCGCGGATCGCGGCGGCGTCATCCGATCCGCGCCAGCGCGTCGCCGCCGCGCTCGCGCTGGTGCAGGAAAAGGTCCGCTATCTCTACAAGGGGATGGAGAACGGAAATCTCGTTCCCCAGACGCCCGCGCAGACCTGGGAAACGCGTTATGGCGACTGCAAGGCCAAGACGCTGCTGCTGCTCGCGCTGCTCCATGCGCTGGGGGTCGAGGCCGAACCGGCGCTCGCCAATCTCGACAATGGCGACCTGGTGCGCGAACGGATTCCGTCGGCGTTCGCCTTCAACCATGTCTTCGTGCTCGCGCATCTTGGCGAAACGACGCTGTGGCTCGACGGCACCGGACAGGCGACCCAGCTCGCCGACCTCGACGATGTCGGTCCCTATGGCTGGGTGCTGCCCGTGCGCGCGGCCGGGGCGGAACTGCTGGCGGCGCCCAATCGCGCGCCCGCGGTGCCGCGGACGGGAACCACGCTGACGATCGACGCGCGCGGCGGCATCAACCTTCCCGCCGTGTTCGAGATGAAGCAGGTCGTGCGCGGCGCGGCGGCGGGCGCGTTGCAGACGGCGGTGACGCGGCTCGACCGCGACGGCCGCAACGCCCTGCTCCAGGCGGCGCTCCCCAATCTGGGCGTCGAATGGAAGCTCGCCGATTCGAACGTCAGCTACGACGCCGCGAATGCGTCGGCGACGATCACGCTTACCGGGGTGGTGCTGCAACGCTGGCGGCACGGCGACGATCGCTATCGCTTCGACCTGATTCCCAACCGGCCCGCGCCGCTCCCCGATCGCAGCCGGACCAGCTGGAAGGACGTGCCGATCGCCGGCGGCACGCCGATGAACACGATCAGCGACTATCGCATCCTGCTCCCCGATGCAGGCAAGGGCTTCACGCTCGAAGGCGCCGACACGGTCGATGTAACGCTCCCCGGCGGCAGCCGTGCGATCCGTTCGGCGCGAATCGAAGGCGATGCGGTGCTGTTCCGCCTCCAGGATCTGCGCAACGGGCGTGAGATCGCGCCCGCCGATTTCGCGCCGCTGCGTGCGGCGCTCGCGGGCCTCGCCAACCGCGCGCCGCGGATCAGCTCGCCGGTCGGCTATCCGCCGCCCTGGACCGGCGTGGTCGCCGCGCGCCGCGCGCATCGTTTCGACCGTGCGCTCGAATTGCTCGGCCAGCGCATCGCCGACAAGCCCGATGATGCCCAGCGCTATGTCGATCGTGCGCGGTTCCTGACGCTGCTGTTCGATCGCGACAAGGCGCTCGCCGATTTCGGCAAGGCCGTCTCGCTCGCCCCTTCGAAGGAGGTCTATGTCGAGCGCGCCGGGCTCTACCGCGCGCTCGGACAGCGGGCACAGGCGGTCGCCGACCTCAAGGCGGCGCTTGAACTCGATCCGGGCGACGCCGACGTGATCGCGCGGCTGGCGGTGCTTCAGGCGACGACCGGCGCCACGGCCGATGCGCTGGCGCTGGTGCAGGACCGCATCGACCAGGGCGGGCGGGACGCGCCCCGCTATCTGATGATCAAGGCGAACGTGCTGTCGCAGAGCGGCGACGCCGCCGGCGCCATCGCCGCGGCCAATGCCGCGGTCGAACAGCGGCCGGGCACGTCGGGGCTGCTCAACGAACGCTGCTGGATCCGCGGCCTCAACGCGACCGAACTCGACCTCGCGCTCAAGGATTGCACGCGCGCGATCGAACTGGGCGAATCGGGTGCCGCCCAGGCGCTCGACAGCCGCGCGCTCGTCTATCTGCGGCTCGGCCGGCTCGACGAGGCGATGGCCGATCTCAAGGCCGCGCTCGACATGCGCCCGGGCGCCGCGGGAACGCTCTTTCTGCGCAGCCTGGTCGAGGCGCGGCGCGGCAATCGCCAGGCCGCCGCCGCCGACCTCGCCGCCGCGCGGCTGCTCGCTCCCGCGATCGACGAAGACTATGCGCGCTTCGGCCTGCGCGCCGGATGATTTCCATGGCTGCAAGGTTTCGAAGATAACGGCAAAAGAAGCGCAAGGATGATCGTCGGCCTGTGCTCGACATCGCGCTTTCGATTGTAGTTGCGCGGCGCGGCGTTAGAAGATTTCCCTTCGTTGGGGGGAATCGTCATGTTTGTACGCAAGTTGCTGGTCGCGGCGCTGTTGTCGAGCACGGGGGTCGCATATGCCGGCGACAAGCCGCTTTATCAGCCCTTGCCCGCCTGGGTCGTTCCGGCACCGCCGCTCGACGTGGCGCGGCTCGGCGACGGCGACCCGATGCTCCAGATCTTCGATTTCCAGCAGCGGCTCGAACCCGGCGGCACGTCGATCTACACCGAAACGGCGATGCGGATCACCACGCCGCAGATGCTCACCGAGGCCGGGACGCTGCCGTTGCAATGGGATCCGTCGCATGGCGACCTCATCGTCCACAAGGTCATGATCCTGCGCGGGGCAGAGCGGATCGACCTGCTCGCCAAGGGCGCGCGCTTCACCGTCCTCCAGCGCGAACGCAAGCTCGAGCAGGCGGCGCTCGACGGCGTGCTTACCGCCACGCTCGCGCTCGAGGGGCTTCGGGTCGGCGATGTCGTCCAGTTCAGCTATTCGGTCACGCGCAAGGACGCGGTGCTCGGCCGGCAGTCCGCAACCGCGTCGCCGTTGCTGTTGGCCCCCGCCAAGGTCGCCTTCGGTCGCGCGCGCTTGCTGTGGCCGTCCTCGCTTCCCGTCCAGTGGCGCAGCTATGCCGCCGGGGCGGTCGCCGCGGCGCAGCCGGGGGCGACGGCGCCGGCGGAGCCGCGCACGCTTCCCAACGGCGACCGCGAACTCGTCATCAGTTTCCCCGTCGCCAAGCCGCCCGAACTCCCCGCGGACGCGCCGCAGCGATACAAGCCGATGGCGCTGGTCGAGGCCAGCAGCTTCGGCGACTGGTCGCTCGTCGCCGGCGTGATGGCCCCTTATTACCGTACCGAAGGTACGATCCCGCCCGAAAGTCCGCTCGGGGCTGAAGTGGCACGGATCGCTGCGGCCTCGTCCGATCCGCGCACGCGCGCGGCGATGGCGCTGCGGCTGGTCCAGGATCAGGTGCGCTATCTTTTCCGTGGGATGGACAGCGGCAATTACGTTCCCCAGTCGCCCACGCAGACCTGGTCGCTGCGCTATGGCGATTGCAAGGCCAAGTCGATGCTGCTCGTCGCGATCCTCCGCGCGCTTCAGATCGAGGCAGAGCCGGCGCTGGTCAGCATGGAGGGCGGCGATCTGGTCGCATCGCGGCTGCCGTCGCCGCTCGCATTCGATCATGTGATCGTCCGTGCGGTGATCGGCGGCAAGACGCTGTGGCTCGACGGGACGCAGAGCGGAACGCGTCTCGAGGATCTCGACGACGTTCCTGCATTCCGCACCGCGTTGCCGATCCGGGCCGAGGGGGCGACGCTGATCCCGATTCCCGTCGCCACTCTCCCGGTGCGGCCGACCCAGTTGGTGCAGGTGACGCTCGATTCGCGCGCCGGCCCCGAATATCCCGCACCGTTCGATTTCCGCGCCGATTTCTACGGCCAGATGGCGCAGATGCTCCGCAGCATCCGCAGCGAGATCGACAAGGACAAGCTCGCCGAACTGGTGAACGGCCAGATCACCGAAGTGCTCGGCGTGCACAGCGCCTATGGCTATCGCATCAGCTATGACGACGCGAGCGGCGGCGTGACGCTCAGCGCATCCGGCATCGCGTATCCCGACTGGGATTTCCAGCGCGGCCGCGAACGGATCAACCTCGACCAGACCGCAGGCAATCTTCAATTCACGCCCAACCGCGCGCGTTCGGCATGGCGCGACATTCCGGTCGCCGCCGGTACGCTCAGCGACGTCCGCATCGCGCGTCGAATTCGCCTCCCCGCCGGGGGCAAGGGCTATACGCTCGAAGGGCAGCAACGCCTCCCGGCCGAAATCGCCGGACGGCTGATGTCGCGCAGCGTCACCGTCGCCGGCGACAGCGTGACGGTCGACGATCGCGTGTTCACCGGCGCCCGCGAGGTGCCGGCCAGCCAGATCGCCGCCGTGCGCGCGGAGGTCGCGCGCATCAAGGCCAATCCGCTCACGCTCGTCGGTGCGGCGGAGCCCGCCCGGCGCTGGATGACGGTGAAGGCCGCGCGCGCCGGCGGCGCGCTCGCTCCGATCATCGCCGGCTATGACAAGGCGATTGCCGAACAGCCCGAACAGGCGGACGGCTATGTCAGCCGTGCCTGGTTCTATCAGACCATCTACGATCGGCAGGCCGCGCTGCGCGACATCGGCAAGGCGATCGAACTGGCGCCGACCGTCGATCTCTATGCGCAGCGTGCCGAACTCCATTACACGCTCCGCGACGAGGCGGCGGCGCTCGCCGACATCAAGGCTGCGCTCGATCTCGATCCCGAAGCCCAATCGCCGATCCTGCTGCTCGCCCGGATCAAGGCCGAAAAGGGCGAGGCCGATGCCGCCCGCGACCTGCTGCTCGAACGCATCGACCGCGGCGGCGATGCCAAGGCGGAGTGGCAACGCGGACTTGCCGACGTGCTCGGCGATGCGGGCGACGTCGCCGGGGCGCTCGCCATCCTCGACGAGGCGATTGCGGCGGCCCCGCGCAATTCCGGGCTTTACAACTCGCGCTGCTGGTTGCGCGGCACCCATGATCGCGAACTCGACCAGGCGCTGCGCGACTGCAACAGGGCGATCGAACTCAGCGAGAATTCGGGCGCGTCGCTCGACAGCCGGGCCATGGTCCATTTCCGGATGGGCCGGTTCGACGAGGCGCGCGCCGATCTCGACGCCGCGCTGCTCGCCAATACCGAACAGGCCGACAGCCTTTTCATGCGCGGCGTGATCGGGCGCCTGCAAAAGACGCCGGGGGCCGATGCCGACCTGGCGGCGGCTCGGCTGATCTCGCCGCGGATCGACGAACAGTTCGCCCGCTACGGCATCCGTCCGTGAACGCGCGCGCGGTGCGGCGGCTTTGCCATTTGTTCATGGCGGGCGGCTAGGCCGGACGGCGCTCCCGGCTGTTTCCGATTCCCGTCGCCCGACGGGGCCGGGGGAGCGGAGCCGAACGCCGAATGCCGACCAGCGTGTTCCTGACGATCGACACCGAGCTGATGTGGCGCCACCACGTCGCCGGGCTCGACGCGGCGACGGTGGCGCAGCGGTCGCTCGACCCCGCCGGGGTTGGAATCGGCTGGCAGCTCGAACGGCTCGCTGCGCACGGCCTGCGCGCCTGCTTCTTCGTCGATCCGATGCCCGCGCTCGTCTATGGCCTCGATCCGATCCGCCGCGTTGTCGAACTGATCCTCGCTGCGGGGCAAGAGGTTCAGCTTCACCTTCATCCCAACTGGGCGCGCGTGCGGCCGTGCGGCGGCGCGGGCACGTCGTTCGAACTGATCGACTATAGTCCCGACGATCAGCGCGCGTTGATCGAGGGTGCCGCCGCGCTGCTCGAAGCCGCGGGCGCGCCGTCGCCGATCGCCTTTCGCGCGGGCTCCTATTCGGCGAGCGACGCGACGCTTGCCGCGCTCGCCGCGCTCGATTTCGCCTATGATTCGAGCCATGACGGCTCGCACCACCCCTGGCCGAGCGCCATCGGACTCCCCCAGCGCCAGATCGCGCCGGTCGCGCATTGCGGACTCGTCGAGGTGCCGGTCACGCTGATCGAGGGGGCGGGCGGGGCGCTGCGCCATTTCCAGATCTGCGCGCTGTCGGTTTCGGAGATGCAGGCGGCGCTCGATCACGCCGTTGCGGCGAACCATGCCGCGGTTACGGTCGTGTCGCACAGTTTCGAGCTTGCCAATCGGGCCGGAACGCGACCAAACGCGGTTCATGTGCGAAGATTTGAATCGCTGTGCCGGATGCTGGCCCAACGGCAGGCGGTGCTCGTGACCCGTCATTTCCGCGATCGTCCCGTGCTGGCGCTGGGCCAGGACGATGCGCCGCTGCGTGCCAACTGGCTGCGCGCGGGGATGCGCCACGCCGAACAGCTCTGGTCGAACATGGTGGAAGAGCGCGCGCCATGACGCCCGATCCGCTGCACCCCGCCGATGCCGGCCGGGCCGGCGCGGCGCGGCCGGTGGCGTTGCGGTTCGAAATCGGCGCGCGCACGCTGGTCGCGGTCCAGCGCGATCTGGTGCGGATCGGGCTGTCGCTCGACGCCGCGCTCGGCACCACGCTCCCGCTGCTGCCGCCGCTCGATCGCGAGGGCCAGGGCTATGCGATCACCTCGCTCCCTGCCGCCTGGGTGGATCCCATCGTCGCCGCGTCGGGCGCGATGCTGCCCTTCGTGCGCCAGCGCTACACGCGCTACTTCATCGACCTCGGCCTCGGCTTCGACCGCTGGTTCGCCTCGCTGTCGGGCAACACCCGGCAGGGGCTGCGGCGCAAGGTCCGCCGTGTCGCCGCCGAATCGGGCGGCGAGGTCGATGTGCGCCGCTTCGCGACACCCGAGGGGATCGAGCACTTCCACGACGTCGCGCGCCGGATCGCGCTGCGGACCTATCAGGAACGGCTGCTCGGCGCGGGACTGCCCGATTCGCCCGAGTTTCTCGCGCGGATGCGTGCCGATGCCGCCGCCGATCGCGTGCGTGCCTGGCTGCTCTACATCGCCGGCGAACCGGCGGCCTATCTCTATTGCCCGGCAGAGGGCGAGACGATGCTCTACGCCTATGTCGGCCACGACCCGGCGTTCAACGATTTCTCGCCCGGCACCGTGCTCCAGCTCGAGGCGCTGCGCGACCTGTTCGACGAGGGCCGCTTCGCCCGTTTCGACTTCACCGAGGGCGAGGGGCAGCACAAGCGCCAGCTGGCCAGCGGCGGCATTGCCTGTGTCGACCTGCTGCTGCTGCGCCCCAGCCTGGCCAACCGCGCGACGATGCTGTCGCTGGGCCTGTTCAACCGTGCGGTGGCGGCGGCGAAGCGACTGGTCCAGCGCGCGGGGCTCGCGCGGCATCTGCGCTGGCTGCGGCGCGGGCGATGACGATGCGCCGCCCCGCCATGGCCGCGCGTCCGGGGCGGAACTAGCCGGTGGAGATCCGCGCGGACGCGATCCTGCTCGGCGTGCGGTTTCACGGCGAACATGGGGCGATCGTTCGCGCCTTCACCGCTGCGCACGGGCTGCTCGCCGGCTATGTCCGCGGCGGCCGCTCGCGCGCGCTGCGTCCCGTGCTCCAGCCGGCGAATCTCGTCCTCGGCACCTGGCGCGCGCGCACCGAGGCGCAACTGCCCGCGCTGACGGTCGAACTCGTCCACAGCCGCGCGCCGCTGTTCGGCCAGCCGCTGCCTGCCGCCGGGCTCGCCTGGGCGACGACGCTCACCGCCGCGCTCTTGCCCGAAGGGGCGCCGCATCCGCGCCTTCACGCGGCGCTCGAC
>JAFABD010000279.1 GCA_023426225.1 Pseudomonadota bacterium | reverse complement strand
GCCGCGGGCGGCGAGATCGTCGTCGTCGGCCGCCGCACGCCCGCCGATCCGCCGCCGCAGGACGTGCTCAGCGCCGACGATGTCGCCACCTTCGGCGCCGATTCGGTGGGCGAGGTGCTCGCCCGCGTGCGCCAGCGGATCGGCCGCGATTCGCCGCCGGTGATCGTCAACGGGCGGCGGCTCGGCGGGATCGGCGACATCCTCGCGCTCCCGCCCGAAGCGATCGACCGGATCGAGGTGCTGCCCCCCGCGGCGGGCGCGCAGCGCGGCTTCGGCGGCAACGAACCCGTCGTCAATCTGGTGCTCCGGAAACAGTTCCGCTCGGGAACGGTCGAGGCGCGCGCCGCCGCCACGCTCCACGGCGACGCCGATACGCAGGAGGCGACGCTGCGCCTCGCATCGATCCGCGGCGAACGGCGCGACAACGGCGCGCTGACGCTGGCGCGCACCGGCGGGCTGCGCTTCGGCGATCGTTTCGATCCGGCGACGCTCGCGCTCGCACCGCCCGGCACCACCGCGCGCACCAGCCTGATCGGCGCGGGCGAGCGTGCCCAGCTTCAGTTCGGCCATGCCGAGCCGCTCGACGACGTCAATCTCAACCTGTCGGTCGGCGCGGGCCTCTATCGCAACCGTCGCACGGTGGCGCCCGGGGCGGCGGTTCAGCGCAGCGCCGGCGAAAATCTCGATCTCTCGGCCCAGCTTTCGGGCAATGCCGGACAGCGTTTCTGGTCGCTGATGGTCAGCGGCAACGTCAATACCGGGCGCAGCGACAGCGATCCGGCGACGGGCGGCGCGGCGCCGCCGGGCGGCGCGCGGTCACAGGGATACGGCCTGCGCGTGTTCGCGCTGGGGAGCAGCCCGCTGTTCCGGATCGCGGGCAATCAGGCGAACCTCACGCTCAATCTCGGCGTCACCGGCAACCGCTCGATCCAGCGCACCGGCACGGGCACCGCCCAGGCGCTGCGCCTCGCCTCGGGCCGTTCGGCGCTTCAGGGGCAGGCGGGCGTGCTCGTGCCGCTCCACAGCCGCAGCCAGGGACCGGGGCTGCTCGGCGACCTGTCGGTGATGGGCCAGCTCGGCGTCGATCGCTCGACGGGCAGCGACTGGCTGCTCGGCTACACCACCTCGGTCAACTGGTCGCCGGTCGCGCTGCTGTCGTTCGAATGGACGCGCAACGTCGCCGCCGCCGGGATCGGCGGCCCGGTCGCGCCGCTGCTCGTCGAATCGGATGTCGCGGTGTTCGATCCGGCGCGGCAGCAGGATGTCCGCATCCGCCGCGTGTCGGGCGGCAACCCCGCGCTCGTCGCGTCGAGCCTGCGCAGCACCAGCCTGCGCGTCGCGCTGCGCCCGCGGCTGGGCAAGAGCCAGTGGATGCTCGCCGCCAATTACGACGCCAACCGCGTCACCGATCCGGTGTGGACGCCGACGCTCGATCTCATCACCGAACGCGCCTTTCCCGAACGCTTCGTGCGCGACGCCGCGGGGCGGCTGGTCGCGTTCGACACGCGTCCGCTCAACGCGCGCAGCCAGGACAGCGGGCGGATCGGGGTCAGCCTCCACGCCTCGGGCGATTTCGCCGCACCCGCCGCACCCGCCTCGGCGCCGTCGGCGGCGGTGCGCCAGCCGCTCCACTGGGATCTGGGGGTCACGCACCAATGGACGCTGCGCAGCCGGCTGGTGCTGCGCGACGGGCTGGCGCCGGTCGACCTCGCCAGTGCCCAGCTCGGCGCGGGCGGCGGCGATTCGGGGCGCAGCCTGTCGGTCCAGGCGGGGCTGGCCGGGCGCGGCTTCGGCGCCAATCTCGACACGAGCTGGCGCAGCGGGACGCAGTTGCTGGGTCAGGGCGGCGGCGCGCCGGGCCGCTACGACAATCCGTGGCGCGTCAATTTCACCGGCTTCGTCCAGTTGCGCGGCGGCGCGGGCGCCGCGCGGCGCGCGCCGGCATGGCGCCTGTCGCTCGCGGTCGAGAACCTGCTCGATGCGCGCCCGCGCGTCCGCTTCCCCGACCGGCCGACGCCGTTCGCGCTGCTCCCTGCCAGCCTCGATCCCCAGGGGCGCACCGTCCGGCTCACGCTGCGCGCGCCGCTGTTCTGACCGGCCGGGCGCGGTCGCGGGGCGCCCGCCCGCGCCTCCCGCCCACGCCTCCCGCGATAGTCCGTGCTGGCCTTCCGCCCGCACCGCCACTAAGGCTGCGCGCCAATCCATCCTTCCGGTCCGAAAAGCGCATGACCCCCTCCGATCGTCGTACCTTCGCCATCATCTCGCACCCTGACGCGGGCAAGACCACGCTCACCGAAAAGCTGTTGCTGTTCGGCGGCGCGATCCATCTCGCGGGCGAGGTCAAGGCGCGGGGCCAGGCGCGGCGCGCGCGCTCGGACTGGATGAAGATCGAGCAGCAGCGCGGCATCTCGGTCACCAGCTCGGTGATGACCTTCGAACGCGACGGCATCACCTTCAACCTGCTCGACACGCCGGGCCACGAGGACTTCTCGGAGGATACCTACCGCACGCTGACCGCAGTGGACTCGGCGGTGATGGTGATCGACGTCGCCAAGGGCATCGAAAGCCAGACGCGCAAGCTGTTCGAGGTCTGCCGCCTGCGCAACGTGCCGATCATCACCTTCGTCAACAAGGTCGACCGCGAGGGCCGCGAGGTGTTCGCGACGCTCGACGAGGTGGCCGACCTGCTCGCGCTCGACGTCGTGCCGATGACCTGGCCGGTGGGCATGGGCGGCACGTTCGAGGGCATCTACGACCTCGCCACCAAGCGCCTGCTGCTGCCCGAGGGCGACAGCCGCGAGTTCCAGGGCAAGGTGATCCAGACCACCGGGCTCGACGATCCGCAGCTCGACGCGATCGTCTCGCCCGACAATCTCGCCAAGCTGCGCGAGGATGTCGAACTCGCCCAGGCGGGCTATCCCGAATTCGATGCCGAGGCCTATCGTCACGGCGACATGACGCCGGTCTATTTCGGCTCGGCGCTCAAGGAGTTCGGCGTCGATTCGCTGATCGCCGCGATCGCCGAATTCGCGCCGCCGCCGCACGCGCTGCCCGCCGAACCCGCGCCGGTCGAACCGACCCGCGACGAGGTGACGGGCTTCGTGTTCAAGGTCCAGGCGAACATGGACCCCAATCACCGCGACCGCATCGCGTTCATGCGGCTGTGCTCGGGGACGTTCAGGCGCGGCATGAAGCTGACGCCGACGGGGCATGGCAAGCCGATCGCGATCCACTCGCCGATCCTGTTCTTCGCGCGCGAACGCGAGCTGGCGGACGAGGCGTTTCCGGGCGACATCATCGGCATCCCCAACCACGGCACGCTGCGCGTCGGCGACACGCTGTCCGAAAAGGGCGGGGTGCGCTTCACCGGGCTGCCCAATTTCGCGCCCGAAATCCTGCGTCGCGTCGCGCTCAAGGATCCGACCAAGACCAAGCAGCTCCGCAAGGCGCTCGACGACCTGTCGGAAGAAGGCGTGATCCAGGTCTTCTATCCCGAAATCGGGTCGAACTGGATCATCGGCGTCGTCGGCCAGCTTCAGCTCGACGTGCTGCTCTCGCGGCTCGATGCCGAATACAAGGTGGCGGCGGTGCTCGAACCCTCGCCCTACGACACCGCGCGGTGGATCGGCTCGGACGATCCGGCGGCGCTCAAGGAGTTCATCGAGCTCAACCGCGGCGCGATGGCCAAGGATCGCGACGGCAACGCGGTGTTCCTCGCCAAGTCGGCATGGGAGGTCGGCTATGTCGCCGATCGCTATGCCAAGGTCAGCTTCGCCGCGACGCGCGAGCGCTGACGGTCGGGGCGGCGGTCGCGGCGGCGGCGGCCGGCCGGGCGGGCGTCAGCCCACCCAGTCG
>JAFABD010000273.1 GCA_023426225.1 Pseudomonadota bacterium | reverse complement strand
CTTGGTCTCGGTCCGATCCGCGCCGGCGTCGCCGGTCTTGCCTGCCTCGGGCGCGGCGGCACCCGGCGCGCTCGCCTCGGCCTGCGCCGCCTCGCCCCCGGCCTGGGCAGCTTCGTTTCCGGGCTGGGCGGCGCCCGGCTGGGCGTTCGCCTGCGGGGCGGCATTCGCGCCGACATCGCTGCCGCCGGCGGCCCCCAGCGCGTCCGCGCCGCCGCCCGCATCGACATAGCTTTTCACCGCCGCCGCCAGCTCGCGCGCCATCTGCGCCGCGATCCGAGCCAGCTTCTTGGGGTCGCTGGCATAGATCATCTTCAGCGCCTGCAGCCGCGCCTTCAGTTCCTTGACCTTCTCGGCCGCGCGCGCCTTCTCCGCCTCGCGATTGTCGCGCGGCATCGCCTTCAGCGCGGCGACCGCATCCTTCGCCGCCTGCAGCTTGCGCGCCTCGCGGTCGGACTTGGCGGGCGCGTCGGCGCCGCCGGTCGTGCCGGTCGCCGCCGCGGTTGCCGGTGACGCCGCCGCGCCGCCCTGGCGCGGGGTCAGCGACGAAAGCGATGCGAGTGAAAAGCCGGGGATCTTCATAATCTCCATTATAGAATGGCTTATCGTCGCCGTTTCGGTTCCGTCGCGAACCGCCTGCGCATCTCGGGCGTCCCCGGCGGGCGCCGCGTCCGGCGCGCGCTTCCGCCGCCCGACGCAGCACGACATGGCGCTGCCGTTCTCCTTGCCTACCCGGCCAAAGTTCGCTATCTGTTCTGTGGATAATCCGGAGGCTTGCCGCCATGCGTGCCAGTGTCGTCGAGATTTTCGTCTTCGTCGCCGCGACCCTGGGGCTGTTCGACATTGCCCGCTTCGTCGAAACGGGCGAGCCGATCGACGCCATCCTCGCCGCGATCTGGCTACCCGTCGCGGCCTATGCCGCCTATCGCGGCTGGCGCGCCCACACCCGCACCCGCTGATCCCCGCGCGCCTCGACCGCGGCCCGGTCCCTTGCCGTCACCCCGCTCTCCGTCGCCGCGCAGGTCCGCCATCGCCGCCCCGACCTCCCTCGTCGCGCAATTCCTCCCTCGTCGCGCCGGCCTCCCATCGTCGCCCATGTCCGCCATCGCCGCTCAGGCCCCATCGTCGCCCATGTCCGCCCTCGTCGCCCATGTCCGCCATCGTCGCCCCGGCCCCCTCATCGTCGCCCCGGCCTTGAGCCGGGGCCCAGCCTGCGCTCCTCCCGCCGCGCCCCCGATCCCCGCCGTCACGCGATAGTCACCCTAAACTTCCTAAACTTCGCCCCCGCACGCCCCGCATTGTTTCCTGCCGTCGAAACCCTATCTACCCGTCCGAACCCAAAAGCTGCGTTCGCCCGGACGTGTGGAGTCGCCCGACTTCCCGCTGCGCCGGACGAATGCCGGAGAGCATTCAGTGACCCATCCCGTTCCCGCCGCCGATCTCGATCGCGTGATCGGTTTCACCATTCCCGGACGCAATGCGCGCGGCCGTGTCGCGCGGCTGGGGCCGGTGCTCGATGAGATCCTCTCGGCCCATGCCTATCCGCCGGTGATCGAACGGCTGCTGGCCGAGGCGCTGACGCTCACCGCGCTGCTCGGCGCCACGCTCAAGGATGCCGAGGGGCAGATGACGCTCCAGGCCCAGACGCAGCGCGGCATCATCAGCCTGATGGTCTGCGACTATCAGGGCGGCAGCCTGCGCGGCTATGTCCAGTTCGACGCGACGCGGCTGGCGCAGCTCGGCAAGAACCCGACGATCGGCAAGCTGTTCAACCAGGGCTATCTTGCCGTCACCTTCGACCAGGCGCTCACCAAGGAACGCTATCAGGGGATCGTCCCGCTCGACGGCGCGACGCTCGGCGAGGCGGCGGAGAAATATTTCCTCCAGTCCGAACAGATCCCCAGCATCGTGCGGCTCGGCGTCCGCCGCGATTCGGAAGGGCGGCTGATCGCCGGCGGGCTGTTCCTCCAGCATCTGCCGGAGGGCGAGGTGGGGCGCGAGCGGCTGCACGTCCGTCACGACCACCCCGAATGGGAGCATGTGGCCGCGCTCGGTGGCACGATGGCGGCCGACGAATTGTGCGACGCGGCGATCCCGCTCGAAAATCTCGTCTGGCGGCTGTTCAACGAAGAGCCCGAGGTGCGCGTGCTCGCCGGTGCTGCGCTCTCGCGCGGTTGCCGGTGCAGCGCCGACTATATCACCCAGGTTCTCGCCAAGTTCCCGGCCGAGGAGCGTGCGGCCATGGCCGATGCCGACGGCACGATCAGTGTCGATTGCGCCTTCTGTTCTAAAAAGTTCCCGATCGCGCTCGACGAGTTCGTTCCGCCCGCGTTGTAATCCCGCCGCGCGATTTCCATATATTTGCCGCGTTCGCCCGCGATCCGTCGTTCTGGCGGCGGATCGGGCCGCGGGGGGAGTTTTCGGACGAATGAAGCGAAGCGTTCTGGTGGCCCCGCTGGTCGTGGGCATGATCGGTCTTGCGGCGGGCGGTGCGGCGGCACAGCGCGGCGGCGGCGCGGGCGTTCGCCCGGTCGCCGGTCCTGCGCCCGTCCAGTTGCTCGGACAGATCGAAAAGGGGCTGTGGGAGCTCAAGTCGCGCGACGGCGGCACGCGCCGCCTGTGCGTCGCCGACGCTGCGGCGCTCATCCAGCTCTATCATCCGCGCCAGCGCTGCGACCATCAGCCGATGGACAGCAACAGCCGTTCGGTGACGATGCGCTATACCTGCGCCGGCCACGGCCAGGGGCGCACGACGATCCAGCTCGATACGCCGCGCTCGCTCTCGCTCGACACGCAGGGCGTGGCCGACGGCATGCCTTTTTCCGAACAGTTCGACGCGCGCCGGATCGGCGCCTGCAACTGACCGGCGGGCCATCGTCCGCCCTTACGGCGCGCGGCTTTGATTCCGGCGGCAAACGGGTCTAGCGGGGTGCGGATGAGTGATAGCTTCGCAGTTGCGCTGATTTCGGGGGGCCTCGATTCGATGGTCTCGGCCGCGCGCGCGCGTGAGGACGGCCACCGCCTGCTCGCGCTTTCGATCGACTACAACCAGCGGCACCAGGTCGAATTGTCGGCCGCGCGCCGGATCGCGGCGATGCTGGGGGCCGAGCGCCACGTCGTCCTGCCGCTCGATCTGCGCGCGTTCGGCGGTTCGGCTCTCACCGCCGATATCGACGTGCCCAAGGACGGGGTCGGCGACGACATTCCCGTCACCTATGTCCCCGCCCGCAACACGATCTTCCTCAGCCTTGCGCTGGGCTGGGCCGAGGCGTCGGGCGCGCGCGACCTCTATATCGGCGTCAACGCGCTCGATTATTCGGGCTATCCCGATTGCCGGCCCGAGTTCATCGCCGAGTTCGAAAAGCTCGCCGAGGTGGCGACCAAGGCCGGGGTGGAGGGCAAGCCCTTCCGCATCCGTGCGCCGCTTCAGGACATGAGCAAGGCCGATATCGTCCGTGAGGCGGCGCGGCTGGGGCTCGACGCGGGGCTCAGCTGGTCGTGCTACGACCCGACGCCCGACGGCAAGCATTGCGGGCTGTGCGACAGTTGCCGCCTGCGCGCCAAGGGTTTCGAAGAGGCGGGGCTGCCCGACCCGACGGTCTACGCCACGCGGCCATGAGCTACGCCGTCAAGGAACTGTTCCTCACGCTCCAGGGCGAGGGGGTCAATGCCGGTGCGCGTGCGGTGTTCGTGCGTTTTGCCGGCTGCAACCTCTGGTCGGGGCGTGAGGTCGACCGGGCGAGCGCGATCTGTCGCTTCTGCGACACCGATTTCGTCGGCACCGACGGCGCCGGCGGCGCGCGTTTCGCCGATGCCGAGGAACTTGCCGCGGCGGCCGAGGCGGCGTGGGGCAAGGACCGCGAGGCGCGCTTCGTCGTGCTGACCGGCGGCGAACCGATGCTCCAGGTCGACGATGCGCTTGTCGACGCGCTCCATGCGCGCGGCTTCCGCATCGCGATCGAAAGCAACGGCACGCTTCCCGCGCATCCCGCCCTCGACTGGGTGTGCATCAGCCCCAAGGCGGGGAGCAGCATCGTCCAGCGCTCGGGCGACGAGCTCAAGCTCGTCTGGCCGCAGGCGGGGATCGATCCCGAAGTGCTCGAAGGGTGGGATTTCGGCGCGTTCCTCGTCCAGCCGATGGACGATGCGACCGCGGCGCAGGCCAATGTCCAGGCGGCGATCGCGCTGGCGATGGCGCGTCCGCGCTGGCGTCTGTCGCTTCAGACGCACAAGCTGCTGGGGCTGCGCTGATCCCCGCCGCCCGGCGCGCACTGCGGCGCCGGGCAGGGGGCCGGGCGGGTGTCAGCCGCGGTCCACCGGGCCGCACTTGCGCGTCTGGTAGACGTCGCGCTTCCAGCACTTGCTGTCGCCGAACGCCGGGATCTGGCTGTGCGCGGGCAGGGCGACGACGCGCGAGGCGCGGAACTGCTCGCCCCAGCCGGCCAGGCTCGACCGCAGTTCGCGCAGCCGTGCCTTGGCCAGTTCGCCCAGGCTCCCCGGCCGGGCAAAGCGCGCGTCATGGCTGATGTCGCCCGCCGTCCGGCAGAACGAAAGCTGCCCCGACACGGTCGAATAGCTCGAATAGACCCGCGTCCCGAACCGGTCGAGCTCGTCGCTGCTCGCCTTCTTGGTCTTGTGGATCCGGGCGAAATAGCGGCCCAGCGTGCTGTACGACTCGTCCAGCTCGCCGTGATGGTCCTTCAGGATCGCGTTGTAGTTGTCGCGCGTCATCAGCGTCGGCTCAAAGTCGCACTGCAATGCGGCGACGTTGAGCGCGGCGCGCAGGTTCCAGACCATCGCCGCGCGCAGCTCGGCGGCCGTCGCGCCGGGGAGCGCCGGGCCAAGCACCCCGGGCTCGGTGCCCGTGATGGGCTCGCCGCGCAGGTCGGGCGCCTTCAGGAAGAACTGGGCCGAAGCCGGTGCGGCCGCGAACAGGCCGGCAGCACAGGCCATGGTGGATAGGATACGCCGAACGAGCATCTGCCTCATCTTTCCTGGTTTCCGGATTGGTTACGGAATTTCGACTCCGCGCCCAAGCCATTTTTTACCCGGATGTGCGGCGACGGAGTCGTTTCGTCGCATGTGCCTTGCGAAGCCGGGCGGGAAACTGCGTCGCTTCTGTGGCGAAATCCGGGCCGGGGCGGTGGGGGATGCTGCAACGAAAAGGGCCGCCCGGTCGCCCGGACGGCCCTGAACTCGTCAACACGCTTGCGCGTGGAGATTACTGCGCGTTGGCAGCGTTGGTCTCGACGGCGTTCGTTTCGACAGCGTTCGTCGGGGCCGCCGTGTCGACGTTCGAAACCATCGCGTCGGCCGCGCCAACGTTCTCGGTCGGAACGACTTCGGTGGTGTTCGTGACGTTGGTCGACGATTCGTTGCTCGAGCAAGCCGCGACGGCGAGAGCCGCACCGGCGATCATCGAGCCGGCAACGATCTTCGAAAGGACTGCACGCATTTGAAAGCTCCCTAGATAATGGATTTGGACGGCATTCGGACGCCGCTAATACCCAAACCGGGGTGGACATTAGACGCTTCGGCCGACCGCCTCAAGCCACGATTTCAGCTTTCGGGCGCGATCGCGGCCAAAAATGGCGGGAATGCGTCCGCCAGCGCTGCGTCGAACTGCGCCGGGGTGATGTCGAATCCCAGTGCCTGCGCACTCGTGACCGGGTGGTCGGCGATGCCGCAGGGCACGATTCCGGTGAAGTGGCCCAGGTCGGGCGCCAGGTTGATGGCAAAGCCGTGCATCGTCACCCAATGCCGGATTCGCACGCCGATCGCGCCGATCTTGGCTTCGTCGCCCGCGCGGTCGATCGTCCAGATCCCGATCCGTCCCGGCGCGCGAAACGCCTCGATCCCCAGCCGCCCGAGCGCGTCGATCACCCAGCCTTCGAGCGCGTGGACGAAATTGCGCACGTCGCGCCGCCGCTGGCGCAGGTCGAGCACCAGATAGCCGATGCGCTGCCCCGGCCCGTGATAGGTATAGCGGCCGCCGCGGCCGATCTCGAACACCGGAAAGCGCGCGTCGAGCAGGTCCTCGGGCTTCGCGCTGGTGCCGGCGGTGTAGACGGGCGGGTGTTCGAGCAGCCAGACGAGTTCGCGCGCCTCGCCCGCGGTCACGGCGGCGACGCGTGCCTCCATTTCGGCAAGTGCCGCGCCATATTCGACGGGCGCCGGGGCCACCCGCCATTCGATTTGCTGGTCCATGGTCCCGAATTGCGTCTTCGGCGGGCGATGCGCAAGCATTGGCAAGCCATGATGCCGCCGCTAGGGTCGCGGCCGGTCGGGTGCCGGCGGATCGGAGGGGTCGCGCCGGCATCGGTTAAGGTCTTGTCGCAAGGCGGTTCTGCGGCGACATCGACCGGCGGTGATGCGGGAAAACCCGCACGACGCGCACAGAACAGCACAGTCATTGGGGGATCTTGCGGCATGGTGAAGATGGGTGACGTTTGGGACCGCACGGTCGAGTTCCTGGGCGACAATCTCGGCGCCATCACGCCGGTCGCGCTGCTCGCCTTTTTCCTGCCCTTCTCGATCCAGTCCAATTTCGCCGCGCTGGGCGACGAGGGGCAGTTGCCCCAGATGACGCAGGTTGCGCTCGGTGTGGTTCAGCTGGCCTTCGCCGTCGTGATGCTGTGGGGCCAGCTCGTCATCACCGTGATGGCGCTCGACATCGCCGGGGGGGCGGGGCCGGCGCGAATCGCATCGGCGCGGCTTTTGCCGGTGCTCGGCGCCTCGCTCGTCCTGTTCGCGGCGCTGCTCGTGCTGTTCCTGCCGGTGCCCGTCCTCGCCTATCTGGGCGGCGTCGATGTCGCGGCGCTGCAACAGGGGCGGATCGAGGCGGCCAACCCCTCGATCCTCACGGCGATCGCGCTCTACATGCTGGTACTGACGCCGGTCCTGCTCTGGCTCGGCGCGCGGTTCGCGCTCGTTCAGCCGGCGGTGGCGCGCGAGGGGCGTCCGCTCGGCGCGATCGCGCGCTCGTGGCAGCTGACGCGCGGCTATGCGCTGCGCATCGTCGGCGTGCTGATCCTCTATTATCTCGTTTCCTCGGTCGCCTATGGCGCGGCGCGGCTGGTGTTCGGGTCGATCTTCGCGCTGGTGGCGGGGGCAGGGGACGGCGCGCTCAGCGTCGCCGGGGTGCTCACCTCGATCGCCTGCGGCGCCGTGCAGACGGCGTCGGCCGTCGTCCTTCCCGCCTTTGCCGGCAAACTCTATCTGGCGATCAACGGCCAGGCCGGCCTGACCCGTGCTATGGAAGATTTGTGAACCCAGTGAAGATCGATTTCGGGCGTGTCTTTGCCCAGGCGGGCGCGTTGTGGCGTGCCGATCGCGCGCTGTTGCTGCCGGTCGCGGGCATGTTCCTGTGGCTCCCCGCCTTTGCCGTGCGCCTGTTCCTGCCGATCCCCGATTCGCGCGGGATGGACGATCTCGCCTTTTTCAACGCGCTGATGGCGTTCTGGTCCGCCAATGCCCATTGGCTGCTGATCCAGATCGGGCTCCAGCTGATCGGCAGCGGGGCGATCCTCGTCCTGCTGCTCGCGCCCGATCGCCCCGCGGTGGCCGACGCGCTTCAGCGTGCGGTCCGGCTGCTGCCGCGGCTGGCGCTGGCGCATGTCGCCAGCGTCGCGATGGTGATGGCGGGCGGGCTGCTCGTCGTGGTGATCGGCGGGCTCTATGCGCTCGGGCGAACGCAGCTTGTCCTGCCCGTGGTCGTCGCCGAGCAGGACGGCGGCATCCGCGCCGCGCTGGCGCGCAGTCGCGGCAATGGCTGGCGCCTGCTCCAGCTCTATCTGGTGCTGATGCTTCCCAGCCTGCTGCTGGGCAGTGTTTTCGACAGCGCGGCCGACGGCGCGAGCGCGCTTGCCGCGCCGGTGCTCACCGGGCTCGCGACGGCGGTGCTGACGGCGGGGGCGGTCGGGCTCCTCCTCGTCAACGCGGCGGCCTATCGCATCCTTGCTGCGGCAAGACAGGGAATCTGAGGCGCCGCGTCGGCGGGGAGGATGCCCGCCAGCCGCGGGTCGGCGAACAGCTCGATCGTCCGCTGGAACGGCACGAAGCCGTGCCGCCGGTAATAGCCGAGCGCTCCGGGATGATCGAGCGTACAGGTGTGCAGCCACAGCCGCGTCACGCCGGCCCGCCATCCCAGCGCGAGCGCCTGCGCCATCAGCCAGTCGCCCAGCCCCTTGCCGGTCAGTTCGGGCACCAGCCCCAGAAAGCCGATCTCGCACGCGTCCGGCTGACGGAAATCGAGCTCGAGCATGCCCACCTCGATCCCCTGCCGGTCGAGCACCGCATGCACCTGCACCTGCGGGTCGTCGAGGATGCGGCGAAGCTGCGCCTCGGGCATCGCCAACCGCGAGAGCCACAGCCAGCGCGCACCCACCCGCCGGAACAGCGCGCGATAGCGGTCGCTCTCGGGCGCCGGCCAGCGCACCAGCCGCAACGGCGCGGCGGGTACCGGCCGCGGCTTCGGTCGCTCGCGCATTTCCAGCCAGGTCACCACGGCGGCCAGATGGTCGCGCGGAACCGGGTTCAACCCCGTGCCGATCGCCATGCCTGCCTCAGTTCCAGCTCGCCATCGGCGGCAGGCTCATCAGGATGGCGTCGATATTGCCGCCCGTCTTCAGCCCGAACAGCGTGCCGCGATCATAGATCAGGTTGAACTCGGCATAGCGGCCGCGCCATTCGAGCTGGCGCGCCTTGTCCTCGGCGGTGAAGGGCATGTGCATCCGGCGCCGCACCAGCTGCGGGAAAATGTCGAGGAACGCGCGCCCGACATCCTGGGTAAAGGCGAAATCCGCCTCCCAGTCATTTTCCAGATGGTCATAGAAGATGCCGCCGACGCCGCGATGCACCTGGCGATGGGGGATGTAGAAATAGTCGTCCGCCCATTGCTTGAAGCGCGGATAGTGCGCCGGGTCGTGCGCGTCGCATGCCGCCTTCAGCCGTGCGTGGAAATCGGCGGTGTCCTCGGCATAGGGAATCGGCGGGTTCAGGTCGGCACCGCCGCCGAACCAGCGCCGCGTGGTGGTGAGGAAGCGCGTGTTCATGTGCACCGCGGGCACATGCGGGTTCGCCATGTGCGCGACGAGGCTGATGCCCGTCGCAAAGAAGCGGGGGTCGTCGGCCGCGCCGTGGATCGTGCGGCCGAACTCGCCGTCGAAGGCGCCGCCGACCGTCGAGACGTTGACGCCGACCGTCTCGAACACCCGGCCGCGCATCACCCCGCGCACGCCGCCGCCGCCCGGTGCGCCCGACGCGTCGTTGCGCGTCCACGGCGTGTAATCGAAGCCGGCGTCCGAACCTGCCTCGCGCTCGATCGCCTCGAACGCCGCGCAGATCGAGTCGCGCAGCCCCTCGAACCAGGCGCGGGCGCGCTGCTGCTGCTCGTCGAGTTCGATCATTCGGGCCATCCTCCGGTCTGACGCAAGGCTTCGGCAAGTCCGATGCCCGTTGCGACCGCTACGTTCAAGGAGCGCGCGCCCGGCGCCAGCGGAATGCGTACCGCCAGCTCGGCGCGGTCGTGCACCGCATCGGGCACGCCGGCGCCCTCCGATCCCATCAGCAGCGTGTCGTCGGCATGGAACTGCGCCTTGGGCAGGGGGATGGCGGCGCGCGTCGTGAACAGCACGATCCGCCCCTTCCGCGTGGCGACGAAAGCGTCCCAGTCGGCGTGGCGGCAGATCTCGGCCTGCGCGCCATAATCCATCGCCGCGCGGCGCCGCGCGCGGTCGCCCCAGGGAAATCCCATAGGCTCGATCAGGTCGACCGGGGTGTTCAGGCAGGCGCCGAGGCGCAGGATCGTGCCGACATTGCCCGCGATGTCGGGCTGGAACAGGGCGATGCGCATGGGGTGCGCGCCTAGCGCATTTGGCCCCGATGGGGAACCGAAGCGCGTCGAAACAGCCGGTTGCGCGCTGCATCGCGGCAAGCCGCGCCGCGATTCGCCGGCAATTGGCCAAATCGTCCAACCCGTTTTGGCACGGCTTTCGCCAGCGTGCCATTTGGTGCGGCGCACAAAAGGCTGCTGGCTTTGATCCGGATCAATAGAGGGGTGCGCGGTTCCGTAATAACCGCAAGAAAATCCCTGTTGGCAAAGCCGCGCAGGGCCGTCTATCACCCCGCTAAGTCACTGGGGGCACCGGCGACGAAGGGCAGTATCGTGCCCTGAAGCCGTTACCCGCCTAGGCGCCGCGGCTTGTTCTGAAGTGCAAGGGCTGAAGCATGGCAATTACCCACGATGGTGTTCCACCCGACCGGACCGGTGGGCCCGGCGGTGAACTTCTCGAAAATCCGCGACGGCGCGATTATCTCTCCTATGCGGCCGTGGCGGTCGCTGGCGTCGGGGCCGGCGTGACCGTGCTTCCGCTCGTCAACTCGATGAACCCGTCGGCGGACGTGCTCGCACTGTCCACGACCGAGGTCGACGTCTCGGCGATCGAACCCGGACAGGCGGTCAAGTACAGCTTCCGCAAGCAGCCGCTGTTCGTGCGTCACCTGACGCCGCAGGAAATCCAGCAGGCCGATGCGGTTCCCGTTGCCAGCCTGCGCGATCCGCAGTCGCTCGAGGATCGCACCAAGTCGGGCAAGAAGCAGTGGCTGATCACCCTCGGCGTCTGCACCCATCTCGGTTGCGTCCCGCTCGGCGCGGGCGAGGGCGAGAATCGCGGCCCCTTCGGCGGCTATTTCTGCCCGTGCCATGGCTCGGCTTATGACACTGCGGGTCGCATCCGCCAGGGTCCGGCGCCCAAGAATCTTGAGGTGCCGAAGTACGAGTTCACGTCCGACACAACCGTCGTGGTGGGGTGAGGATAGCAGCCAATGAGCTTTCCCTGGGCTAAGCATTACGAGCCGAAGAACCCGGTGATGCAGTGGCTGGACAGCCGCCTGCCGCTCCCGCGCTTCGTCTACAACGCCGTCGGTGCCGGTTATCCGGTGCCGCGCAATCTCAACTATTTCTGGAACTTCGGTGTCCTCGCCGGCCTTGCGCTGGTGATCCAGATCGTCACCGGCATCGTGCTTGCGATGCATTTCCATTCGAGCGCCAGCGGCGCCTTCGAATCGATCAACGGCACGATCATGCGCGACGTGAACGCGGGCTGGTTCCTGCGCTTTGCGCACGCCAACGGCGCCAGCATGTTCTTCGTCGTCGTCTACATCCACATCTTCCGCGGCCTGCACTACGGTTCGTACAAGGCCCCGCGTGAGATGATCTGGCTGCTCGGCGTCGTGATCTTCCTGCTGATGATGGCGACCGCCTTCATGGGCTATGTGCTCCCCTGGGGGCAGATGAGCTTCTGGGGCGCGCAGGTCATCACCGGCTTCTTCTCGGCGATCCCGGTGGTCGGCGACTGGATCCGCATCTGGCTGCTCGGCGGCTATGCGCCGGACGATGCGGCGCTCAACCGCTTCTTCTCGCTGCACTATCTGCTGCCGTTCGTGATCGCGGGCGTCATCATCCTGCACATCTGGGCGCTGCACATCCCCGGCTCGGGCAACCCGACCGGCGTCGAGGTGAAGGGCGAACAGGACACCGTTCCGTTCCACCCCTATTACACGGCCAAGGACGGCTTCGGCGTCTTCGTGTTCCTGATGATCTTCTCGGCGCTGGTCTTCTTCGCGCCCGACTATCTGGGGCACCCGGACAACTACATCCCGGCGAACCCGCTCTCGACGCCTGCGCACATCGTGCCCGAATGGTATTTCTGGCCGTTCTACGCGATCCTGCGTGCCTTCACCGCGGACTTCATCCTGCCGGCGAAGCTGTGGGGCGTGCTGGCGATGTTCGGCTCGATCCTGATCCTGTTCTTCCTGCCGTGGCTCGACCGGTCGCCGGTGCGTTCGGCGCACTATCGCCCGATGTACCGCATCGCCTTCTGGGTGCTGCTGGTCGACGTGCTGATCCTCGGCTGGTGCGGCGGCTCGCCCGCGGAACCGGTGTACGTGATCACCAGCCAGATCGCGGCGGCCTATTACTTCGCGCACTTCCTGATCATCGTGCCGATCATCTCGCGTCTCGAGACGCCGAAGCCGCTGCCCAACTCGATCACCGAAGCGGTGCTCGCCGGCAAGGGCGGTTCGCGCCTCACCGAAACCGCGGCCGCGTAAGGGGGACCTGAATCATGACTCCGCTCTTCCTGCGCGCCATCAAGTTCGTGATCGGCGGCGCGTTCATCGCGGTGCTGCTGCTGGCGCTCGCCGGCAGCATCACCGGCCTCATCAAGGAGCCGCCGAAACCCACGGCGGAGACCGAGTTCCACAAGCATCCGCAGGACCTCGATCTCGCGTCGAACGGCCCCTTCGGCAAGTTCGACAAGCAGCAGCTCCAGCGTGGCTTCAAGGTCTACAAGGAAGTCTGCTCGACCTGCCACTCGCTCAGCCTGGTGGCGTTCCGCAACCTGGGCGACCTCGGCTACAACGAGGCGCAGGTGAAGAAGATCGCCAAGGACTGGGCGATCAAGCAGCGCACCTTCGACGAGAAGGCGGGCACCTGGGGCGAACGCGACAACGTTCCGTCGGACCGTTTCCCCAAGGTCTATTATCCGGGCACGGGCAATCCGCCGGACCTGAGCCTGATTACCAAGGCTCGGCATGACGGCGCCGCCTATGTCTATTCGCTGCTGACCGGGTACGAGAACCAGCCGCCGGCGCTGCTGGCCAAGTTCCCGGGGGCCAAGACGCCCGACGGCATGTACTACAACCCGTATTTCGCGAACCTCAACATCGCGATGCCGCCGCCGCTCACCGCCGATGGGCAGGTGACCTATGACGACGGCACGCCTTCGACCAAGGACCAGATGGCCAAGGACGTTGCGGCGTTCCTCGTCTGGACTGCGGAACCGACGCTGCAGACGCGCCATCAGGCCGGCCTTGCGGTGATTCTGTTCCTGATGTTCGCGACGGTGCTCACCTATGGTGCGTATCAGACCGTGTGGCGCGGCGTGAAGCACTGAGCTGCTTCGGGTCCGGGCAACACGCCAACGACCGGCCGGCCCGCGCCGCCGCTTCCGCCCCGATGATCGGGGGCCAGGGGGCGGCGGGCGGGCCGGTCCCGTTTCGGGGACCGGGCGATCGCCGGGCTTGCGGCGCCGGCTTTGCCTCGTCCCGCGAATCTTCTAGGGCTCGCACGCCCATTTTCCGATCC
>JAFABD010000271.1 GCA_023426225.1 Pseudomonadota bacterium | reverse complement strand
CGTTTGACGAACAGGTCCTTGTTGAGCTTCTGCGTATTCTCGCCCGCGGCGTCGATCAGCAGATTCTCGATCGGCAGCTCGGCCTGCTTGTCGAAATCCGCCGCCGCATGATCCTGGAGGAAACGCGGCCCGTCGCCGTCGAGCCGGAACGCGTCGGGCAAGGCCATCAGCGCGGCCCGCAACGCATCGGGGGCGGGCGGACAGGCGGCAAGGTCGGCCCATGCCGCTTCGGACCGCACCGCGAGCGCCACCGAAAACAGCCCGATCAGAAACTCGAGCGTCGCCCCGTTGAAGTCCGGTCGCGGCCAGCCGAGCGCAACGATCGGGTCGTTGTGGTGAATGGCGGCGACCGCATCGGGCGGCAGCCATTCGACGCCCCCCGAACGGCGCCGAAACGGAATCCACGGCGCAACACGAAGATCATAGGACATCGGTCACCCCCAGGGCGCAGTCCCGTTCACTCAAGCTTCCGGGAAAGACGCCAGACATCATCGTCGGAACCACAGACCCCGACTCCGCAAATTTCCAAAAAGAACGACTGGCGGGATTTCGAACCCGCATTACGCAGAACCAAGCCTGACGCAAAACACTCTTGCGTCACGGCCAACCCTTGCACCCGAGCATTACCCTTCGGGGATTTTTATCGAATCTTAAGCTGCCAGAAGGCAGACGCTCGGTCAACAGAAAAATTTATAACTATATCTCACTGGGTTCGCTACTGACTTATTATGTGTCGAACCGAAGTACGTTTTCGCCTGCAAAAAGGATGCTTGGGGATCGTAAACGCGCCCCAAGCATCTGCCAAAATTAGCCAATCCCCGCGTTGGCGGGGAACACGTCCGCTGGGCTCGCCACTGACGGTCCATCCCACGCGCGGTGGGAGAACCACGACTATGCCTCCGCCGCGACTTTGAAAAGCCCCAGCTCGGCACCATATCCAAGCCGCACTTCCCCCGCCCCCGGTCGCGACAATGCGCCTTCCCACCGGCCGCCGCCCGATTCGGACAGCACGCAAACCGGAATGTCGCGCTCGAAACGCCCCCAGCGCGCGACGATCGGCGCCAGCTCGCCCGCGATCCCCGCCGGGCTCTGCGCGTCGCGCGGCGCAACCCGGTTCCCCACCGCAACCTCGGACAAGGCCCAGGCGCGCCGCGCCGCACCCATGCCGCCGCCCTCGGCCTCGGCCCAGGGCACGATCCGCCCCGCGGCATCGCGCCGCGCCAGCCGCAGCCTCAGGCGCGGTTCGGCATTGCGCGTCATCACCCGCAATTCGTCCTCGAACGGCTGATCGACCGTATAGCCCTGTTCCAGCCGCAACAGGTGCGTCTGCGCCACCGCAGCGGTTCCGCGCGCGGCGCCCTCGGCGCGCAGCACCGCCGCCCGCAGGCCTTCGGGGCAGTCGTCCTCGCCCAGCACCGCTTCCACCATCGCCCGCACCGCATCGGGCACGGCAAACGCGCCGCGCCGATCGATCTCGCGTGCGGTGCGCCACAACACGCCATGGTCGCGATAGACCGCGCCGGTCCCCTTCCAATGGGGCGCCAGCCACGCCGCGCCGGCATCCGCGCGCGCGGCCGGCGACAGCACCAGCATCGCCTCGCCCGCCCCGGCCGGGCGACGGCGTTCGGGATGGCGCCGCATCCGCCCGGCGCGTTGCAGCAACAGGTCGATCGGTGCCAGATCGCTCGCCAACTGGTCGAAATCGACGTCGAGGCTCTGCTCCAGAACCTGCGTCGCGATCACCAGCCCGCCCGCCCGGTCGGCGGCATCCGCGCGTCGCCCGAACCGCGCCGCCACCGCCGCCTCGATCCGCTGGCGATCCCATTGGGTGAAGCGGGCATGGAACAGCACCGGCGCCAGCCCGCGTGCCCGCGCCATCTCGGCGGCGGCCACGGCATCGTCGACGGTATTGCGCACCCACGCCGCGCACCCGCCCGCCGCCAGCGTCGCCTCGAGCCGGTCCAGCACCGCCTCGGGGCTCTCGACCCGCGTCACCGGCGTGCGCCGCGCCGACCAGGGCGCCGGGGCGATCGCATCGGCGCGCGCGCCGCCGTCGTCGGCGACGGTGGCAAGCGGATAGCGCGTTTCGGGCACGCCGCCTTCGGTCGTCGACACCGCGCCCTGCCAGCCCGCGATCAGCGCCCGCCGCTGGGCGTTGGTCAGCGTCGCCGACAACAGGATCGCCGAACCGCCCTGCGCCGCGTGAAAGGCCAGCAGGTTGCGCAACTCCTCGGTGACATAGGCGTCATGGGCGTGCACCTCGTCGACGATCAGCACCTTGTCGGCCAGCCCCAGCAGGCGCACGGTGTTGAACCGCGACGGCAGCACCGCCAGCACCGCCTGGTCGATCGTCCCCGCGCCCACGTCCGCCAGCAGGCTCAACCGCCGGTCGTCGGCCAGAAACGCGGCGCAGGCGGCGGATGCGGTCATCGCGTCGGCGTCCCCGTCCGCCCCCCTCTCGTTCGCCCCCCTCTCTTCCGGCCCCGTCTCGTCCGCGCCCCAATCGGTCACGCTCGCCCGGAATGCGGGATGCAGCCCCGCCTGGCCATGCGCCAGCGCCAGGCTCGCGCGCGGTCCGTCGGAGTCGAACAGCCCGGCCAGCATCTCGGCCTGGCGCGCATACATCGCGTTGGCGGTGGCCATGGTCGGCATCGCCCACCACAGCCCGCCTGCCCGCCCGGCCGCGAGCAGGCGATACGCCAGCACATGCGCCGCCTCGGTCTTCCCCGCGCCGGTCACGTCCTCCAGCAGGAACAGCGCCGGCCCCGCCGGGATCGGCACCTCCAGCGCCCAGCGCTGCAACGGCGTCGGCGCGTCGGGCCGCCGGATCAGCGTCGCGAAATCGGCCGCCACGCGGTGCGACGGCGCGACCAGCCCCGCCTCGCGCACCGCCCGTTCGGCCTGCGCCTGCGCCTTGTCCCAGTAACCGGGCGCGGCCATGTCGGCCGGCGCATAGGGAAACCAGCGCTGCGACGATCCCAGCCAGTCGGCCAGCGTCACCAGCCCCGCAACCCAGTGGCTGGCCCGGCGCGCCGCCTCGCGCGACAGCGGCGGCGCCGCCACCGGTTCGGGCAGCAACAGTG
>JAFABD010000250.1 GCA_023426225.1 Pseudomonadota bacterium | reverse complement strand
GCCCTGAAGCGCGTCGGCACCCGCGCCGCCGACGAGCCAGTTGTCGCCATCGTCGCCGGTGAGCCGGTCGTCGAAGCGCGAGCCGAGCAGCCGTTCGATCGATTCGAGCCGGTCGCCCTCGGCATCGCCGCCCTGGCCGGTGCCGTCGGCGAGGTTGACGACCACCCCCGCGGCGCTGGCCGAATAGTCGGCCGTGTCGAGCCCGGCGCCGCCGATCAATCGATCGGCCCCGGCGCCGCCCACCAGCACGTCGTCGCCGTCGCACCCGTCGAGCAGGTCGTCGCCCGCCTCGCCGTCGAGTACGTCGCCGCCCGCCGAGCCGAGCAACTGATCGGCGAAGCGCGAGCCGGTGAGCGCCTCGATCCCGACGAGCACGTCGCCCTGGGCGTCGCCGCCGGCGGCGGTCCCGGCGGCAAGGTCGATGACGATGCCCGCCGCGCTGTCGGAATAGTCGGCGCGATCGAAACCGTCGCCGCCGTCGATCCGGTCGGCGCCGAGCCCGCCGGCCAGCACGTCGTCGCCCGCGCCGCCGCGCAGCACGTCGTCGCCCGCGCCGCCGAACAGCCGGTTGGCACCGCGATCGCCGACGATCAGGTCGGCGAAGCCGGAGCCCTCGACATCCTCGAAACCGTCGAAAAGGTCGCCCTGGGCATCGCCGCCAGCGGCGATGTTGCGGCCGAGGTCGATCGTCACGCCCGCCGCGCTGCCGGCATAGCCCAGCCGGTCGCGCCCGGCGCCGCCGACCAGAATGTCCGCGCCCGCGCCGCCGACCAGCGTGTCGTCGCCGGTGCCGCCGACGAGCTTGTCGTCGCCCGCACCGCCGAGCAACAGATCGTCCCCGCCGCCGCCGACGAGCATGTCGCGCCCGTTGCCGCCGCCGATCATGTCGGCGCCGTCGGTGCCCTGCAGCAGATCGTTGCCGTCGCCGCCCGTCGCCACCGCGACGCGCTCGCCCGCCAGCGTCAGCACCGATCCCTTGCCCTTCTTGACGAGCGTGTAGCCCGGCCCGAGCGTCGCGCCATAATCGGTGATCGTGAGCAGGCCGTTCTGTTCGGCGAGGTTGAACAGCGTCGGCGATCCCGGATCGGCGAACAGCACGTCGTCGATCGTCGCGCTGGCGCCCGCGGCGATCCAGACATGCTCGCGATTGCCGCCGGGGAGCGTCGCGCCGGCGTCGAGGCTGACGATGTCGTGCAACTGCATCCCGTCGCCCCACAGGCGCAGGTTGCGGCCGTTGCCCGAGACGATCGCGCCGTCGACGACGATGCCGTCGGTCTTGAGGTCGAGCCCGCCGTCATTGTTGCCGGTGGCGATGATGTCGCGCAGCGTGATGTCATAGGTGCCGCGCTCGGTCGCGAAGCCGTCGCCGTTGCGATAGCCGTTGGTGGTGTCGAGCGCGTTGCGCATCGCGACACGTTCGACGAGCACGTCGTGCGCCGTGCCGTCGAGATGCAGCCCGATGGCGAAATTGTCGCCGTCCTGGAACTGGCTGTCGCCGCGGACATCGTGGATGCGGATGTTGCTGCTGTCATACTGGACGCGGATCGCGCCCTTCGAATAGCCGTCGACATCGACGTCGGCGATGGTGAGGCCGCGGATCGTGGCGCTGGTGTTCGCGCCCGAGGCGACATCCTCGAAAAAGCGCGCGACGTTGGTGGCGCGGCTCTGTTCGATCGTCAGGTTCGCGATATCGGCGCCGACGCGGATCGCGGTGCCGACATTTTCGAAGGCGAGCCCCGAAAAGACCAGATTGTCGGCGCCTGCGAGCAGCCGGATCACCTCCTCGCCCGACGGCGCGTCGGGATCGAACGGGGCAGGGCGCGTGCCGACGATGTGCGCCGCCATCGGGTTGCCCGCCGAATCGGTGCCGCGGATCGTCACCGGCGCGCCGGGACGCCCGCCCGCGACGATCGAGATGGCGTCGGGGAGCGCGGCATAGTCGCCGCGGTCGGCGAGGATGCGCACCTCGCCCCCCGGGCCGGCGGCGGCGATCAGCCGGGGCAGATCGGCGAGCGATGCCGCATTGTCGGGGCTGGAGCCGTCCCCGGCGCCGCTGACCGTGGGGGCGATATAGAGCGTCGGCATGGCATGGCTCCCTGTCGTGCGGCCGTCGGGCGGCTTGTCGTGTGGCGGTCGTGCGATCCCGCGTCAGATGCCGGAGAGAGTGATCCCCAGCGAAATGCGGTTGTCGTTGAACTGGCGACCGGGCAACGCGCCCCGGCTCGATTGGGTGCGTCGCTGGAACTCGCCGCGAAGCGAAAGCCGGTGGCTGAGCAGGTAGGTGCCGTTGAAACGCCAGGTCCAGCGATCGTCGTTGCGGTCGATATTGCTGAAGTCGCGCTTTTCGAGCTCGCCGCCCGCGCTGAAGATGAGGTTGCGCAGCAGCTCGTAATCGGCGCGGAGGCCGGCGGTGGTCTTGAGATAGCCGCCGGCGCCGGCGACGCCGGTTTCGCTGACGGTGCGGTCGACCCGGCCGGTGACGGTGACGAGCGGCGTCGCGAACCAGGCAAGCTCGCCGCGGACGAGCAGCCCCGAAATGTCGTCGAAGAAGCGGTCGCGATAATGCTGGCGCAGATAGCCGACGCGCAGCGAGCCGCGCATCTTGCGCCCCAGTTCGAAGCTGGACCCCGCAGTGAGTTCGTAGCCGGTCGAATCGCGCGCGGGCACGGGACCGATGCGCGTGCGATAGTCGCGCCAGTTGTACGAACCCGCGAGAAACAGCGCGATGCTGGGGCTGAGCGCATATTCGCCGATCCCGGTGGTGGTGATCGTCGTGCGGTCGCGGAAATCCTGGTCGACCACGGCACCGGTGGGCGAGCGGCCGTCGCGATAGTTGCGGTTTTCGACATCGACCACGCCGCGCACGCGCAGCCGGTTGAAGACGTGCGACAGCGAGGCGTTGCCGCTGGTGAGCGTGAAGCGGTTGGGACGGACCACGCCGGTGGGCGAATCGGGCGAGACGCGTTCCTCGCTGTAGCGCGCGTTGACGAGCTGGACCGACAGCGTCGTGTCGCGCCGGATCGTGTAGAGCGCGCGGCCGTCGAGCACATATTGGGTCGCATTCTCGCTCGCGCGGTCGGCGTAGCGCAGCAGGTCGAGCTCGGCGTTGAGCGACAGCCGCAGATCGGGCGATGGGCGCGTGATCGTCACCCGCGGGCGGACGCGCAGATAGGCGTCGTCGACGCGGTTGCCGCGCGTGGCATAGAGATTGTCGTCATAACCGGTGCCGAGCGCGACGCGCGGCAGCACCTCGACCGTGCCGATGCGCGCGGGGACGGGGACGTAGTCGGGGCGCGGGCGATCGAGCACGCTGGTGTTGCGATCGCGCCCGAACGGGTTTTCCGAGCTGACCGAGCCCAGCCCGTCGGTCGCGTCCGACTGTTGCGCCCAGGCCGGCAGGGCGAGGGCGAGGTTGACCAGCGCGAAATTGGCCAGACAGGCGCGTGCGAGCAAGGGCTTCATCGGCGTCCCAGCGTTATGAGCAGCGGAAAATGGTCCGACCCGGTGGCGGCGAGGCGTCGCGCCCCGATCAGCCCCCAGGCGGGACCGGCATAGAGATGGTCGATCGGCAGCATCGGCAGCGGCCGGCGCCAGCTGGCGAGTGCGCGCGTCATCCGCGTCATCGGCGCGAGCGCGCGGTCCTGGTCGCGCATCGCCGCCGCCCAGGGGGTGAGGTTCATGTCGCCCGCGATCACCAGCGACCGCGAATCGATCCGCGCGACCGCCTGGGCCAGCGCCGCGCGGCGGCGCGCCTGGCCCGCAACGGGCAGCGGGTGCGGATAGTGGAGCGAGGCGACGGTGAAGGGCGGCATCCCCGCCGGGCGAATCTGCGCCCAGACGAGCGCGGGGCCGATCCGTCGGCCCGCAGGATCGCGGAAGAAATAGTCGCGATCGCCGATCGGCCAGCGCGACAGGATGGCGAGCCCGCAGCCGGGTGGGCAATCGGTGCCATAGGCATAGTGCTGGCGCAGCGCGGCGAGCATCGGCCGGAAGCGGCCGTTCATTTCCTGAAGCAGCACGACATCGGCGTTCGCGTCGACGATCGTCTGGGCGGTTTCGGCGGGATCGGCGTTTTCGACCCAGACATTGTGCGTGACGATGCGCACCGGCGGCGCGCCCGGCGCCGCGGCCGGGATCGTGCGCAGCCATTCGGGGGCGATCATCAGCACGGCGGGCGTGAGCGCGACGACGAGCCCGGCGATCGCGACGACCGGCCGGCGCCAGCACAGCAGCGCGCCCAGCACCGCCGCCGCGCCCAGGATCGGCGCGAGCGAGGCCAGCGCGTCGAGCACCGGCACCCATTGCCCGGCCCAGGCGGCCCAGCCGGCCAGACCGGCAGCCGCGAGCAGCGTCCGGCCGAGGATCGCCGCGCCTCTCACGCGCGGGCGAGCAGGCGGTTGCGCAACTGATGGCCACCCTGGCGCAGCGGTGCCGGGACGAAGCGCGCGGCGAGCACCAGCGCGGCGGTGCCCAGACCTTCGGGAAGGCAGACGTCGCGCAACCGGATGCCGGTGCGCCCCGGATGCTTCATCGCGTAACGCGCGTAGTGCGCGATTTCCTGGTTCACCAGCCGGCGGAGCAGCGCGACGACATCGGGCGGCGCATCGGCCATCATCGCGTGCGCGGTTTCGACCAGGCACGGGACGTCGAGCGTGGTGGTGCCCTTGCTCACCTTGTTTTCCGAATCGCGGTGGAAGGTGGCGCTGGGCACCGGATCGTAGCGCAGCCGCGTCCGGGCCATCACGCGCAGCCACAGATCCTTGTCGCCGCCCCGCACCGCGCGCCCGTCCGGGAAGCCGCCCGCGGCGAGCAGCACGTCGCGCCGGACCGCGATCGCACCGGTCCACATTGGACATTCGCGCACCGCCAGCCAGGCGTGGAGGAAGCCCGCGAAATCGAGGCTCACCGGCGCTTCGAGCGCGGGCGCGATCCGTTGCAGCTTGGCCCGGTCGGCAAAGGCATGGACGAAGCGCGTCGCGACCGCGCCGACGCCGGGATCGACGGCGACCGCGGCGGCCATGTTCGCCAGATGATCGGGCGCCCACAGATCGTCGGCATCGAGAAACGCGATCCAGTCGCCGCGCGCATGGTCGACCCCCAGATTGCGCCCCGCATAGCCGCCGGGGCCGGGGCGGGCGAGGTCGAGCAGGCGGATGCGCGGATCCCCCATCGCGGCGACGATCGCGCGGCCGCCGTCGGTCGAGCCGTTGTCGACGACGAGGATCTCGCGCGGCGCGAGCGTCTGCGCGCGGATGCTGTCGATCGCGGCGGCGACGTGCGTGCCCTTGTTGAACAGGGGCATCACGACCGAGATGTCGAGCGGGGCCATCAGTCGCGCGCCGCCTTGCGCCCGGCCGCGAGCTGGACGAATTCGCCCACCGCAACCCCCGCGAGCGCGATCGTCAGCCGCATCACCCCCAGTCGCCGGCGCAGCGACAAGCCCGGCGAGATCGCCGCGCGGCGCAGGCGGCGGACCGTGTCGACCGCGGTGACGGCGAGCACGCGTGCCAGCCGTCCGCTGCGCCGCGTGCGATCCCAGCGCCCGCCGCTGAGCCGCTGGCGCTTGCGAACCAGTTCGGCGCGGCTTGCGCGGACCGGATGGCGGACGACCATCGCGGGGACATAGACGAGCGGATGGCCCGATTCGCGGATGCGCAACGCCATCTGGCGGTCGCCGCCCGACTTGAGCGTCGCGTCGAACCCGCCGAGCCGACGCAGCAGCGCGGTCTCGCTCGCCCAGTTGGCGGTTGCGCAATTGCCGCGCGCGGCGTGCGCCTGCGGGAAGCTGAACAGCCGTTCGTAGTCGCCAAAGGCCTGCCCCTCGGCCGCGACCTCGTCGAACAGCTCGATGCGGCCCGCGAGCACGCCGAAGCCGGGATTGGCGTGCGCGGCGGCGAGGACCTGCGCCAGCCAGTCGGGTTCGGGCACGCAATCGGCGTCGGTGAACGCCGTGACCGGCGCGGCGACGTGCGCGAGCGCATGGTTGCGGGCGGCATAGGAGCCGGGCGTGGGCTCGTGCAGCAACAGCACGCGCGGATAGCCGCGCACGATCTCGGCCGTCGCATCGGTCGAACCGTTGTCGACAACGATGATCTGAACCGAATCCTGCGGCAAGGTCTGACGCTGCAACGCGTCAAGGCAGCGGGCGATCACCGCCGCGCCGTTCCACACCGGCACCACCACCGAGACCTGGTACATCGTCGTTTCTGCCTCGTTCGAATGTTGCCGCACCACACCATCGGCGGAAGCGCGGCGAGGTCAACATGATGCGGCGTGTGCGAAGATGAGATGCCCTTTTGGGGCGGTGGGCCGATTTAATAACGGCTTCGCGTGAAGAGAAAGCGCCGTTACCAAAGAGTATGCCGGTCATCACGGTTATGCTGCGTTGCGATATGCAATGCGGGAACTGTATCGAGGAGGCGTGTTACGTGGTCGCAACGATGCCCGAGTTGAGCGGCATTTCACAGGTTTTTGTGGTTTCGCTCGAAACGGCGCGGGCGAGGCGCGACAATTTTGTTTCGATGGCGAAAGAAACGGCGCTCGACTGGCAGTTTTTCGACGCATGCACCGGGCCTGTCGCGGAGATGGAGATCGACGAGGCCGCGATCCGGCGGAACAAGGGGCGCGCGCTGACGCGCGGCGAGATCGGCTGTTACGCCAGCCATTTCGCGATCTGGCAGCACATGGCGCGCGCGGGCATCGCGCAGGCGATCGTGCTCGAGGACGACACCGTTGTCGACTGGCCCTATCTGGAGCGGCTGGCGCGCGTGGACCTGCATGCGATCGGCGTTGACTATCTGCGCCTCTATTCGAAGCGGCCGACCTTTCAGCGCGTGGTGCGGCGCGACTTCCTGCAGCATTCGCGCACGATCGTCGAACTGATCGGGCTCGCCTATGGCACGCAGGGCTATGCGATCACGCGCGACGGCGCGCGCCGGCTTGCCGAGCATTGCCGCGTCGTGCGGCGCCCGATCGACGACGCGATGGACCGTTCGTGGGCGCACGGCGTTCCCAACCTGGCGCTGCACCCCGCGCCGATCCTGGAGGCGAGCGTCGCGTCGGACATCGGCGCCGCACGCTTCGCACCCAAGGCCGATCCCGCCTATCACACGATGGCGCAGCGGGCGTGGCGCGGGATCGAGCGGATGCGCGTGCGGATGCTGAAAGCGAGGCGGCTGCTTGAACGCTGAACTGCCCGGACGCTTCGATGCCACGCTTCGATCGCGCAGCAAGCGTTCGATCGGCTGGACGGTCGTGCGCTTCCTTTCCGACCAGCTTTTCTCGTTCATCGTGTTCGTCGTGCTGGCACGGCTGTTGTCGCGGGCCGACATCGGCGCTTTTTCGATCATGGCGATGACGGCCGAGGCGTTCCGCATCATCGCCACCGCGGGACTGGTGCAGACGATCGCGCGCCAGACGGTGCTGACGCCCGGGTTCCTCGACACGATCTATCGTGCGCAACAGGGATTTTCGGCGCTTTCGGCGGCGGGGATCATCCTGCTCGCCCGTCCGATCGCGGACGCGATGGGCGCGCCGGGGATCGCGCTCCCGCTGGCGGTGATGAGCCTGGTGCTGCCGATCTCGGCGCTGGGCGGGACGCACATGGCGCTGCGACTGCGCGACTTCGGCCACCGCACCACGGCGTTGCGATCGGTGGTGGGCGGGCTGCTGGGCGGCGGATGCGCGATCGCGGCGGCGTTTGCGGGGCTGGGGCTGTGGAGCCTGGTCATCCAGCGGCTCGTCACCGAGATCGCGGGCGTCGTGCTGTCGCGCGCGTCGTATGACTGGAAGCCGGGCTGGCAGTTCGAATGGCCGGTGCTGCGCGCCAACCTGACGCTCAACGGCAGCCTGATCTATGTCCAGCTCGTGTTCCTGGCGACGGTGCGCGTGCAGGAAATGGCGATCGGCGCGGGGATCGGGCTGGCGGCGGTGGGCATCTATCGCACCGCCTGGCGCACGGTCGAGCTGATCGGGCGCGGGGCGATCCAGCCCTTTACCCAGGTCGCGGTGCAGACGCTGTCGCGCGTGAAGGAAAATCCGCGCGACCTGAGGCGCGCCTATCAATGGATGATCGCGCAGGCATCGGCGCTGTCCTTTCCCGCGCTGGTCGGTTTCGGCGCGCTCGCCCCGATCGCGGTGCCGACGGTGTTCGGCGCCAAATGGGCGGATGCGGGGGCGATGGCGCAGATCTTTGCCTTCATGGCGCTGCCGTTCACGCTCAACTTCTTCGCCTCGCCCTCGCTCAGCGCGCTGGGACGCGCGCGCAGCCTGATCGGGCTTTCGACGACGCAGCTGGCGCTGGGAGTCGCGCTGACGCTGGCAGCGCTGCCGTTCGGGCTGTTCGCGGTGGCGATCTCCTATGTCGTGCGCGCCTATCTGACGCTGCCGTTGCAGGTCTGGCTGCTCCGCCGCGCCTCGGGAATCGGTCCGGCCGACACCTGGCGGGCGATTGCGAGCCCGCTGATCGCCTCGACCGTGATGGGCGTCGCGCTGGCGGCGGCGCTGCGCGGGATCGGCACGCGTTTCGGCGCCTGGCCGACGATGCTGGGGCTGGGCGCCGCCGGCGCGCTCGTTTACGCCGGCGTGCTGCTGGCGATCAGTCCCGTCTGGCGCGGTCGCGCCGCCACCCTGTTCCTGCGTTCACGAAAGGCCCGGACATGACCATCGCCCACCCGTCCATCGTCCCCCCCCAGGCCGACAAGCTCAGCGCGGTCGCGATCGTCGCCGGTCTCGCCGCCCGGTTCGAACGCGCGCTCGATTCGGTGCTGCCGCCCGGCCCGGTCGCGCTGGTCGATTTTCCCGACCACAGCAATGTCGGCGATTCGGCGATCTGGCTGGGCGAGATCGCCTATCTGAAGGCGCGCGATCGGATGCCCGCCTATAGCTCGGCGATCGTCGATTTCGACGCGGATGCGCTGGAGGCCGCGGCGGGCGAGGGGCCGATCCTGATCCATGGCGGCGGCAACATGGGCACGCTGTGGCCCAAGCACGAAGCCTTTCGCCTGCACCTGCTCGAACGGTTTCGCGGGCGCCCGGTGGTACAGATGCCGCAGTCGATCCATTATGCCACCGCCGACGCCGCGCGCGAGATGGCGGCGGCGATCCGCGCGCACGGCAATTTCACGCTGCTGGTGCGCGACCTGCGCTCGCTCGCCTTTGCGCGCGACCATTTCGAATGTCCGGTGGTGCTGTGCCCCGACGCGGCGCTGATGCTGGGCAGCCAGCCGCGCATGCCGGCGAGCGTTCCCGTCTTTGCGCTGCTCCGCACCGACCATGAGCGCGCGGACACGGGCGACGACGCGCCGCTGCCCCCCGGCGTCCTCGCCGACGACTGGCTGGTCGAGGATGCCGCGCAGAAGCGCAACCTGCGCGTTTCGATCAAGCTCCAGCGGCTGTTCGTGCGCGACCCGCTCGCGATGCGGGCGCTGCGCCAGCGGCGGATGGCCGAATGGCGGCTGCGCCGCGGGCTGGCGATGCTGGGGCAGGGCGAGGTCGTCGTCACCGACCGGCTGCACGCGCATATCCTGTCGGTGCTGATGGGGATCCCGCACGTCCTGCTCGACAACAGCTATGGCAAGGTGGCCGGGTTCGCCGAGCAGTGGACCGCCAAATTCGACGGGCTGATGCGCGCCGAATCGCGCGCCGAGGCGTTTGCACTGGCGTTCGCCCGCGTGCGCGCGGCCAAGGTGCGGCGGCTGGCGCACGCATAGGCGGATCGAGCAATGACGGGGCCTTCCGGTGCGTCCTGCGCGTTGCCGGAGCGCCGCCGGTGTCGCGCCGGAGGCTGGCCGTGGAGGAAGAGCCGGGCAGGGGGATCGCCGCCGATCCGCCGCCGCAGCGCGCGGAGGGGCCGGACGCGACCGGCGCCGGGG
>JAFABD010000180.1 GCA_023426225.1 Pseudomonadota bacterium | reverse complement strand
GTTCTCCCGCGGCCCCGCGCGCGCCAGCAGGCCGATGCGATCGCCGCGCTCGTCCGGCGATCAGAGCGCGCCGCCGCCGCCCGGCCGGCCGAAACCGGCACGATCCACCGCTGGACTGTCGCCGCGCCGATCGAACGCGGTGCGGCGGCGATCCCCATCGGACAGACCCAACGTCGTCCGGCGCAGCCGCGCCAGTCGACCAGCAGCAAGCGGCGCGACGCCAGATCATGAACACATTGCCCCCCGCAGACCCCGCCCTGTCCCACGAGGCCTATTATGCGCGCGCCTCGGCATGGGCCGACGACATGGACGCGCTTCGGCGACGGTCGGGACGACTGGCCTGGGCCGTGGCCGGCTGTGCGCTGGCGATCGTCGCGATCCAGGCGGTGGGGCTGGCACTGATGGTTTCGACCCCGGACAGGCCGCCCGAATCGCACCTGCTCCTCGTCGATCGCCACACGGGCCAGGTCACCGACCTCAAGGACGGCCAGCCCATGCAACTGTCCGCGGACGAGGCGCTGACGCAGTCGCTGCTCGCCCAATATGTCATCGCGCGGGAAAGCTTCGACATTGCGACGATCCGCGACCAGTATCGCAAGGTCGGCCTGTGGTCCGCAGGCGAAGCCCGCACGGCCTATCTGGCGGCGATGGCACCGGGCAGCCCGGAGAACCCCTTCCGGCGGATGCCGCGCACCGCCGTGCTGTCGGTGCGGGTCAAGAGCATTTCCAGGCTCGACGCAGCAACCGCGCTGGTCCGCTTTGAAAGCACGCGCGACGATGCCGAGCGCACGCCGGCCGACGGCGGCGCCTTCGTCGCCGTCCTTCGGTACCGCTTCACCAGGGCGCCGATGGCGCTGGAGGACCGGCTGGTGAACCCGCTTGGGCTGCAGGTGGTGCAATATCGAAAGGACCAGGAGGCCGTGCCGGTCGCGCGCGACGACGATCCGCCGCCGCGGCCGGAAAGCGCCGCCGAAATGGCGGACGGCCCGACCGCGGCGGCGGACTCCCCGCCCGCAGCGGCCACGCCGGATCCCGCCGCCCCGCGCCGTCCGCGCACCCAGCTCTCCGACCGCCATTTCCCCGCATCGCCGTATCGCGGCGGCGCACGGGCCATGGAGAACGGACAATGAGCCAACGGCGCGCGCGGGTGCGACATCGGCGCCGGGCCGCCCCGGCGCTGCTGGCAGCGGCGCTTACCCTGGCGACATCCGCCGCAGCGCAGGTCGCCCCGCATCCGGGGACCGGCGATCCGCATGTCCAGTCGGTCGCCTATGATCCCGAGCAGGTCGTGCTGCTGCGTGTCGCCAGCGGCTATTCGGTGACCGTCCAGTTCGCGCCGGACGAGCGGATCGAGATCGTAACCATCGGCAACGCCGGCGCGTGGCAGGCCACGTCGAGCCGGCGCGGCGACTATCTGTTCGTCAAGCCCGTGCAAGGCGGCGTCGAAACCAATCTGACCGTCGTGACCGACAATCGCCTGTATCACTTCATGCTCCAGCCGGCATGGAGCCCGGCCGGCGACCTGCCGTTCATGGTCCGCTTCACCTATCCCGATGCGGCACCGACGGCGGCGGTCGCGGCGGCCGCACCGTCACGCTATCGCCTGAGCGGCGCGACGGCACTGCGCCCGTCGGCGATGTCCGACGACGGGATTTTTACACGCATCGTCTGGCCCGTCGGCGTGAAGATGCCCGCCGTCTATCTGATCGACGAGAACGGCGACGAGACCGTGGTGAACGGCACGATCCGCGATGGTGCCTATGTGATCGAAGGCGTCGCCCGCCGACTGGCCTTCCGGCTGGACCGGCGCACGGCCTGGGCGCGCCGCCTCGCAAGGCCGCCGCGCCAGTGATCGACCGCGACGGCCACGACCCCCGCCCCGCCCCGGCCTTGGAGGACATCCGGCCGCAGGTCGCGGCGCCGCGCGCGATGATCGGCGGCGCTGCCGCAGCCGTCGGGATCGGACTGGCGGCGGTTGCGCTGTTCGCGGTGCTCGAACAGCGCCGGCATCTGGCGAGCGACCGGGCCACGCCGATCGCCCCGCGCGCAACCGGCGCATCGATCATCGCCGCACCCCCGCCGCTGGATATCCCGGCCGCCGCACCGCCGCGGCCGAATGCCCCCCGCCCGGTCGAGCCGGCACCGCCGCAGCTTTCCCCGGTATCCGGGCCACCGGCGCCGTCCGCGCCGTCCGCGCCGTCGCCTTACCGGGAGCGGCCGATTCCGATCTACAGACCGCCGCCCCCGCCGCCCGAGCCCGTCATGTCGAGGCAGCCCGCGGGCCAGCCGTCGAGCGATCCGGTCGTGGTGTTCGATCAATCGCTGAACGGCGGCGAAAGCGGGCCGGCCGCCGCCGGGCAGGAGGAGGCGCCGGTGCGCGCCACCCGGTTGCGCAACCGCGGCGGGCTGATCCCCCAGGGCACGCTGATCCCGGCGGTGCTGGAGACGCCGATCGATTCGACCAAGCCCGGCCTGGCGAGAGCGATCGTCACGCGCGATGCGCGAGGCTTTGACGGCAGCCGCGTGCTGATCCCGCGCGGCAGCCGCCTTATCGGCGAGACCAGCGCCGACGTCAGCCCGGGCCAGCGGCGGATATTGGTGAAATGGACGCGGCTGATCCGCCCCGACGGCGCGGCGATCCGGATCGCCTCCCCCGCCGCCGACAGCAGAGGCGGCACCGGCATCGCGGGCCAGGTCAACACCCATGTGTTCGACCGGCTGCTCAACGCCGTGCTGCAATCGACGCTTTCGATCGCGGTCGCCCGTGCGTCGCGCCCGGGCGCCAACAGCGATTCGATCTATGTCGGCGTGCCCGGGCAACTCGGACAGGCCGGCCAGACGCTTCTTCCCGATGTGGCGAAAGCCCCGACGATCCGGGCGCGCGCGGGAACCGAAATCACCGTCTTCGTTGCACGCGACCTGGATTTCGGCGGTCGGTCGGACGCGCGATGACGACGATCGACCCGTCAGCGGACACGGCGGCGGACACGGCGGCGCCCCTGCGCTACCTCGACGCCTATCTCGCGCCGCTGCTCCCGTTGCTCGAGCGGGCCGACGTGACCGATATCCTCATCAACCGCCCGTTTGAATTGTGGGTCGAGACGCTGGGCGGGACGCAGGAGCGGCACGCGGCGCCCGAACTCGACGCCGAAAGGCTATGGTGGCTGGCGCGACAGGTGGCGGCGCTGGCCCACCAGGGCATCAGCCGCGAGCATCCGCTGCTGGCCGCCGCGCTGCCCGACGGTTCGCGCATTCAGGTGATCGCCCCGCCGGCGACGCGCGGCCACATGGCGATCGCCATCCGCAAGCATGTCGTCACCGATCTGACGCTGTCCGATTATGCGCAGGCCGGCGCCCTTGCCGCGATCGAGTGGGCGCCGCCGCGTCGCGACAGCGGCCCCACGCCGGCCGACCGGGCCGAGCCGCACCGCTTTCTGGCGAACGCCGTGCGGACACGTCGCAACATCCTGGTGTCCGGCGGGACCGGTTCAGGAAAAACGACCTTTCTCAATGTCTTGATGAAGGAAATCCCGCCGCATGAGCGGCTGGTGGTGATCGAGGACACCCCCGAATGCAGATCCTCCACCGCAATGCCGTGGGGCTGGTGGCGGTGAAGGGCGCGCTGGGCGAAGCCAGGGTGACGACGGACGACCTGCTGCAGGCGAGCCTGCGGATGCGCCCCGACCGCATCGTCCTGGGCGAGCTGCGCGGCGGGGAGGCGTACAGCTTTCTGAGGGGCGTCAACTCGGGTCATCCGGGTTCGTTCACCACGATCCACGCCGATTCGCCGCGGGGCGCAGTCGAACAGATGGCGCTGATCGTCCTGCAGGGGGGAACGCGGCTGTCGTACCGGGAAGTCGTTCGTTACGTCCTGTCGGTGGTCGATGTCTTTGTCCATCTGGAGCGCCTTGACGGCCGCCGGGTGATCCGGAGCATCGCCACGCGCGACACGCTGGAGGACGCCGATGCCCGGCCGGAGGCCGCATTTCCCGGCTGAACCGGGCCGATCGTCGGCCCCGGCATGGCGAAAGGCCGCAATCGGGCGCGCAAAACCCGCCGTTCGGGGGAACGCGGTGACGCGGCGGTGATTGCCGGGTGCGCGGGGTCGCGGCGGGGGTGGCCAAGGGGGGGCGATGTGCCTATGCCCCGCGGCCGGGCGCGCCGCGACCGGTGGCGCGCGGGGAGACAGCGCGATGGCGGGCACGAACGACGACACCAGGATCAACCCGGCAGCCGAACCGGCGGCGACGCCGGCGGATGACGCGATCGAACGTCCCGACCGCCGCGCGCTGCTGGGCGCGATCGGGCTGGCCGGGCTGGCGG
>JAFABD010000182.1 GCA_023426225.1 Pseudomonadota bacterium | reverse complement strand
GCGCATGGCGGCGCGATCGGCCCGGCCCGGGCGCTGCGCGCGCGCGGGACGACGCTGCTGGGACGCGAATCGGCGCTCGCCCGCGTCGCCAGCGGCGAGGTGCGCCAGGTCACGCAATTGCTGCTCGATCCGGCGCGCGTGCGCATCTGGCACGGCAATGCCCGCGTCTATGCGCATCTCAACGAAGCCAATGTCCGCGAACTGATCGATTCGATCATCGCCGAGAACGGGCAAAAGGTGCCCGCGGTGGTGCGCCGGGTCGAGGGCGATCCCGACCATGAGTTCGAAGTGATCGCCGGCACGCGGCGCCATTTCGCGATCTCGTGGCTGCGCGCGCACGCCTATCCCGACATGCACTTCCTGGCCCAGGTCGCCCAGCTCGACGACGAGGCGGCATTCCGCCTCGCCGATCTCGAGAACCGCGCGCGCAAGGACGTGTCCGACCTCGAACGCGCGCGCAACTATGCCCAGGCGCTTCACACGCATTACGACGCGCACCTGACGCGGATGGCCGAACGGCTCAAGCTGTCGAAGGGCTGGCTGTCGAAGATGATCAAGGTCGCGTCGATTCCCGACGCGGTGATCGACGCGTTCGGCTCGCCCGCCGATGTCCAGCTCAAGCCCGCCTATCCGCTCGCCCAGGCGCTCGACGACAAGACGGCGGCACGCGCGATCCACGCCGCCGCGCGCCAGATCGCGCGCGAGCAGGCGCAGCGCCATGCCGACGGACTGCCCCCCTACCCCGCCGCCGAGGTGATCCGGCGGCTGATGGACGCGCCGCGCGCCCAGTCGGTGCCCGCGGGCGATCCGTTCGTGTGGACGACGGCGCAGGGTCGCAAGGCGCTGAGCATCCAGTCGGTCAACCGTCAGGGCGTGACGATCCGGCTCCATGCCGGTTCGGGCGCGACCGACGAAGCGCTGGCCGACGCGCTCAAGGCCGCGCTCGCGCATCTCGAGCGCGAGGGCCGGGGCCTGCAGCGTTGATCGCGACGGACGCCCTTCCGCGGCTGTTTCCCCGGGGAAACGGCGTCCGCCCCGGCCCTGCCGTTTCCCCGGGGAAACGCGCTGCGCACGCGTTCCCGAAGGATCGAGTCGCGTCCGGGACGCAGGCTCCAGCCCCCGCACCCCGCCCGTTCCGACGCGAATCGGCGGGTGACACCCCCCTCCCGGCCGTCACGGGCACGCCGCCGCTCCGGCCCCGCGCCGCTGTTTCCCCGGGGAAACAGCGCGCGGCGTTCCCGAAGGATCGGGTGTGCGACGATCGGGCCGGGGCCGTTTCCCCGGGGAAACACGGGCAATCTTCCGGGCTAGCAGCGCCGGGTACGACGGAGAGGCAGGCATGACCGAGGCGCGCCGCGAGACCGTTTCCGACCAGTTCGACCTGTTCCTCCCCTATCTCTCGGACCTGCCGCTGCGCGACCAGCGCGAGATGATGGAACGGCCGTTCTTCAGCCTCGCCAAGTCGAAGCGGGTGAAGCCGATCGACTATCGCTCGCCCGACGGCAAGCTGTGGGTGCATGTCTCGGCCAATCCCGATTACGGCATGGCGACGATCTGGGATGCCGACATCCTGATCTATTGCGCCAGCGTGCTCGCCGACATGGCGCGGCGCGGGATCAACGACCTGCCGCGCAAGCTCCATCTGATGCCCTATGACCTGCTGCGCGCGATCGGGCGGCCGACGACGGGGCGTGCCTATGAACTGCTCGGCCAGGCGCTTGACCGCCTCGTCGCGACGACGATCAAGACCAATATCCGCGCCGAAAACCGTCGCGAGGCGACGTTCAGCTGGCTCGACGGCTGGACCCAGCTTGTCGACGAACGCACCGAACGCTCGCGCGGGATGACGATCGAGCTGTCGAACTGGTTCTACGAAGGCGTGGTGATGACCGGCGGCGTGCTGTCGATCGACCGCGCCTATTTCGACCTGACCGGCGGACGCGAGCGCTGGCTGTACAAGGTCGCGCGCAAACATGCCGGCGGCGCGGGCGAGGCGGGGTTCGCGATCTCGATGCCGACGCTGTTCGAGAAATCGGGCGCCGAGGGCCAGTATCGGCGGTTCAAGTTCGAGATTGCCAAGATCGCCGAACGCAACGAGCTGCCCGGCTATACGCTCGCGCTCGAAATGCCTGCGGGCAAGCGCGAACCCAATCTGCGGATGCGGCGGCGGCCCGATGCGGGGCGCCCCGCGCCGCGCCCGGTTGCGCTGACGGGGACGGGAATGGTCGATGCCGATGCCGATGCAACCGGCCCGACCCCGCCGTCGACCGGCAAGCGCGCCTCGGTTCGCCCGCACACGGCGAAAGCGGCGGCCGGGACCGCCCCCACCGCGCAAGGGGAAGGCGCAGCCGCGGCATCGCCGTCACATTCCCCTGCCCCTGCCCCTGCCCAGGCCCCGGCGGCAGCCACGGTCGCGGGCGACATCGATGCCGATCCGACGATCGACGCGCGCGCGCTGATCCGCCGGTCGGTGCGCGGCCTGTCGTCGCGCGGCACCGCCGGGATGGTCACCGACGCCACGCTCGACCTGCTGCGCAGCGAATGTCCGGGCTGGGATTATCAGGAGCTGCATCGCCAGTTCCGAGACTGGATCGACGCCGATCCCGAACGCACGCCGGTGAGCTATCAGAACGCCTTTATCGGCTTTGTCCGCCGCTGGGACGCACGCAACCGCCACAAGCTGCGCTAGCGTGCCAGGCCGCAGCGGCCCGGGAGCGGGAGCGGGGCGGGGCGGGGCCGACAACCGGCGACCGGGGCCGGGAGCCGGAGATCGGCGCGGAAGAACGGGGGCCGCAGACGGCGCCGAAAGGAGCCGCAAACGGGGGCGGCGAACGGAGACGGCGCAACGGAGACGGCGAACCGTGAACGGCAACCGCGAGCGGAAACGGCGAACGGAGAGGGTGAACCACAAACCCGAAACCAGGCCCCCCACCCCCGCACCAGCGCCGCCCGCCTCCCGGAATGCGGACACGCCCCAGCGGCGACGCCCCACTCCGACCTGCCCCCTCGATGCCTCGCCGGACGAAACCGCAACGCCGCCTGCCCCTCACCTCCGCCGGTCTCGCCTCGCCTGCGAGGGGCGAC
>JAFABD010000165.1 GCA_023426225.1 Pseudomonadota bacterium | reverse complement strand
GTGGCCGGGCCGCGCCGATGCCGCGCCCCCGCACGGCGCATGGCCGGGCGCGGGCACGTCGCGAGCGGCGTCCCCGATGTTGCGAATGCTGCGCATTGTCGGCGCGCCGCGGCCCGTGTCCCGGGCGGCGGCGTGCGTCAGCGGCGGACGCGGGTGACGTGCCCCATCTTGCGCCCCGGCCGCGCGTTGCGCTTGCCGTAAAGGTGCAGGTGCGCGCCCGGTTCGGCGAGCAGTTCGGGCCAGCGTTCGGCCTCCGCGCCGATCAGGTTCTCCATCTCGACATGGCTGCCGGTCAGCGCGGTGCTGCCCAGCGGCAGCCCGCAGATCGCGCGGATATGGTTCTCGAACTGCGACGTCTCGGCGCCCTCGATCGTCCAGTGGCCGCTGTTGTGGACGCGCGGCGCCATCTCGTTGAACACCGGCCCGTCCTCGGTCGCGAAGAACTCGAGCGTCAGCACGCCGACATGGTCGAGCGCCTCGGCGACGCGCCCGGCGAGTGCCGCGGCCTCGGTCCAGTGACGCGCGATCTCGGCGGGGGCGGGGAGCGTCGAGCGCGCGAGGATGCCGTCCTTGTGCTCGTTCCACGGCGGCGGATAGCTGGTCAGCGCGCCGTCGACCCCGCGCACGGTGATGATCGAGAATTCGTGGCTGAAGGCGACGAACCCTTCCAGAATCGCGGGGCGTCCGCCGATCGCCGCCCATGCCGCCTCGGCCTCGGCGGGATCGTGCAGCCGCACCTGGCCCTTGCCGTCATAGCCCAGCCGCAGCGTCTTCAGGATCGCCGGGGTGCCGATCGTCGCCAGCGCGGCCTTCAGTTCGTCGAGCGTCGCCACCGGCGCCCAGGGCGCAGTGCGGCCGCCCAGCCCGGCGACGAACGCCTTTTCCTCGGCGCGGTCCTGCGCGACCGCCAGGCTTTGCGGGCCGGGGCGCACGGGCACGCGCGCGGCGAGATATTCGACCGGGTCGATCGCGATATTCTCGAACTCATAGGTGACGACGTCGGCCGCCGCCGCGAGTTCGTCGAGCACGATGCGGCTGTGATAGTCGGCGCGGGTATAGCTCGACGCGGTCTGCGCCGCGACGCTTTCGGCGTCGGGGGCCAGGATGTGCGTGCGATAGCCGAGCTGCGCCGCCGCGACCGCCAGCATCCGCCCAAGCTGGCCGCCGCCCAGGATGCCGATCGTCGAACCGGGGGGCAGCACGCTCATGCCGGGTCCACCGCGACGCTGTCGGTCTGGCGCGCGCGCCAGTCCTGCAACCGCGCCGAAAGCGCCGGGTCGGACGTCGCCAGGATCGCCGCCGCGAACAGCCCGGCGTTGATCGCGCCTGCCTTGCCGATCGCCAGCGTGCCGACCGGGATGCCGCCGGGCATCTGGACGATCGACAACAGGCTGTCCATGCCCTTCAGCGCCTTCGATTCGACGGGAACGCCCAGCACCGGCAGGTGCGTCATCGCGGCCGCCATGCCGGGCAGGTGCGCCGCGCCGCCCGCGCCCGCGATGATGACCTTCAGCCCGCGGCCTGCCGCGCCCTGCGCATAGTCGTACAGCCGCTGCGGCGTCCGGTGCGCCGACACCACCCGGGTCTCGTGCGGCACCGCCAGTGCGTCGAGAATCTCGGCGGCGTGGCGCATCGTCTCCCAGTCGGACGTGCTGCCCATGATGATGCCGACAAGAGGTGCGTCCGTCATGCTTGCCCCTGCAACCCGCGTTGGCCTGCCTCCCTAGGCGCTGGCGCCGGGACAGGCAATCGTCTCGTCTCCCATCGTCGCTGGGGGCCGCTGCGGGCGGCGGATCGCCGACGGCCGGCGCGGGAGGCTTTGACAGCCTTGTCGGCGCTCTGGTCTATGCCACGGGAAAGCCTCGCGTAATTTTCAAAATGATGCAGAGGCACCCGCACACCCCTGACTCCCTCCTAAGAAGATTGCGTGTGCTGCAATCATCCGGAGTCAGTTCCGTGTCATTCCTTAACAAAATTAAGATATCCAGGCGATTAAATATCATCGCCCTGACCGCGCTGGTCGGTCTGGGCCTGTTGATGGGACTGGCCGTCATGCGTCTCAACGTGACGCGGACCGACAGTTTCAAGAGCGCGACGCAGCAGAGCGTCGACATCGCCTACAGCATTCTCGACCGTTATTATAACGAGGAGAAGTCGGGCCGCATGACGCGCGAACAGGCGCAGCAGGCGGCGCTTGAATCGATCCGCACGCTGCGGTTCGGCAAGGACGATTATTTCTTCGTCATCGGCGACGACGTCGTCATCCGCATGCACCCGGTGCGTACGGATCTGGTCGGCAAGAATGTCGCCGGCGTCAACGATGCCGACGGCAAGCCGCTGTTCAGCCGCATCGTCGATCTCGCCAAGCGCGACGGCCAGGGTTTCATCGAATATAACTGGCAGCGCGCGAGCGGCTCGGGCGCCGACATGAAGCTGTCGTTCATCCGCCATTTCGCCCCCTGGGGCATGACGCTCGGCACCGGCGTGCTGTTCGACCAGATCCGCGCCGCGGTGATGCAGGACGCGTTCAACCTCGGTTCGATCGCGATCGTGTTCGTGGTGATCGTCGCCGCCGTGATCTGGGTCATCAGCCGTTCGATCACGCAGCCGGTCCAGGCGCTCGAAGGCCGGATGCGCTCGCTCGCCGACGGCGACACGGGCACGCCGATCCCCGGGCTCGACGGCCGCGACGAGGTCGCCGGCATGGCGGCTGCGGTCGAGGTGTTCCGCGAAGGCGCCGTGGCGCGTATCGCCGCCGAAGCCGCCAAGGCCCAGGCCGATGCCGACCAGGCGTTCATCGTCAGCCTCGTCTCGCACAAGCTGTCGAACCTCGCCGAAGGCGATCTGACCGCGCGCATCGACGAACAGGTGCCGCCGTCCTACGACGATCTGAAGCACAACTATAACGGCGCGATCGAAAAGCTGCGCGACCTGATCGGCGTCATCTCGAACGCGTCGGAGAATATCCGCACGGGCTCGACCGAAATCGCCGCCGCGTCGGACGACCTTGCGCGTCGCACCGAAAGCAACGCCGCGAGCCTCGAACAGACCTCGGCCGCGCTGTCGCAGATCGACAACCGCCTGCGCTCAAGCGCCCATTCGGCGGGCCGTACCGCCGATCGTGCCCGCGAGGCGCTTTCGATCGTCGGCACCGGCCGCGAACGCGCCAACCAGGCAAGCGGCGCGATGACGCGCGTGTCGGAAAGCGCCAAGGGCATCGACACGGTGATCGAGGGCGTCGACAAGATCGCGTTCCAGACGCGCGTTCTCGCGATGAACGCCGCGGTCGAGGCCGGTCGTGCGGGTGAGGCGGGCCGGGGTTTTGCCGTCGTCGCCGATCTCGTCTCGGCACTCGCGATGCGCGCCGAGGAAGAGGCGAAGCGCGCCCGCGAACAGCTCACGCTGACCCAGGCCGACATCGTCGTCGCGGTCGACGCCGTGCACAATGTCGACAACGCGCTCGCCGAGATCACCTCGAGCGTCGAGGAAGTCTCGGGCCTCGTCAGCACGATGGCCGACGACAACCGCGCCCAGTCGAGCACGATCAGCGAGATCGCCAGCGCGGTGAACACGATGGACCAGTCGACGCAGCAGAACGCCGCGATGGTCGAACAGACCTCGGCTGCCGCGCGGCATCTGTCGGAGGAAGTCGCGATCCTCGCCAGCCGTTCGGGCCAGTTCCGCACCGGCAACGAGCCCGCGGCGCGCCTGTCGGCGCCCGCCGCGCCGGCTCCGCGTCCCGCGGCCAAGCCCGCGCGTCTGGCCAAGGCGGCGGCGCCCGCCTATCAGTCGCCGGTCAAGCCGTTGCCGGTCAACGGCTCGGCCGTCGCCGCCGGCGGCGACGATTGGACCTCGTTCTGATCGGCGCGGTCCCACCGGAGCGATTTGCGTAACAT
>JAFABD010000155.1 GCA_023426225.1 Pseudomonadota bacterium | reverse complement strand
CTTAACCCCACCAAGTGGCGCGTCAAACCCCCGCCCCCGCCGCCCTGCCCCGGCATGGCATCCGGGACGGGGCGGCGGCGGTGATGCGCCTTGCTTCTTACTTGGCGGCGGCGTCGACCGGCGCGATCGGCAACAGCACCGCGCTCGACTGCGCGCCGCCATAGACGATCGTCACCGTCGCCTTCTGGTAATCGCTCGGCTTCGCAAAGAAGATGTTCTCGACATATTTCTGCGGGTTGCGATCATAGACGGGGAACAGGGTCGACTGCACCTGCACCATGATCCGGTGGCCGGGCTGGAAGGTGTGGTTCACCGTCGGCAGCCGGAACTTGTACTCCTGCACCTTGCCCGCCGGGATCGGCTGCGGATGCTCGAACGAGTTGCGATAGCGGCCGCGGAAGATGTCCATCGCGATCGGCAGCTGGAACCCGCCCATCTCCTTCTGGCTCGCCATCTCTTCGGGATAGACGTCGATCACCTTGACGACGAAGTCGCCGTCGGTGCCCGTCGTCTTGGCAAAGATGTCGGCGATCGGCGCACCCGAAAGCCGCATCGGCTGGGTAAGCGGTTCGGTGACATAGGTGAGCACGTCGGGGCGCCCTTCGACGAAACGCTGGTCGGTGACCAGATAGGTGCCCCAGCGCCCGTCGCCCAGGTTGATCGGCCGCGGCAGGTGCGGCACCGGCTTGGCGGGGTCGGAGACATAGCTGTCTTCGCCGGCGGCGGGCTTGTCGAAGCCGGCCTGCTCGCTCTTCGTCAGATAGAGCGGGGTAAGCCGCTCGGCGAGCGGCCAGCGGTTGAGATATTCCCAGCGGTTCTCGCCGGTGTTGTAGATGCTCGCGGTTGCCGGACGGAAGGCCGGCGCACCGTCCTTCAGATGGGCGTTGAAGAACGGCAGCAGGATATCGCGGCGCGCCTGGAGCGCGGTGTCGCCCTCGAACTCGAGCTGGCCGAGCTTCGAGCCGTTATAGTTGAACTGCGAATGGCGCCACGGGCCCATCAGCAGGAAGTTGTTGTTCGCCTGCGGCGTCTTCTGCAGTTCTTCCCAGGCATGCACCGCGCCGTACATGTCCTCGTGGTCCCACAGCCCCTGCTCCCACAGCGTCGGCACGTTCGAAGGGTTGGCGGCCAGGATCTTGTCGAGCGCCTGCCCCTGCCAGAAGGCGTCATAGGCGACGTGCTGGCTCAGCTTCTGCCAGAAGGGCAGCTGGTCATAACCGTATTTCTTGGCCCAGTCGCCGGCCGAACCGATCTTGCGGAACGTATCATAATCGTCCCAGCCGCCGCTCGGCGGGGTCGGCCCGCCCGCCTTGTAGCCGGTGATGCCCGAGATCCAGCCGATATTGGGCAGGCGGAAGGCGCCATGGTGGAACCAGTCGTCGCCCATCCAGCCGTCGATCATCGGGCTTTCCGGCGCCGCGACCTTGAGCGCCGGGTGCGGGTGGAGCAGCGCCATCACCACGGTCCAGCCCTCATAGGACGATCCGAGCATGCCGACCTTGCCGTTCGACTCGGGCACATTCTTGACCAGCCAGTCGATCGCGTCCCACGCATCGGTCGTGTCGTCGACCTTGGTCGGGTTGAGCGGCCCCACCGGCGGGCGCGTGACGACGAACTCGCCCTCCGAACCGTATTTGCCGCGGATGTCCTGGAAAACGCGGATATAGCCCGCCTTGACGAAGACCTCGTCGCCTTCGGGCAGCGCCGACAGCATCTTGTTGCTGTCCATCCGGCGCGCACGGCCGCCGGCATTATAGGGCGTGCGCGTGAACAGGATCGGTGCGTTCTTAGCGCCCTTCGGCACCACGATGACGGTGAACAGCTTGGTCCCGTCGCGCATCGGCACCATCACCTCGCGGCGGACATAGTCCTTCGAGGCCTCCGGGAGCGTGAACTTCTCGGGAATGTCGTTGAAGCCCGGCGTGCGCGTGGGCGCCTGCTGGGCCACGGCCCCCGTTCCGGCCGCCACCGCGACCAAGGCAAGCCCGGCAAGGGCCAGATGACGATACCCCATTTGAATCTCCCCGAGAGCGCGCCGTTGCGCGTCATAAAGTTTCAATTCGCCACCGATGCGGCACCGCCGATCTATCCCCGGCGCATCGCGATGGCGAGGAAAATTGCTTCGCCCGCCGATTTCACGCGCCAATTGCGTCGATTGCACCGCCGCGCGCCTGTCGGCATGTTTGACAGAATCCTACACGCACCCTATATCCGCCCCATCTCCACAGGACCGGGAAAGGGTGCGTCGTCGCGCAACGTGCTTCTCGTATGGGTCCGTGGAACAGGGACGCCGAAAGCTGCCGAAACCCGGTAAGGGGTTCGTGCGGCCTTTTCGCGTCCTTTGCTGCGTCCGGGGCCCGGGGAAAACGGGGCATACGGTTTACGGCTGACGAGGCAATATAAACTCATGGCAACCAAGATCGAAGAAGGCGCGGTTCAGCGCGCGGGCTCGGGCGGGACGGTCAAGCGCCGTATCCGCAAGGTGTTCGGCAATATCCACGAAGTCGTGCAGATGCCGAACCTGATCGAGGTCCAGCGCGAATCCTACGAACAGTTCCTGCGCTCGGATCCTTCGATCGGCCACGTCTCGGGGCTGGAAAAGACGCTGCGCAGCGTTTTCCCGATCCGCGACTTCGCCGGCACGGCTGAGCTCGACTTCGTCAATTACGAGCTCGAGCCGCCGAAGTTCGACGTCGAGGAATGCCGTCAGCGCGGCATCACCTATGCGGCGCCGATGCGCGTCACGCTCCGCCTGATCGTGTTCGAGGTCGATCCCGATACCGAGGCCCGGTCGGTCCTCGATATCAAGGAGCAGGACGTGTACATGGGCGACATGCCGCTCATGACCGAGAACGGCACCTTTTTCATCAACGGCACCGAGCGCGTCATCGTCAGCCAGATGCACCGTTCGCCGGGCGTGCTGTTCGACCATGACCGCGGCAAGACCCACGCCAGCGGCAAGTATCTCTTCGCCGCGCGCGTGATCCCGTATCGCGGCTCGTGGCTCGATTTCGAGTTCGACGCCAAGGACATCGTCAACGTCCGCATCGACCGCAAGCGCAAGCTGCCGGTGACGAGCCTGCTCTACGCGCTCGGCATGAACTCGGAAGAGATCCTCAACCACTTCTACAACCGCGTCACCTTCCTGCGCGGCCCGAACGGCTGGCAGATTCCGTTCCATGCCGAGGCATGGCGCGGCATGAAGCCGGCGTTCGACATCGTCGACGCCAAGTCGGGCGAGGTCGTGTTCCCCGCCGGGCAGAAGATCAGCCCCCGCGCGGCCAACAAGGCGGCGAAGGACGGGCTCGAGACGCTGCTGATCCCGACCGAGGAAATCTTCGGCCGCTATTCGGCCTATGACCTCATCAACGAATCGACCGGCGAGATCTACATCGAGGCCGGTGACGAGGTGTCGCCCGAGAATCTCGAAAAGCTCGACAAGGCCGGCATCGACCGGATCGAGCTGCTCGACATCGACCATGTCACCACCGGCCCGTGGATCCGCAACACGCTCAAGGTCGACAAGGCCGAGGAGCGCGAACAGGCGCTGGCCGACATCTACCGCGTGATGCGCCCTGGCGAACCGCCGACGCTCGAGACGGCCGAGGCGCTGTTCCACGGCCTGTTCTTCGATCCGGAGCGCTATGACCTCTCGGCCGTCGGCCGCGTCAAGCTCAACATGCGCCTCGAACTCGACGCCCCCGACACGGTCACGACGCTGCGCGCCGAGGACATCCTCGCCGTGGTCAAGACGCTCGTCGACCTCAAGGACGGCAAGGGCGAAGTCGACGACATCGACAATCTCGGCAACCGCCGCGTCCGTTCGGTGGGCGAGCTGCTCGAGAACCAGTATCGCGTCGGCCTGCTCCGCATGGAGCGCGCCGTGAAGGAGCGCATGTCGTCGGTCGACGTCTCGACGGTGATGCCGAACGACCTGATCAACGCCAAGCCTGCGGTCGCCGCGGTGCGCGAGTTCTTCGGTTCGTCGCAGCTGTCGCAGTTCATGGCCCAGACCAACCCGCTCTCCGAAGTGACGCACAAGCGTCGCGTGTCGGCGCTCGGGCCGGGCGGTCTCACCCGTGAGCGTGCGGGCTTCGAAGTCCGCGACGTTCACCCGACCCATTATGGCCGTATCTGCCCGATCGAAACGCCGGAAGGCCCGAACATCGGTCTGATCAACAGCCTCGCGACGTTCAGCCGCGTCAACAAGTACGGCTTCATCGAAACGCCGTACCGCAAGGTCGCCGACGGCAAGGTGACCGACGAGGTCGTCTATCTGTCGGCGATGGAAGAGCAGAAGCACACCGTCGCGCAGGCGTCGGCGACGCTCGATGCCGAGGGCCGCTTCGTCGAGGATCTCGTCTCGGCACGCCAGGCGGGCGAGTTCCTGATGGCGCTGCCGTCGCAGATCACGCTGATGGACGTCTCGCCGAAGCAGCTCGTCTCGGTCGCCGCCTCGCTGATCCCCTTCCTCGAGAAGGACGACGCGAACCGCGCGCTCATGGGCTCGAACATGCAGCGTCAGGCCGTGCCGCTGGTGAAGGCGGAAGCGCCCTTCGTCGGCACCGGCATGGAAGAGACCGTTGCGCGTGACTCGGGCGCGGCGATCGCCGCCAAGCGTTCGGGCATCGTCGACCAGGTCGACGCGACGCGTATCGTCATCCGCGCCACCGGCGAGGTCGATGCCAGCGAGAGCGGCGTCGACATCTACACGCTGATGAAGTTCCAGCGCTCGAACCAGTCGACCTGCATCAACCAGCGTCCGCTGGTGAAGGTGGGCGACGTGGTGCAGGCCGGCGACGTGATCGCCGACGGCCCCTCGACCGAGTTCGGCGAGCTGGCGCTGGGCCGCAACGTGCTCGTCGCGTTCATGCCGTGGAACGGCTACAACTACGAGGACTCGATCCTGATCAACGAGCGCATCGTGAAGGACGACGTGTTCACGTCGATCCACATCGATGAGTTCGAAGTGATGGCGCGCGACACCAAGCTCGGGCCGGAAGACATCACCCGCGACATCCCGAATGTCGGCGAGGAAGCGCTGCGCAACCTCGACGAGGCGGGCATCGTGTATGTCGGCGCCGAAGTGGAGCCGGGCGACATCCTGGTCGGCAAGATCACGCCCAAGGGCGAAAGCCCGATGACGCCGGAAGAAAAGCTCCTCCGCGCCATCTTCGGCGAAAAGGCCAGCGACGTGCGCGACACCTCGCTGCGTCTGCCGCCGGGCGTGTCGGGCACGATCGTCGACGTCCGCGTGTTCAACCGTCACGGCATCGACAAGGACGAGCGTGCCCTGGCGATCGAGCGCGAGGAAATCGAGCGTCTGCGCAAGGACGCCGACGACGAACGCAACATCCTCAACCGCGCGACCTGGTCGCGTCTGCGCGAGATGCTGCTGGGTCAGACCGCGACCGCGGCGCCCAAGGGCATCAAGAAGGGCGTGACGATCGACGAGGAAGTGCTCGACAGCGTCGACCGCCACGAATGGTGGAAGTTCGCCGTCGCGGACGACAAGGTCCAGGGCGACCTTGAAGCGGTGAAGGGCCAGTATGACGAGGCCGTGAAGCGCATCAAGGACAAGTTCGAGGATCGCCGCGAGAAGCTGGAGCGGGGCGACGAGCTGCCGCCGGGCGTGCTGAAGATGGTCAAGGTGTTCGTCGCGGTGAAGCGCAAGCTGCAGCCGGGCGACAAGATGGCCGGCCGCCACGGCAACAAGGGCATCATCAGCCGCATCCTGCCGCAGGAGGACATGCCGTTCCTCGAGGACGGGACGCCGGTCGACTTCCTGCTCAACCCGCTGGGCGTGCCTTCGCGCATGAACGTCGGGCAGATCTTTGAAACGCACCTCGGCTGGGCTGCGCGCGGCCTCGGCCGCAAGATCGGCGCGGCGCTCGACGCATGGCGGGCCGCCAACCCCGATCCGCAGGCGGGCGAGCCGCCCGAAGCGGTCAAGGACATGCTCAAGACCGTCTATGGCGAAAGCTATGCCGACGAGCTCGATCATCGTTCGACCGACCAGGTGATCGAACTGGCGCAGAATGTCCGTTCGGGTGTTCCGATGGGCACGCCGGTGTTCGACGGCGCGGTCGAAAAGGACGTTGCCGACATGCTGCGGCTGGCGGGGCTCGACGAGTCCGGTCAGGTGACGCTGTTCGACGGCCGCACCGGTGAGGCGTTCGACCGCAAGGTGACCGTGGGCTACAAGTACATCCTGAAGCTCCACCACCTTGTCGACGACAAGATCCACGCACGTTCGATCGGGCCGTACAGCCTCGTCACCCAGCAGCCGCTGGGCGGTAAGGCGCAGTTCGGCGGTCAGCGCTTCGGTGAAATGGAAGTGTGGGCGCTCCAGGCCTATGGCGCGGCCTACACGCTCCAGGAAATGCTGACGGTGAAGTCGGACGACGTGGTCGGCCGCACCAAGGTCTACGAAGCGATCGTCAAGGGCGACGACACCTTCGAGGCCGGCATTCCGGAGAGCTTCAACGTGCTCGTCAAGGAAATGCGCTCGCTGGGTCTCAACGTCGAGCTCAAGTCGATGGAAGAGGACGGCGATCTGGCCGAAGCGGCGGAGTGAACCTGCTCGGCCATCCAGATAGCGTCGTAGCGAAGGCGCCGAAACAAACCGCTGTTCTTACAGGCGCGGTTGGTTTGGTGCTCGCTTCGCTCACGATTGCTCACTGGAAGGCCGGTAGCTCCTGGGTAATCGTGTTGCCCCTTCTCGCCCCGGCGATAATTTGTCTGGCGGTGTTGAGCATGGCGGTAGCGCGGATTGCCCTCGGGCCGACACCTCAGTGAATTCACCCCTAGAGGGACTGAAAAAATGAACGAACTTACCAACTTCGCGAACCCGCTCGCCAAGCCGGAGACCTTCGACCAGATCCAGATCGGGATCGCGTCGCCGGACCGGATCCGCAGCTGGTCCTTCGGTGAGATCAAGAAGCCCGAGACGATCAACTACCGCACGTTCAAGCCCGAGCGTGACGGCTTGTTCTGCGCGCGCATCTTCGGTCCGATCAAGGACTATGAGTGCCTGTGCGGCAAGTACAAGCGCATGAAGTACAAGGGCATCGTCTGCGAAAAGTGCGGCGTGGAAGTGACCGTGTCGAAGGTCCGCCGCGAGCGCATGGGCCATATCGAACTGGCCGCCCCGGTCGCGCACATCTGGTTCCTGAAGTCGCTGCCGAGCCGCATCGGCCTGCTGCTCGACATGCAGCTCAAGCAGCTCGAGCGCGTACTGTACTTCGAAAGCTACATCGTCATCGAGCCGGGCCTGACCGGGCTTGAGAAGTACCAGCTTCTCACCGAGGACGAACTGCTCGACGCGCAGGACGAGTATGGCGAGGACGCCTTCTCGGCCGGCATCGGCGCCGAGGCCGTCAAGCAGATGCTGATGGACCTCGACCTCGAAGGCGAGCGTCAGGACCTGCTCAAGGAACTGGCCGAGACCAAGTCGGAGCTGAAGCCCAAGAAGATCATCAAGCGCCTCAAGGTCGTCGAAAGCTTCATCGAATCGGGCAACCGTCCCGAATGGATGATCCTCGACGTCGTGCCGGTGATCCCGCCCGAACTGCGCCCGCTGGTGCCGCTGGACGGCGGCCGCTTCGCGACCTCGGATCTCAACGATCTGTATCGCCGCGTGATCAACCGTAACAACCGCCTCAAGCGGCTGATGGAGCTGCGCGCGCCGGACATCATCGTCCGCAACGAAAAGCGCATGCTGCAGGAAGCCGTCGACGCGCTGTTCGACAACGGCCGCCGCGGCCGCACCATCACCGGTGCGAACAAGCGTCCGCTCAAGTCGCTGTCCGACATGCTCAAGGGCAAGCAGGGCCGCTTCCGTCAGAACCTGCTCGGCAAGCGCGTCGACTATTCGGGCCGTTCGGTCATCGTGACCGGTCCGGAGCTCAAGCTGCACCAGTGCGGCCTGCCGAAGAAGATGGCGCTCGAGCTGTTCAAGCCGTTCATCTACGCCCGTCTCGATGCCAAGGGTCTGTCCATGACCCTGAAGCAGGCGAAGAAGTGGGTCGAGAAGGAGCGCAAGGAAGTCTGGGACATCCTGGACGAGGTGATCCGCGAGCACCCGGTGCTGCTGAACCGCGCGCCGACGCTCCACCGTCTGGGCATCCAGGCGTTCGAGCCGGTGCTGATCGAAGGCAAGGCGATCCAGCTTCACCCGCTGGTCTGCTCGGCGTTCAACGCCGACTTCGACGGTGACCAGATGGCCGTCCACGTTCCGCTGAGCCTCGAGGCCCAGCTGGAAGCGCGCGTCCTGATGATGTCGACCAACAACATCCTGAGCCCCGCGAACGGCAAGCCGATCATCGTGCCGTCGCAGGACATGGTGCTCGGTCTCTACTACATCACCATGGAGAAGGAAGGCGAGCCGGGCGAAGGCATGATCCTCGCCGACATGGCGGAGGTCCACCAGGCCCTCAACGCCGGCGCGGTGACGCTGCACACCCGCATCACCAGCCGCGTTCCCCAGACCGACGAGAACGGCAACTCGTACCTCAAGCGCTACGAGACCACGCCGGGCCGCATGCTGCTCGGCGAGTGCCTGCCGAAGAGCCACAAGGTGCCGTTCGACGTCGTCAATCGCCTGCTCACCAAGAAGGACGTGGGCGACGTGATCGACGAGGTCTATCGTCACACCGGCCAGAAGGAGACCGTGCTGTTCGCCGACGCGATCATGAGCCTCGGCTTCCGTCACGCGTTCAAGGCCGGCATCTCGTTCGGCAAGGACGACATGGTGATCCCGGCCGCGAAGGAAGCGCTGGTCGAGGAAACCCGTGCGCTCGTGAAGGACTATGAGCAGCAGTATCAGGACGGCCTGATCACCCAGCAGGAAAAGTACAACAAGGTGATCGACGCCTGGAGCCGTTGCGGCGACCAGGTGGCCGCGGCGATGATGGACGAGATCAAGGCGGTCAAGAAGGACCCCGAGACCGGCCGTCTGATGCCCGACAACGCCATCTACATGATGGCCCACTCGGGTGCCCGTGGTTCGGCGGCGCAGATCAAGCAGCTCGCGGGCATGCGCGGCCTGATGGCCAAGCCGTCGGGCGAGATCATCGAAACGCCGATCATCTCGAACTTCAAGGAGGGTCTGACCGTCCTTGAATACTTCAACTCGACCCACGGCGCCCGTAAGGGTCTGGCCGACACCGCGCTCAAGACGGCGAACTCGGGGTACCTTACCCGCCGTCTGGTCGACGTGTCGCAGGATTGCGTCGTGGCCGAGGACGATTGCGGCACCGAACGCGCGCTGGAGATGAAGGCGATCGTTCAGGGCGGCTCGACCATCGCGTCGCTCGGCGAGCGCATCCTGGGCCGTACCACGGCCGAGGATATCGTCGATCCCAAGACGAACACGATCGCCATCCCGGTCGGCACGCTGCTCGACGAGCCGATGATCGCGCAGATCGAGGGCATCGGCGTCCAGTCGGTGAAGATCCGCTCGCCGCTGGTCTGCGAAGCCAAAATGGGCGTGTGCGCCAAGTGTTACGGGCGTGACCTCGCCCGCGGTACGCCGGTGAACATCGGCGAGGCGGTCGGCGTCATCGCGGCGCAGTCGATCGGTGAGCCGGGCACGCAGCTGACGATGCGTACCTTCCACATCGGCGGCGCGGCGCAGCTCAACGAGCAGTCGAACCTCGAAGCGCCGGCCGACGGCACGATCCAGTATCGCGACCTGCGCGTGATCCTCGATCACCGTGGTCGCCGCGTCGTGCTCAGCCGCTCGGGCGAGATGGCGATCGTCGACATGGACGGCCGCGAGCTCTCGGTCGATCGCATCCCCTATGGCGCCTATGTCATGTTCGATGACGGCCATGTGGTGAGCCAGGGCGACCGGATGGCCGAATGGGATCCGTTCACCATGCCGGTGATCACCGAAACCGGCGGTACGGTGAAGTATCAGGACCTCATCGACGGCAAGACCATGACCGAGCAGGTCGACGAAGCGACGGGCATCGCCCAGCGCGTCGTCACCGAATATCGCGGTGCGGGCAAGAAGGAGGACCTCCGTCCGCGCCTGACCCTCACCGGCGAGGCTGCCGGCGAAGCCGCCCGCTACATGCTGGCGCCGGGTGCGGTGATCTCGGTCGAGGATGGTGCCACGGTGCAGGGCGGTGACGTTCTGGCCCGTGTGGCCCGCGAGTCCGCCAAGACCCGCGACATCACCGGCGGTCTGCCGCGCGTCGCCGAGCTGTTCGAAGCGCGCAAGCCCAAGGAAAATGCCATCATCGCAAAGGTCTCGGGCCGCGTGGTGTTCGGCAAGGACTACAAGGCCAAGCGCAAGATCGGCATCCAGCCGGAGGACGGCGGCGAGGTCGTGGAATATCTGGTCCCGAAGTCGAAGGTGATCGACGTTCAGGAAGGCGACTACGTCAAGCGTGGCGACAACCTGATCGGCGGCTCGCCCGATCCGCACGACATCCTGGAAGTCCTCGGCATCGAGGCGCTGGCCGAATATCTCGTCAGCGAAATCCAGGAAGTCTATCGACTGCAAGGCGTGAAGATCAACGACAAGCACATCGAGGTGATCGTTCGCCAGATGCTGCAGAAGGTCGAGATCACCGACGGCGGCGACACCACGCTGCTGGCCGGCGAACAGGTCGATCGCGAGGAAATGGACGACCTCAACGCCAAGCTGGCCCCCGGCCAGCAGCCGGCGCAGGGCAAGCCCATCCTGCTCGGCATCACCAAGGCGTCGCTGCAGACCCGCAGCTTCATCTCGGCGGCGTCGTTCCAGGAAACCACCCGCGTGCTTACCGAAGCGGCGGTCCAGGGCAAGAAGGACACGCTGCTCGGCCTGAAGGAGAACGTCATCGTCGGCCGGCTCATCCCCGCGGGTACCGGCGCGGGCATGAACCGCCTTCGTGTCGCGGCGACCTCGCGCGATGCCGCGCTCCGCGTCGCCCATCGCAAGATGGCCGAGGCTTCGCTCATCGCGCCCGCCACGGCAGCCGAGGAGCATGCTGCCGAGCTCGCGCGCAGCCCGCGTGACTCGGCCGGCACCGGCGACGACGCGCTCGCCACGGTCGTGTCGTCGGGCCATGGCACCGACGCCGATGCCGGCGATTATCTGAACGACGCGGAGTAATCCGCGCCGTCCGGCGGGCATCGCCCGCCGCGCCGGATGATCGGCATCGACCGTTCGCAACCCACAAGGCCGCCGTCCGGGCAACCGGGCGGCGGTTTTGTTTTGCGCGGCGTCCGCCGCTGCCCCGCCCCACCCGCGCCGTGCTGCCTCGGAAACAAATGAGCCGCCGCCCCGGGGAAACGGGGGCGGCGGCTCGACTGCCGGGTGCCGGCGCGTCCCGGCAGTCCCGTCACGGCATCGCGGGCGATTGCCCGGCAGGATGTCGCGACCGCACCGGCGCCGTCGGGACCCGGCGCCGGCGTTCGGGCGATCAGGGCAGCACGACGCTGTCGATCACATGGATCACCCCGTTCGACTGGTTCATGTCGGCGGCGGTGATGCGCGCGGTGCCGCCCTTGGCGTCGGTGAGCATCCAGCCGCCGTCGGGCGCCTGCGATACGGTCAGCATCGCACCCTGCACCGTCTTCAGCGTCGCGCGGCCGCCCGCCGCCTTCGCGCGCGCGGCGATATCGGCGGCGTTCAGCCGGCCCGGAACGACATGATAGGTCAGCACCGCAGCCAGTTGCGCCTTGTTCTCCGGCTTGAGCAGCGTCTCGACGGTGCCCGCCGGCAGCTTGGCAAAGGCGGCGTTGGTCGGCGCAAAGACCGTGAACGGCCCCTTCCCCGCCAGCACGTCGACCAGCCCGGCGGCCTTCACCGCCGCGACCAGCGTGGTGTGATCGGGCGAGGCGACCGCCGCGTCGACGATCGTGCCCGACGCCGCCGGGGCGGCATGGCCGGCATGCATCGCCCCCTGCCCGCCGGCCAGCGCCGGGGCGGCGGCGCCCATCGCTGCGATCAGGGCCAGCGTCGCGATCGTGGCGGTCTTGGAACGCTTGTGCATCGTGCATCCTCCTCTTGCACGCCCCCCGCCATCCGGGGGGCACGCTCAAGCTACGGATGCACCGGCGCTGCGGATGCAGCCGCCGCGATCAGATTGTCGAAATCTTGCCTTCGGCGACGCGCGGGCCGGTCGGGCGCGCATGCGGCGCATCGGCGCGCGGCTCCATCGTGATCGCCAGCACCGCGCCTTCCTGCATCAGCTTGCGGTGCGGCACCGCGACTGCCAGCTGCGACACGCCCCGCGCCGAAACCTGCCCCAGCGACCGCGGCACGCCGTCGGCCGGGATCACCCACAGTTCGGGCTTGAGCGCGCTGTCGGGCATCCGGATCGCGCGGATGCGCAGCACGCCCGTCGCCGGTTCGTAATTGGCTGCGAGGAAGGCATCGACCGTCTCGCCTGCGGGTGCTTCGAGTTGCGCGACGACGACCGCGTTGGGCTCCTGCGAGCGCGGGGGCGAATCGACGACTTCCGACGCCGGCTGCAGCAGGATCACCAGCAACAGTGCCGCCGCCACCGCAGCCGACGCCAGCGTGCTCCACCGCCAGAAGCGCAGCCGTTCCTCGGCCTCGTCGGCGGCGCCCAGCCGCGCCTCGATCTGCGGCCACAGCGCCGGCGGTTCGGCCGCGTCGAACCCCGCACACAGCGGCGCCATCCGCTCGGCCCAGGCGTCGCATGCGCGTGCGAAGTCGCGGTCGGCGAGTTTCAGCCGCAGCGCCTGCGCCCGCGCCTCGCCTTCCAGCAGGCCCAGCGCCAGCTCGGCCGCGAGCAGGTCGCGTTCTTCGGCAGACATCGGCTCAGCCATCGCCCAGGCACGCCTTCAACTGGATCAGCCCGCGCCGCACCCAGCTCTTCATCGTTCCCAGCGGGACCGCCATCGCCTGTGCGAGCTGCGGATAGGAATAGCCGTCGAAAAAGGCGCTGCGGATCGCCTGGCCCTGATGCGGTTCGAGCGCGGCGAGGCATGCCGCGATCCGCGCCTCTTCCTGCGCGGCGGCGATCTGGTCGGGGGCGGCGGGCCGCTCATCGGGCATCTCGGCTGCGGCTTCTGCGGGCAGCACCGCCTCCGCCGCCGCCACGGGGCGCGAGCGGCGCCAGTCGATCGCGGTGTTGCGGGCGATCGTGCACAGCCAGGTCACGGGGCTCGCACGGTCCGGATCGAACCGCCCTGCCCGCTGCCAGACCTTGAGATACACGTCCTGCAAGATGTCCTCGGCCGCATCACGATCGCCGGCAATGCGCAGGCACACGCCAAACAGCTTTGCCGCAGTCATATCATAGACGAGGCGGAGCGCCGCGCGGTCTCCCGTCGCCACGCGCTTGAGCGCGGCTACCAGCCGGTTGCGCGCCGGGTCCAGATCCGCCTTGGCAATCACCCTTTTGCTCTAGCCTTGCTCACCCTGCCCCCGCAAGCGCGCATCGCGCATCCGCAGCGACCGGAGCCCGCGGCACTTCAATGCGTTGTCCGGAAGCAAGCCTGCCGCTTGCCCTGAAAGGACCATCATGCCCAACACCCGCCCGCCGCTCGCGCTCGTCACCGGCGGGTCCAGCGGCATCGGCCTCGAACTCGCCCGCTGCGCCGCCGCCGACGGCTGTCGGCTCATTCTCGTCGCGCGCGATCCGGCGCGGCTCGAACAGGCGGCGGCGTCACTGCGCACCGCGGGCGCAGCCTCGGTCGAATGCTGGTCGCTCGATCTCGCCGCGCCCCGGGCGGGCGTCACGCTGTTCGATCGCTGCCGCGACGCGGGCGCCATTCCCGATTATCTGATGCTCAATGCGGGCACCGGCGCGCTCGGCGATTTCGTCGGCGAAACCGACCTCGCGCTCGAACGCGAGGCGATCGCGGTCAACATCGCGTCGGTGGTCGACGCGGCGAAGCACTTCCTGCCGGCAATGGCAGCGCGCGGCTCGGGCCGCCTGCTCATCACATCGTCGATCGTCGCATTCGGTCCGTCGCCGCGGCTCGCGGTCTATTCGGGCACCAAGGCGTTCCTCTATGCCTTTGCCGAGGCGCTTCGCGACGAGGTGGCGCGCCACGGCATCACCGTCGCCGCGCTGATGCCCGATCTCACCGAAACGCGCTTCTTCGTCCGCGCCCATGCCGAGGACAGCCGCACCGCGCACGAGCCCAAGGCCAGCCCGCGCACGGTCGCGCATGACGGCTATGCCGCGATGCTCAGGGGTGCCGACCATGTCGTCACGCCGATCACCGCCCGCCTCAAGACGGCGGCGGCGGCGCTCCTGCCGCCGCGCCTCGCCGCACGGCTGGCGCGCGCGGTCTGACGCTCGGCGTCAGTCGGGACGCACCAGCCCGCGGCGCATCGCGCGCACGCCGCCGATGATC
>JAFABD010000143.1 GCA_023426225.1 Pseudomonadota bacterium | reverse complement strand
CGCATGCCCTGTGCCGCCATCGTCCGCGCCGCCGCATCGAACGCGGCGCGTTCGGCGCCGTCGAGCCGGCACAGCCGCGCGATCGCCTCGGGCGCGCCCTTGGTCGCGACGCGCAGGCTGCCGTCGGCGGCATCGCCCGCCCACAGGTTCGACATGGCGAGCAGGTCGGCGCGCAGCGCGTGGCTCGCCACCAGCCCGTCGGCGGCGGGGACGGCAAAGCCCGCGCGCTGCGCCGCGGCGTGGAACGCGATTTCCATCGGGTCGATCGGCACCGGCGCGCTCGCCAGCGCGGCGGTGGCGAGCAGCGTGCGATGGCGTTCGGCGGCGCCGTCCGCGTCGATCGCCGCGTGCCCGGCGTCGGGTTGCCACATCGCCGCCACGGTCATCCGGTTCTGCGTCAGCGTGCCGGTCTTGTCGGTGCACAGCACCGTCGCCGCGCCCATCGTCTCGATCGCGGCGGTCCGCCGCGTCAGCACGCCGCCCTTGGCGATCCGCCACGCGCCCATCGCGAGGAAGATGGTGAGCACCACCGGAAACTCCTCGGGCAGCAGCGACATCGCGATCGCGATCCCCGCCAGCAGCGCGTCGAGCCAATGGCCGCGCGTCAGCCCATAGAGCAGCACCACCGCCAGCGCGACGCCGATCCCGCCGGCCGCGCACCATGCGACGATCCGCGCGGTTTCCTGTTGCAGCCGCGGCGCGCTCGTCTCCAGCGTCGCGAGCGAGCGGCCGATCGCGCCGATCCGGCTGCGCGGCCCGGTTGCCGTCACCTGCGCCAGCCCGCTGCCGCGCGTCACCACCGATCCCGAAAACACCTGCGGCAGGTCGTCGCCGCCGGGCGCGGCGTCGTCGGCATCGCCGGGCTGCGCGGCACGCTTGCGCACCGGCACCGATTCGCCGGTGAGCAGCGATTCGTCGGCCTCCAGCCCCTGTGCCTCGATCAGCCGCGCGTCCGCCGCCACCCGGTCGCCCTGGTCGAGCAGGATCAGGTCGCCCGCCACCACCTCGCGTCCCGGCACGCGCACCGTCGCGCCGTCGCGGATCACCAGCGCGCGCGGCGCCGACAGGTCGCGCAGCGCCTCGAGCACATGCTCGGTGCGCGTCTCCTGGACGATCGTGATCGCGATCGACAGGCTGGCAAAGGCCAGCAGGATCGCGGCCTCGCCATGGTCGCCCAGCACGAAATAGATGCCGCCCGCGGCCAGCAGCATCGCCAGCATCGGCTCGGTCAGCACCTCCAGCGCGATTCGCCACGGCGTCCGCCGCTTGCCGCGCGGCAGTTCGTTCGGCCCGTCGGCGGCCAGCCGCGCCGCGGCCTCGGCCTCGCTCAGTCCCTGCGGCCCCCGCTGCCCCTGCGGCCCGTGCAACCCCTGTGGTTCCCGCGGCGCGGCGCCGCTTGCGGTGCGTGTCTGCTCGATCGCCATGCCGTCCTTTTTCGCCCTCCGGTGCCTGCGCGGGCCATCCGTAACATGGCGGGGGCATCGCGAACCTGACGAAAAGGGGCGCCATCGGTCATTCGCGCTTGATCGTCGGTTTATATCGTATACGCTGCACTGCGACATAAGATTGCAACAATGGGGCGCGGAACGCACGATGTGGCAGGCGGCTTTGATGTTCGGTGCAGCGATCGTTGCGCCCCAGGCGGGGCCGGTCGGCCAGACCAACCTGGCGCGCTTCTTCGCCGAATGGCGTGAGGTTGCCGCGCCCGAGGTCACGCGCGGCGTTCCCGATTTCACGCCCGCCGCGATCGAGCGCAAGCGCGGCGACCTTGCGCGGATGCGGACGCGGTTCCGCGCGCTCGACCGGTCGGGCTGGACGCGCGCGATGCACATCGACGCGCGGCTGATCGAGGCGGAGATGAACGGCCTCGACTTCGATCTCAACGTGCTGCGGCCGTTCGCGCGCGATCCGGGCTTCTATGCCAATGTCTGGGCGGAAATGAGCGACGTGCCCGATCATGAAGGCACCACCGCGCCCGCGATCGACCTGTTCCGTTATCGCTTCCCGCTGTCGCGCGACGACGCCGCGACGCTGACGCGCCGGCTCGCGGCGGTTCCCGCGCTGCTCGAACAGGCGCGGTCGAACCTCAAGGACGGCAATGCGCGCGACCTGTGGCGCTATGCCGGCCGCGCGCTCCAGGGCCAGGTCGACACGCTCGCCGCGCTCGAGGCGGGGACGCTGCGGCTCCACACGCTCGAAGGCGATCCGACCGTCTCGCTTGCGGGGGCGCCGGGGTCGCTGCGCCGCGCGGTGCGCGATGCGCGCGTCGCGACCGAGGCGTTCCGCGACTGGGTGGCGGCGCAGGCGCCGTCGAAAACCGGCCCGTCGGGCGTCGGCAAGGCGCAATATGACTGGTACGAGGCGAACGTCCACCTCGTCCCCTATGGCTGGGATCAGCAGGTGGCGCTGCTCCGGCGCGAGCTCGACCGCGCGATCACCGGGCTGCGGCTCGAGGAGCTGCGCAACCGCGACCTGCCGCCGCTCGTCGCGCGCGACGATCCCGCCGCCTATCGCGCCTGGTCGCAGCAACGGCTGACGCGGCTCGGCGATTTCCTCGTCTCGCTGCGGCTGATGGACGATCGCCCCGCCTATCGCGCGGCGCTCCAGGCGCGGCTGCTCGATTATACCGCGCCCGACCGGCGCGACTTTTTCGGGCACGGCGCGGCGCTCGATCCGATGCCGCTCTATTCGCACTTCTATCACTGGGTCGAACTGATGCGCCGGCGCGAACAGCCGCATCCCGATCCGGTGCGCGCCGCGGCGCCGCTGTTCAACATGTACGACGCGCGGTCGGAGGGGTTCGCCACCGCGCTCGAGGAGCTGGCGATGCACGCCGGCCTCTACGACGATCTGCCGCGCGGGCGCGAGATCGTCTATATCATGCTCGCCAACCGCGCCGCGCGCGGGCTCGCCTCGCTGCACGTCCAGGCGAACGAATGGGATCTCGAACAGGCGGGGCGCTTCCATGCGCGCTGGACGCCGCGCGGCTGGTCCGATCCGGCGAGCCCGCTCGTCGGTTTCGAACAGCTCCTCTACCTGCGCCAGCCGGGCTATGGCACCAGCTATATCGTCGGCAAGCTTCAGTTCGACCATCTCGTCGCGCGGCTGTCCGAACGCGCCGATCGCGCGGGGCAGGGGCTCGACATGCGCGACGTGTTCGCGCGCTTCCTCGATGCGGGCGTGATCCCGACCGCGCTGATCGAGGACGAGCTGCTGGGGGACCAGCCGTGATCGCTGCCCGCCGCCGCCCCGGCCGCTTCCGCCGCCTGGCAGTCGCCGCCGCCGCGCTGCTCCCGCTCGTCGTCGCCGGCATGCCCGCCGCGG
>JAFABD010000122.1 GCA_023426225.1 Pseudomonadota bacterium | reverse complement strand
GGCCCATCGGGGGGGGGGGCGCGGCCCCGGCCGGTCTTTTCCGCGCGACACGATGTGGTAAGGGCGGCGGATGACTTTGACCCCTCCCCCCGAATGGGCGCCGCATGATGCGGTCTGGATCGGCTTTCCCAGCCATGGCGAGCTATGGCTCGAGGATCTGGAACCGGCGCGCGCCGAAGTCGTCGCCTTTGCCCGCGCGGTCCATGCCGAAGGGCGCGGCGAGCAGGTGATCCTGGTCGCCGCCGACGCCGATGCGGGCGCCGCCGCCACCGCGATGGCGGGCGATTTCGCGCAGGTCGTCGTCGAGGCGTTCGGCGACATCTGGCTGCGCGACACCGCGCCGATCCTCGACGCCGCGGGACGCGCGCATGACTTCGGCTTCAACGGCTGGGGCGGCAAATACGATCTGCCCGGCGACAGCGACATCGGCGCCCGGCTGGCGGCGAGCCGCGGGCTCGATTGCGCCGCGCACGACTGGGTGCTGGAAGGCGGCGCGATCGACGGCGACGGCACCGGGCTGGTCGTCACGACCGAGCAGTGCCTGTTGAACCCCAACCGCAACCCCGCGCTGACCCGCGCCGAGATCGAGGCGCGGCTGGCGTCCGACCTGGGGATGACGCGCGTGCTGTGGCTGGGCGACGGGCTGTTGAACGACCATACCGACGGCCATGTCGACAATCTCGCCCGCTTCATCGGCCCCAACCGGCTGCTGATCCCCGAGGCGGCGGAGAACGACCCCAACTGGCGCATCTATCAGGATGCCGCCGCGCGCGCGCAGGCGTTCGGCGTCGAACTGGCGCGCCTGCCCTCGCCCGGTCGCGTGCTCAACGACGAAGGCGAGGTGATCCCCGCCAGCTACATGAACTTCTATATCGGCAACGCCGCGGTGGTCGTGCCGCTGTACGGCACCGACCAGGACGAGGCGGCGGTGGCCGCGCTCGCGGCGCTGTTCCCCGGCCGCACGATCGCGGGGCTGCGCGCCGACCATATCCTGACCGGCGGCGGCAGCTTCCACTGCATCAGCCAGCAGATTCCGGCGCGCTGATCCCGACCCGTGCCCCCGTTTCCGGCGTCCGCCGGGACGGGGGCACGGACGCGACGGGGGTGGATTTGCCGCCGCCATCGATTACATGGGCGCCATGACCCAAGTGACCGTCGCGGCGCTGCAGCTGCCCTTCACCAACGACATCGACCACAATATCGCGCAGGTTTCCGAACTGGTGCGCGAGGCCGCCGGCCGCGGTGCGCAGGTGGTGCTGCCGCCCGAGCTGTTCGAGGGCGAATATTTCTGCCGCGTCGAGGACGAGGGGCTGTTCGCCAACGCCAAGCCGGTGGGCGAACACAAGGCGGTGCGGGCGATGCAGGCGCTGGCCGCCGAGCTGGGCATCCATATCCCGACCAGCTTTTTCGAGGCCGACGGGCCGCACCATTACAACAGCCTGGCGATGATCGGCCCCGACGGCAAGGTCGCCGGGGTCTATCGCAAGAGCCATATCCCCGACGGCCCGGGATATGAGGAGAAATTCTATTTCCGCCCCGGCAATACCGGGTTCAAGGTGTGGGACGGCCCCGGCGCCAAGCTGGGCGTCGGCGTGTGCTGGGACCAGTGGTATCCCGAAACCGCGCGCGCGATGATGCTGATGGGCGCCGAGCTGCTCTTTTATCCCACCGCGATCGGCAACGAGCCGCATGACGCGAGCCTCGACACCGCCCGGCTGTGGCGGCGCGCGATGGTGGGCCATGCGGTGTCGAACGTCGTGCCGGTGATCGCCGCCAACCGCGTCGGCACCGAGCATGGCCAGACCTTTTACGGCACCAGCTTCATCTGCGACGAGCGCGGCGACATCCAGGCCGAGCTCGACCGGACCGAGACCGGCGTCATCACCGCGACGCTCGACCTCGACCGGATCAAGCGCCACCGCGCCGCATTCGGCTTCTTCCGCGACCGGCGGCCCGAGCTTTACGGGCGGCTGGTGCAGGACATCTGAGCCGCCGCGGCGCGGTCAGCCGCGCAGCGCGATCGCACGGGCGAACACCGCGTCGAGCATCGCGGGCGTGATGCGGCCGGTATTCTGGTTGTAGCGCGAGCAGTGATAGCTATCGAGCACCACGCGCCCGTCGGGCATGCGGTGCTCGGCACCGTGCGCGAAGCGGGCCTTGGGCAGCTTTCCGCCGAGCGCCTTGACGGTCGACTGGTGCGCGACCTCCCCCAGCGCGATCCAGATGCGCGCGGGCAGCCGTGCCGCATCGGCGGCGAGGAAGTCGCGGCAGCTATGGATTTCGGCGGTCGTCGGCCGGTTTTCGGGCGGCAGGCAGCGGACGGCGTTGAGGATCACCACCCCGTGCGGCCGGCCTTCGTCGGCAAGCCCGGTCCGCGCGAGCGTGGCGAAGAGCATCGCGCCCGATTCATCGCCGGTGAAGGCGAGCCCGGTGCGGTTGGCGCCCGTCCGCCCGGGCGCGAGCCCGACCACCGCGAGCCAGGCATCGGCGTCGCCATGGGGCGGGACCGGCGCGTTCCACCAGTCGGGCTGCGCCGCGCGCAACTGCGCACGCAGCGCGACGAGGCGGGGACAGCGCGGACAATCGCGATTCGGCTGGGGGCTTGGCGTGGACATGCACCCCGGATAGGCAGACGCGTGTGGGAACGACAAGCTATGCCATCGCGCTGGGATCGAACCGGCGGGGACGCCATGGCGGCCCCGAGCGCGAACTGGCGGCGGCGCTCGACGCGCTGGCGGCGCTGGGCAG
>JAFABD010000083.1 GCA_023426225.1 Pseudomonadota bacterium | reverse complement strand
GAGCCGAGCGGCGCGGGCGCGCGCGTGACGATCCGCGACGGGCGATACGATGCGATGCTCGGCTGGATCGCCGAACTCGACCGGACGACCGACCTGCGCGTCCGCACGATCGCGATCGACCGCGGATCGGCGCCGGGGATGGTCCACGCCGTGGTGGAGCTGGCGCGATGAGCGCGGAGACGGCGGGGCTGGCGATCGGCGCGGCCGACGGCAGCCCGTCCGACGCAGGCGCGGCGGTGCCGGGGGCCGACGGCCGCCGCGCCGATGCGCGGCCGGTGATGGTGCCGACGCTCCCCTATGGCTTTGCGCTGCGGCAGGGCGTGGTGCTGCGCCCCGATGCCGACGGGCAGGGGCTGACCTGTTTCGCGCGCGCGGATGCCGGGCTCGACGCGCTGCTGGAGATCCAGCGGCTGGCGCCGGGCGCGCGGCTGGCGCGCGTGAGCGACGCGGCGTTCGATGCCGCGCTCAACCAGGCCTATGCCGAAAGCGCGGGCGTCGCCGCCGATTTCGACCTGGGCGACATGGACCTGGCCGCGCTGGCCGACAGCGCCGCGAGCGTCGACGACCTGCTCGACACGCGCGACGATGCGCCGGTGATCCGGCTGATCAACGCGCTGCTGATGGAGGCGGTGAAGGAAGGCGCGTCGGACGTGCATGTCGAGACGCAGGAGAAGCGGCTGGTCGTCCGTTTCCGCATCGACGGCGTGCTGCGCGACCGGATCGAGCCGCCGCGCGCGCTGGCGCCGCTGCTCGTCAGCCGGATCAAGGTGATGGCCAAGCTGGACATCGCCGAGCGGCGCGTGCCGCAGGACGGGCGCGTGACGCTGCGCATCGGCGGGCACGACGTCGATGCGCGCGTTTCCACCATCCCGACGCAGCATGGCGAGCGCGTCGTGCTGCGCCTGCTGGAGAAGGGCTCGCTGAAGCTCGATCTGGCCGGGCTCGGCATGAGCGAGCGCGACCAGGCGGTGTTCGGCCGGCTGCTCGAGCGGCCGCACGGCATCCTGCTCGTCACCGGGCCGACCGGATCGGGCAAGACGACGACGCTCTACACCGCGCTCACCCGGCTGAACGACCGCAAGCGCAACGTGATGACGGTCGAGGACCCGATCGAGTACGAGCTGGCCGGGGTGGCGCAGACGCAGGTCAACCCGCGCACCGACATGACCTTTGCCCGCGGGCTGCGCGCGATCCTGCGCCAGGACCCCGACGTCATCATGGTCGGCGAGATCCGCGACCACGAGACCGCGCAGGTGGCGGTGCGATCGGCGATGACAGGGCATTTCGTGCTGTCGACGCTGCACACCAACAGCGCGGTGGGATCGGTGACGCGGCTGATCGACATGGGCGTCGAGCGCTATCTGCTGGCGCCGATGGTGGTCGGGCTGTGCGCGCAGCGGCTGGTCCGGCGGCTGTGCCCCGACTGCCGCCGCGAGGACGTGGCGAGCGAGGCCGATTCGCTGTTGCTCGGCGGCGCGCTGCCGGTGGGGGCGCCGGTGTGGCGCGCAACGGGCTGTGCGCGGTGCCATGACGAGGGCTATCGCGGGCGCGCGGGGCTGTACGAGGTCGTGGCGGTCGACGACGCGTTCCAGAAGATGATCCATGACGGCGCGTCCGAGGCCGATCTGGAGGCGGCGGCGCGGCGCGACAATCCGAGCCTGCTCGACGACGGGGTGGCCAAGCTGCGCGCGGGCGTCACCACGGTGGACGAAGTCGCGCGCGTCGTTCGCGAGGAGCTGTAGCCATGTCGCCGCCGATGCCGCCCATGCCGTCCATGCCCCCGATGCGCTCGATGAAGGACGCCGAGACGGGCAAGCCGCCGATTGGCGCGGTGCTGCCCTATGCCGGGCCGGCAGCGACGCCGCAGGATCAGGCGAATCTGGCGGCGTGCGGCTGGCTGGTGTGCGACGGGCACGAACTCGCCTGCGCCGAATATCCGATGCTGTTCGCGGTGATCGGCGCGACGCAGGGCGAGACCGGCGGCCGCTTTCGCCTGCCCGACCTGTGCCGCGCGGCGCCGTTCGGTGCGGGGCTGACGCCGATCATCCGTTACCGCTGAGATGGCGGACATGCCCGCAGACGAGGGACGGCTCGGCTTTTTCGACTGTACCGCGACGGGGCCGGGCCGGACGCTGGTGTGCAGCGTCGCGATCGACGGGCGCGCGATCCGCGGGCGGTTCGATCCGTCGCCGCTGGCGCACGGCGCGGGCTATCTGATCCCGATCAAGCGCGGGAGCTGGATGGGACAGCGCTATGCGCTCGCCTATCTCGACCCCGCGGCGCGCAGCGTGCGCGTGATCGGGCGCGGACGGCGTTACATGCGGCTGTTGGGCATCGCGGGCGCCGACCTGTGCTTTGCCGCCGATCCCGACGGGCGCAAGCGGCGGGTGATCCACCTTGCCCCCGAACGCAACGGGAGAGACTGATGCCGGCCTATGCCTATCGCGCGGCCGACCGCACGGGCGCTGCCCGCAAGGGCGTGATCGAGGCGTCGAGCCCCGCCGCGGCGCGCGCGATGCTGCGC
>JAFABD010000067.1 GCA_023426225.1 Pseudomonadota bacterium | reverse complement strand
CAGCCGAGGCGGACGAGCGCGTCGATGAAGGGCGCATCGGCGGGCGGCATCGCGAGCGCGCGCAGCGCGTCGGGCGCGCACCAGCGCAGCGCGGTGGCGTGCCGCGCGCGCGGCTCCCCCTGCCATTCGCGCGCGACATAGAGCAGCAGGATGAGCTGGCGGCCGTCGAGCGGCTCGCTGGCGAAGGTGAGCGGCACGAGCGCCGCGGGCGGAACGGCGATCGCCAGTTCCTCGTCGAGCTCGCGCACCAGCGCCGCCTCGGGCGTTTCGCCGGGCTCGACCTTGCCGCCGGGAAACTCCCACAGCCCGGCCATCGCCTTGCCCTCCGGGCGCTGCTGGACGAGCACGCGCCCCGCGGAATCGACCAGCGCGGCGGCGACGACGAACAGCGGCCGGCGGTGCGGCTCGCCATCCCGCAGCATTGCGGATTCGGCCTTCGACACTTCGTTAACTCTCCTTGGCTATGACCGAGCGCAATCGGCGGAAAAGCGAGCGCGATGCGACAGATGTGGAAGGCCCTTCAATCCCTTTCCCGCGACCGTCGCGGCGCGACGGCGGTCGAATATGGCTTCATCCTGGCGCTGATCGTCATCGCGATCATCGCCGCGCTGACCGAGTTCGGCGCGACGACGACGCAGATGTGGAACAACGTCAGCATGCGCGTCCAGTCGGCATCGGGCTGAGTTGGAAAGCATTTCGTAACGTCTCCACTTAGCCCTTTCTTTACCCCGCCCGCTTACGGTCATCCGCGTCGGATCAGGGAAATCCTGGTCGGCCGGGTAAATGAAGCTTCCTTCCGAACGTGGAGACCGAGATGCAGAAGATTCGCAACTTCCTCAAGAATTCCAAGGGCGCCACCGCGATCGAGTACGGCCTGATCGCCGCGCTGATCGCCGTCGCCGCCATCGCCGCGATGCAGGGCCTGGGCAACCAGCTCACCAAGACGTTCAACAACGTTTCGTCGAACATGAAGTCGTAATCACGGCGCGCGAGACGGTTCGGGCGCGGGCGGCGGCGTGAAAGCCGACCGCCCGACCGAAAGGTCGAGGTTCCGGGCACCGCCCGGACCTCCGCCCCGCCCGCCTGTGCACCGATGACCGCACGTCATCCCATTTGCGAACGGCCCCGGGCGGGGCAGGAAGGGAAACAGAGATGATCCGCAAGCTTTTGTCGAACCGCAAGGGCGCGACCGCGATCGAGTACGGCCTGATTGCCGCGCTGATCGCGGTGGCCGCAATTGCCGCGATGCAGGGCTTGGGCAACCAGCTCACCAAGACCTTCGACAACGTCTCGTCGAACATGAAGTCGTAATGCCGGCGCCCCGCCGCCCAAGGCGGGGCAGCGCAGCATCGACCGAAGCGATGTGTCGAAAACAATGCGAGGGGCCGGCCCATGCCGCGCCCCTCGTTTTGCGTTCAGCGGGCCGGCCCGACGATCGCCGGGCCACGACACCACCGGCGCGCGCCCTGCCCCGTCCGGCGAATCGCGGTCAGAAGCGGCCCATCGCCAGGAACTTGGCGCGGCGGGCCTGGCGCAGCGCATCGGGGGCGAGCCCGTCGAAGCGGTGCAGCGATTCCTCGATCGCGTCGCCGAGCCCGGCGATCGCCGCCGCCGGATCGCGATGCGCGCCGCCGAGCGGTTCGGGAATGATCCGGTCGATCACGCCCAGTTCCTTCAGATGCTGCGCCGTGACCTTCATCGCCTCGGCCGCGTCGGCCGCCTTGTCGGCGGTGCGCCACAGGATCGACGCGCAGCCTTCGGGCGAGATCACCGAATAGACCGCATGTTCCATCATCAGCACGGCGTTGCCCGCCGCGAGCGCCACCGCGCCGCCCGAACCGCCTTCGCCGAGGATCGCCGCGACCACGGGAACGCCGAGGTTGAGGCACTGTTCGGTCGAACGCGCGATCGCTTCGGCCTGGCCGCGCTCTTCGGCCTGGACGCCGGGAAACGCGCCCGAGGTATCGACCAGCGTCACCACCGGCAGCCGGAACTTGTCGGCAAGGCGCATCAGGCGGATCGCCTTGCGATACCCCTCGGGCTTGCCCATGCCGAAATTGTGCTTGAGCCGGCTGGCGGTGTCGTCGCCCTTTTCATGTCCGATCACGACGACGCGACGCCCGCGGAACCGGCCGAGCCCGCCCAGGATCGCCGAATCGTCGGCAAAGGCGCGGTCGCCGGCAAGCGGCATGAAGTCGTCGATCAGCCCGGCGACATAATGCTTGAAGTGCGGCCGTTCCGGGTGCCGGGCGACCTGGGTCTTCTGCCACGGCGTCAGCCGGGCATAGGTTTCTTGCAACAGCCGATCGGATTTCGCCTGAAGCGGCGCGATTTCGGCGTCGATATTGACCGCGCCGCCCTCGGCGGTGCGGCGAAGTTCGTCGATCCGGCCCTGAAGCTCGGCGATCGGTTTCTCGAAGTCGAGGAAGCTAGCCATCGCTGCGCGGTTAGGCCCCGCGGCGGTTCGCGTCAACGAGTGCCGCAGGCAAAGGATGCCGTTCGTTGACCAGTTCGACCAGCCGCCGGCTGTCGACATGCGTGTAGATTTCGGTCGTGCCGATATCGGCATGGCCGAGCATCGCCTGGAGCGCGCGCAGGTCGGCGCCGCCTTCGAGCAGGTGCGTGGCGAAGGCGTGGCGCAGGACGTGCGGGCTGACGCGATCGGGCGGAATCCCCGCCGCCGCCGCGAGCGCGCGCACGAGCTGGAACAGCCGCACGCGCGACAGATGCCCGGCGCCCGACGGGAACAGCCAGGGCTGATCGGCGGGCACATGCGCGCGCCATTCGGCAACCGCGGCGCGGGCGCGATCGGAGATCGGCACCATGCGTTCGCGCCCGCCCTTGCCCTTGAGGATCAGATAGGGGCGATCGGGCGCGATCGCGGCGCGCGGCAACGACACGAGTTCGGTGGCGCGCAGCCCCGAACCGTAGAGCAGCTCGATCAGCGCGGCGAGGCGCAGGTCGAGCGGATCGGGCGGATCGCGCGCGATCCGTTCGGCAATGACCGCGAACAGCCGGTCGACATCGGCAGTGCCGAGCACGCGCGGCAGTGCGCGGCCGGCCCCCGGCCGGGGG
>JAFABD010000049.1 GCA_023426225.1 Pseudomonadota bacterium | reverse complement strand
GCCCTGCACCGGCGCGCCCGGCCGCCGCGGCCCGCAAGCCCGCCGGCGCCCCGCCCGCGGCACAGACGCTCGACCAGAAGCTGAGCGGCACGCAGGTCAAGCCGCTGCCCGGCGCCGCGGTGCCGGCGCTGATCCGTCCGGACCTGGGCAACGAGGAAGACTGGCAGAGTTTCTGAGCGCCGCGAGGCGCCCGTCGATACGGGAGTCCGGGTCGCGCGACGTCGTCGGCCGCCCGGACGCCCACCCCACCCGGCCAGTCGAGCCCGCCGGTGTGGGTTGCGTTCAGAAAAGAGATGCTAGGCACCGATTCGCGCAGTAAGCGCCAACGCGAAGGAGGTGCGGCATGGAGGCAGCGGCCGCCGGGCAGACCGAACCGGATCCCCGGCTGGAACAGGGGGGGCTCGACGCAAGCGCCGTGTACCGCATTGCCGATGATCTGGCAGAGCGCCACGCGGTGGCGCCCGTTGCCGATGCCAGCGCCTTCCTGGCCCAGCTCGAATCGCTCGCGCGGACAGCGACGCAGCGGCGCGCGCTGGCCGAATCGCATTCCGCCATCCTGCGGCGCGCCCATGCCGGCCGCATCCGTCGCACGACCGGCGCGGTCGAGGACGTGCTGTTCACGCTGGCCGGGATGCTCGCATTGCTGCTGCGCGACGGCCGCCCGACCGAGGCAAACATCCTTGCGAACCGTTATGTCGACGTTTTCCCCCAAGGCGCGACGGGCTGGTCGCTGATGCCGCTCTATCTGTCGCTGCGGCTGGGCGCCGTGGGCGGCGATATCGAGCAGGTCGACAGCATGCTGGCGCCCGCCCCGCCGAGGATGGTGGTGATCGGCGGCCTTTCCGGAACGGGCAAGTCGGCGCTGGCGCGGCTGATCGGCGGCTGGCTGGGCGGCCCGCAAGGCGCTCGCGTACTGCGCGCCGACGTATTCCGCAAAAGGCTGGCCGGCGTTGCCCCCGAAACCCGGCTGCCGCCCAGGCATTATACGCGTCGCAACGACGAGGAAAGCTATGCCGCATTGTTCGAATCGGCCGAGGACCATCTGGGCTGCGGCACGTCGGTGATCCTCGACGGCGCCTTCATCAGCCGCGGCGAGCGCGAGGTGGCGGCGCTCCTCGCCAGCCGCGCACGCGTCCCCTTTACCGGCATCTGGCTGGAGGCGCCCGAGGCTGAACGCGCCGCACGCGTGGCACGGCGCATCCATGACGCGTCCGATGCCGACGTGCACGTGGTCCACGACCAGGGCCGCCGTACCGTCGGCGACCTGGGCGGGTGGCACCGCATGCGTTCGAACCGGCCGATCGACACGATCCTGCCCGCCGTGCGCGCGATCCTGGAGCGCGGCCGCTGACGATGAAGCCGATTGCAACGCTGACGCTCAACCCGGCGCTCGACCTGTCGACCGCAACGCCGCGGGTGCGCCCGACGCACAAGCTGCGTTGCGCGCCGCCCCAAATCGAACCCGGCGGCGGTGGGATCAACGTCGCCCGCGTGGCCCATGCGCTCGGCGCGCCGGTGACCGCGATCTTTCCCGCCGGCGGCGGCACGGGCACCACGCTCGAAGCGCTGTTGCGTGCCGACGGCGTGCCCACCGCCGCGGTGCCGATCCGGGGCACCACGCGCGAGAGCTTCGCCGTCGACGAGACCGAAACCGGCGAGCAGTTCCGGTTCGTCCTGCCGGGGCCGGCGCTTTCGGAAAACGAAGTCGCGGCGTTGCTTGAGCGGTTGCGAACGCTCGCCCCACGCCCCGCCTTTGTCGTCGCATCCGGCAGCCTGCCGGCAGGGTGCCCGGACACGGTGCTCGCCGACGTCGCGCGGATCGCGCAGGCCGACGGCGCACGGCTGATCGTCGACACCTCCGGCCCCGCGCTGGCCGCCTGCGAGGGCAGCCGCGCCTATCTGATCAAGCCCAGCCTGCGTGAGCTGGAGGAACTGGTCGGCAAGACGCTGCCCGATATTCCCGCCGCCATGGCGGCGGCGCGCGACCTGCGGGCGCGGGGTTTTGCCGAAGTCGTGGTGGTTTCGCTGGGCGAGGCCGGGGCGCTGCTGGTCGCCGACGCGACGGCGTTGCACCTGCCGGCGATTCCGGTGCGCGTGGAAAGCACCGTCGGGGCCGGCGACTCGATGGTGGCGGCAATGACCGTTGCGCTCGCACGCGGCGAACCGCTGCCCGCGGTACTTCGATACGGACTGGCCGGCGGCGCCGCCGCGGTGACGACCCAGGGGAGCGCGCTGGCGCGCCGCGAGGACGTCGAACGGCTTTACGCCGAGGCATCCTCCAGCGCCTGAACCGCCTGGGGTTCGTCGACATTTGCCGGTGCCACGAACAGCGCGTCGAGCGCCTCCAGCATCCGCACGACCTCTTCGCTGGCCAGCGAGTAATAGATCATCTGCCCCGCGCGCCGGGCACGGACCATGCCCTCGCGACGAAGCAGCGCGAGCTGCTGCGAAACGGCGGTATCGCGCGCATCCGTCAACCGCGCGAGTTCCCCCACCGACTTCTCGCCTTCCCAAAGATGGCAGAGCAGCAGCAGCCGGCTGCGACCCGCCAAAGCCTTCAGAAATTGCGATGCACGATCAACGGATGCAATCATATCGTCTTTCACGGGGTGCACCGCTATGCCCTGATTCTGTGCGTTGCAACCGCTATCATTCGGATTTCGAATGGATTTTATATTGACCCCCTTGTTATTCGCGGCGGACCGCGGATTTTCGGGGGCCGGCGCCGCATCGCCCGAGCGGCGGAAATGCGCGGGTTCGGCGGGCCGGGCGGTGCGTCAGCACGCTCCAATTCGCGCGATTCGGATGCGACGCTGCGGCAACGGGCCCCCGATAGCGCTTCGGCACATGGCCTGCCGCCGCACCTGCGGACGGCCGGGTAGCCCCGGGTACGCGGTTGTAACCGAATGTAGCACCGTCGCGACAGCGCCCCTCAGCTGCGCTAAGGATGGTCCATGAACCCGATGCCCGCTGCGCCCGCGGGTCGTATCCTTGTCGCAGACGACGACCCGGACATTCGCGAACTGATCCTCGCGCAACTCGAGCGCGAGGGGTATCCCGTCGTCGCGGCCGGCAATGTCGCGGAGATCCGGGCGGCGCTGGCGAGCACCCCCGTCCAGCTGATCGTGCTCGACCTCAACCTGCCCGACGGCGACGGCCTGGCACTGTGCCGCGCGCTGCGGCACGAAGGCTATGCCGACGCGATCATCATGGTCACGGCGCGCGACAGCGCGCTCGACCGCGTGCTCGGCCTTGAACTGGGCGCGGACGATTATCTCACCAAGCCGTTCGAGCCGCGCGAGTTGCTGGCGCGCGTGCGCAACCTGTTGCGTCGGCTGGGCAATGGCGGCGACGAACGACGGCCGCGCAACGCGCGCTTTGCCCGGCTGGGGCCATGGCGGCTCGACCTGCTTCAGCGGCGGCTGGTGGCGGGCGACGGGCGGCTGGTCATGCTGTCCTCGGCCGAATTCCGGTTGCTCGGCCGGTTCGTCGAGGCGCCGAACGTCGTGCTTTCGCGCGAGACGCTGTTGCCCGAACGCAAGGCGACGGTTTCGTTCGACCGGTCGATCGACCTCCAGATCAGCCGCCTTCGACAGAAGCTGGCAGGTGAACCGGGCGGCAACGAGCTGATCCTGACGGTTCGTAACGAGGGCTATCTGCTCGCCTGTCCGGTCGAATACGAATGATCGCGCGCGCACGCGACTGGATCGCCTCGCTCGCGGGGAGGATCACGCTGCTGCTCACGCTGGGCATGGCGGGCGCGTCGATCGCGTCGCTGTTCGTCGCGGAGCGGGTGCGCACGCACGAACTCAGGCGGCTGCAACTCGAACGCGTCGTCGCGAGTACCGAGGACATGGCGAGCCGCCTGGCGCGCGACCCGAGCCACACCGCCGCGCTGATCGCACGGCGCCAGATCTTCGGCGTGCGCCCCTATCTGCCCGAGCTTGGTCCTGCGCCGGTCGATCCGCGGTTGAGCGGTATGCTCACTTCGCGCCTGGGGCCTGCCGCGCAGGCGCGCGCGGGGCAGATCGCCGGGCTTTGCTTCCCGGGCTTCCTCGACAAGCCGCGCGCGGCCGGGGTCGACCGCTCGCCGCACGTGGATTGCTGGCAGGTGCGCTTCGTCGATCATGCCGGACGGCCGCATATCCTGACGATCGACCTGCCCGCGCTCCACATTCCGCCCAGCGCGATGGTCGACCCGGTCTATCTGCTGCTGATCCTGGTCGCGAGCGCGACGCTGGCCGTCGTCGCCGCACGGCTGACGACCGTCCCCTTGCGCCGGCTGAGCGCCGCGGCGCGCCGGTTCTCGCTGTCGATCGATCCCGAACCGATCCCGCTCACCGGCCCGACCGAAGTGCGCAGTGCGCTGGCGACGTTCAACCTGATGCAACAGCGCGTGCGTGCCGGATTTCGCGAGCGGACGCAGATTCTCGCGGCGATCGCGCACGATCTCCAGACGCCGCTGACCCGATTGCGCTTGCGACTCGAGCACGTCACCGACCCGGTGCTGCGCGAACGGCTGGTCGCCGACCTGGCGGCGACGCAGGCGCTGGTGCGCGACGGGCTCGATCTCGCGCGCAGCAGCGAGAGCCGCGAGCCTTGGTCTGAAGTCGACATCGAATCGCTGGTCGCCAGCCTTGTCGAGGATGCGAACGAGCTCGGCGGAGCCGTCACGATCGTCGAGAATTGCCGGGCGAGCATCCGCACCAAGCCCGATGCGCTGACGCGATGCCTTACCAACGTGATCGACAATGCGATCAAATATGCGGGGGCGGCCCGCGTGCATTGCCATGCGCAGGGCGGTCAGGTCGAAATCGTCGTGCGCGACGACGGTCCGGGCTTTCCGCCCGACCGGATCGACGAGATGTTCGAGCCCTTTGTCCGCGGCGAAACCAGCCGGTCGCGCGCGACCGGCGGCACCGGCATCGGCCTCACGATCGCGCGTGCGCAGGCCATGACTTTCGGCGGACAGCTGATGCTGGCGAACGACCCGCGGGGAGGCGCCGTCGTGACGCTGCGCTTCGGCGAACCCGGCTGACGCGGCGCGCGCCGGGTCAGCCGACGACGGGCGGTTCGTCCCCCGAGGGCGGTGCGAAGGCGCGAAGGAACAGGTCGACCGCGATCGCAGCCTCCTCGTTCAATTCCTCGTCCGACGGGCGCGGCAACCCCCAGACGACCCGCTGCTGCCATCCGACGCACAGTCCGGTGATCGCACGCGCCGCGATCAACGGCGATTCCGCACGAAGCCGGCCCTTGGCCATCTGATCGGCGAAGAACGCAGCGAGGATTTCCTGGGTCTGGCGCGGGCCGCGGCGATAGAAGATCTGGCCGACCTCCGGAAAACGCTCGGCCTCCCCCGCGATCAGCCGGTGCAACTGCACCGAATTGGGTGCGCAGATCTTCTGCATGAAACGCCGGCAAAACCCCAGCAATGTCGTTCGCAGATCATCCGACGGCGCGAGCGTGGTTTCCAGCTCGCGTCGATAATTGCCGATCGCGCTTTCCAGCACGGCCTCGAACAGCGATTCCTTGGAGGGAAAATAGCTCCAGAGCGTCGCCTTCGATCCGCCCACGGCGGCGGCGATCGCCGACATGGAGGTGGCCGCATAGCCGTTCTCCATGAACGACTGTTCCGCGACCGCGATGATCGCATCGCGCCGGTCCTGCTTGCGCGCCTCGCGTCGGCACAGCGGCTGCATGCAATCCTCGCCGATCTTTGCCTCACCCGTTTTCGTCATAGCCGTACTATAGGGTACACTTTTCGATTGACAAGGGGAAGATGCTTCCCCATCTGGACGCGTACCAAACAGTACGGTTTCTGACCTCATGTCCTCAATTTCCTTCCGCGCGCTGCTGTTGGCGGCGCTGAGCGGGCCGATCGCCCTTGCGGCGTGTGCGCCCGTCCCCCAGCTCGGCGCCCGGCCGGAGGTGCGCGCGGGCGACACTTTTGTCGCCGATCGCTCGATCGCGGCCGCACAGACGGCGAGCGCCGCCTGGCCTGCCGGCGACTGGTGGTCGCTCTATGCCGACCCGCAGTTGAGCGCGCTGATCGAGGAAGGGTTGCGCGATGCACCCGACCTTGCCGCCGCTGGCGCGCGGCTGCGATCGGCTCAGGCCTATGTGCAGCAGGCACGCGGCGCGCTGTTGCCGAGCGCGGGCGCGAGCGCCGGCGTGGCGCTGAACAAGCAGAGCTATAACAACGGCATCCCGCCTGCCTTCGTCCCGCATGGGTGGAACGATACCGGCAATCTCGGCGCGAACCTTGATTTCGATCTGGATCTGTGGGGCAAGAATCGCGCTGCGGCGCGGGCGGCGGTCTCGCAGGCGGAAGCGGCGCGGCTGGAGCTGGAACAGGCGCGGCTGGCGCTTTCGACCAACATCGCCAGCGCCTATGCCGATCTGGCACGCCTCGCCGCCGAACGCCGCGTTCAGTCCCGCGCGCTGGAGGTTCGCGAGCAGACGCGCAAACTGGTCGCCGATCGCGTCAAGACCGGCCTCGACACGCGCGCCGAGCTGAAACAGGCCGATGCCGCGGTTCCCGCGGCGCGCGCCGACCTCGCCGCCACCGACGAAGCGATCGGGCTGACACGCAACCGTATCGCGGCACTGCTGGGCAAAGGGCCTGATCGCGGGCTCGACATCGCGCTTCCGGGCGCACCGACCGCGACCCGCGCCGTCCCGGCGAGCGCCACCACCGACCTGATCGGCCGGCGGCCCGACATTGCAGCGGCGCGCGCGCGCGTCGAAGCGGCCGCGCAACAGATCAAGGTCGCGCGGGCCGACTTCTATCCGTCGATCAACCTGTCGGCGATGGTGGGGTTGCAGGCGCTATACCTCCAGAACCTGTTCAAGGGCACCTCGACCACGGGCCAGGTCGGCCCCGCGATAAGCCTGCCGCTTTTCCGCGGCGGCGAGCTGGCGGGCCGGTACAAGGGTGCCCGCGCCGGCTATGACGAGGCGGTCGCCAACTATGACGGGATCGTCGCCAACGCCTTTCGCGAAGTCGCCGATGCGGTGACCAGCCGCAACGCGCTGGCCACCCGTCTCGCCGAAAGCCGCGCGGCGCTCGCGGATTCCGAACAGGCCTATGCGATCGCGCGCCAGCGTTATCAGGGCGGCCTTTCCACCTTCCTCAACGTGCTGACCGCCGAGGAGCGCGTGCTGACGGCGCGTCAGATCGTCGCCGATCTGGAGGCGCGCGCCTTTACCCTCGACGTCGCGCTGGTGCGCGCGCTCGGCGGCGGCTTTTCCACCAACACGGCGTCCACGGACACGGACGCGACCAAGGATCCGAACCATGGCTGATGCCGATCCCGCTCGCACCCAGGACTTTCAGGCGGCGCCCGCCCGGACGGCGCGCAGCAAGCGCAAGACGATGCTCACCGCGATCGCGGCGGCCGTGCTGGTCGCCGGCGCCGGCTATGGCGGCTGGTACGCGCTGGTCGGCAGCCATTATGTCAGCACGGACAACGCCTATGTCGGCGCCGACAATGCGACGGTGACGCCGATGCTGGCGGCACAGGTCGCCGCGGTCGAGGTTTCCGATACCCAGGCGGTGCGCAAGGGCGACGTGCTGGTGCGCCTTGACGATCGCGATGCACGGATCGCGCTGGCACAGGCCGAGGCCGAACTGGCCCGCGCACGCCGGCAATATGGGCAGACCGCCGCCACCAGCGGTGCGCTGGCGGCGCAGGTCGCCGCACGCGATGCCGAAATTGCCCGCGCCAACGCGCAGCTCGCCGCCGCCAAGGCCGATTTCGACAAGGCACGGATCGATCTGGAGCGCCGCCGGGCACTGGCGCCCAACGGCGCGGTTTCGGGCGACGAGCTGACCGTGGCGACCAACGCCTTTGCCGCCGCGAAGGCCAATCTGGAGCTCGCCCGGGCCGGCGTTGCGCAGGCCGCATCGACCAAGGGCGCCGCGAGCGGCAACCTGGCCGCGAACGACGCGCTGATCCGCGGCACCAACGAGACCAACGCCCCCGAGGTGCTGGCCGCGCAGGCAAAGGTGCAGCAGGCGAAGCTCGATCTCGAACGCACGATCATCCGCGCGCCGATCGACGGCGTGGTGACGCGGCGCAACGTCCAGGTCGGCCAGCGGGTCGCGCCGGGCGCCGCGCTGATGCTGATCGTTCCGGTCGACCGGCTCTATGTCGACGCGAACTTCAAGGAAGGGCAGCTCACCCGCGTCAAGGTGGGCCAGCCGGTGACGCTGAAGTCCGACCTTTACGGAAGCGACGTCGTCTATCACGGCCGCGTCACCGGGCTTTCGGGCGGCACGGGCTCGTCCTTTGCGCTGATCCCGGCGCAGAACGCCACCGGCAACTGGATCAAGGTGGTGCAGCGCCTTCCCGTGCGCGTCACGCTCGATCCGGCGGAACTGCGCGCCCACCCGCTGCGCGTCGGCCTGTCGATGGACGCCGAGATCGACACGGCGGCGAAGTAAGGACCGCGTCCAATGACGGCCAAAGCCGAAACCGTGATGCCGATCACCGGCGTGCGACTGTTGTTCGCGGGGCTGGTGCTGGCGATGACCAACTTCATGGTCGTGCTCGACACGACGATTGCGAACGTGTCGGTGCCGCACATTTCGGGCAGCCTCGGCATTTCCGCGAGCCAGGGAACGTGGATCATCACCTCCTACGCCGTGGCCGAGGCGGTCTGCGTGCCGCTCACCGGCTGGCTCGCGGCGCGTTTCGGCACGGTGCGGACCTTCGTCGTCGGCATGATGGGCTTCGGCCTGTTCTCGATGCTGTGCGGCATGTCGACCTCGCTCGCCATGCTGGTCGCGTGCCGGATCGGACAGGGGCTGTGCGGCGGGCCGCTGATGCCGCTGTCGCAGACGCTGCTGATGCGCATCTTCCGCCCCGACCAGCGGGCGCAGGCGATGGGCGTGTGGGCGATGACCACCGTCGTCGCACCGATCCTGGGACCGATCCTGGGCGGCACGATCAGCGACAACTGGTCGTGGCACTGGATCTTCTTCATCAACATTCCCGTCGCGGCGCTCTGCGCCTTTGGCGGGGCGCGACTGCTCGCCCCGGCGGAAACGGCGTCGGCGAAGATCCCGGTCGATCGGATCGGGCTGATGCTGATGCTGCTGTGGATCGGCGCGTTGCAGATCATGCTCGACCTTGGCCGCGAGCACGACTGGTTCAACGATCGCACGATCGTCGTGCTGGCGATCATCGCGGTGATCGGGCTCGCCGTTTTCCTGGCGTGGGAAGTGACCGAGGACCAGCCGATCGTCGATCTGCGCGTGTTCCGCCACCGCGGTTTCACCGTTGCGGTGATCTCGCTCTCCTTCGCCTTCGCGACCTTCTTCTCGTCGGCGGTGATCATCCCGCAATGGCTGCAAAGCAGCATGGGCTATACGGCCACCTATGCAGGCTATGTGACCGCGTTCACCGGCGTGGCGGCGGTGATCATGTCGCCGATCGTCGCCAAGCTGACGACCAAGGTCGATCCGCGCGCGCTCGTCTGCTTCGGCATCCTCTGGCTGGGGTTCACCTCGCTGCTGCGTGTCCACTGGAGCAGCCAGGCCGATTACTGGACGCTGGCGATCCCGCAGATGCTTCAGGGCTTCGGCATGCCCTTCTTCTTCATCCCGACGACGACGCTCGCGCTGGCGGCGGTGCGGCCGGAAGAGACTGCGTCGGCTGCCGGCGTGATGAGCTTCCTGCGGACCATGGCCGGCGCGATCGGCACCTCGATCTCGACCAGCATGTGGGACGACAGCGCGCGCGTTGCGCGCAGCGAAATCGCCGGGCGGCTGCATGACGGCGGCACGATCGATGCGCTCAGCGCGCAGGGCTTTTCGACCGACCAGATCCGGGCGATCGTCGTCCAGCTGGTCGACAAGGAAAGCCTCGCGGTGTCGACCACGCACATCTTCCTGCTTTCGGCGATCATCTTTGCCGCATCGGCGATGATCATCTGGCTTTCGCCGCGTCCCAAGCGGGCCGTGGCGGCGGGTGCCGCGCACTAGGAGCACGGCACCCTATCCCCGCTCCCCCCGGGCCCGGCCGGCTCCCCCACCCCTATCCGGCCGAGCCCAACCCTGCGTCGAGGAAGGCCGCGATCACGTCCCAGACATGGGCAAGGTCGGCCGCCTCGACGCAGTAGGGCGGCATCACATAGATGGTGTTGCCGAGCGGACGGATGAGCACGCCCTGTTCGCGGCCAAACGCCGTGAGACGCGGCGCGATCGACGACAGATAGCCGCCCGCCGGCGTGCGCACTTCGAACGCCGCGATCGTCCCCAGCCGACGCGGATCGGCCACGCAGGATCGCGCAGCGACCCGGTCGAGCCCAGCCTGTTGCCGGGCGCCCAGCGTCGCGATGCGCGCCAACACCGGCTCCTCGCGCCAGATCGCCAGATTGGCGTTGGCCGCCGCGCAGGCGATCGGGTTGGCGGTGTAGCTCGACGAGTGAAAGAACATCCGGGCGCGATCGTCGCTCCGGTGCGCCTCGAAGATCGGCGCCGTGGCGAGCGTCACTGCAAGGGGAATCGCACCGCCCGTCAGCCCTTTCGACAGGCAGAGAATGTCGGGCACGATCCCCGCCTGTTCGCATGCGAGCAGCGTGCCCGTGCGCCCCCAGCCGGTCATCACCTCATCGGCGAGGAACAGGACGCCATGCGCCGCGCAGATCGCGTGCATCCGCGCCAGCGTGGCGGGCGGATAGAACAACATGCCCCCCGCCCCCAGCACCAGCGGCTCGACCAGAAAGGCCGCGGCCCCCGCCCGACAATGCGCCTCAAGGGCGTCGAGCGTCGCCTGCTCGCGGCCCTGGGCGGGAAACGGTACGCGCGCCACATCGAACAGCAGCGGCGCATAGGGACGGTTGAACACGCCGCGCTCCCCCACCGACATGCCGCCGATCGTGTCGCCGTGATAGCCATGTTCGAGCACGATGATGCGGTGGCGCGGCTCGCCCCGGTTGGCCCAATAGCCGAGCGCCATTTTGATCGCGACCTCGACACTGGTCGATCCGCTGTCGCTGAAGAACACATGTTCGAGCGCCGGCGGCAGGATGTCGCGCAGCGACGCGGCGAGCGCCTCGGCGGGGCGATGCGTCCAGCCCGCAAAGATGATCTGATCGAGCCGCTGCGCCTGATCGGCGATCGCCGCGGCGATGCGCGGGTGACAATGGCCGTGCGTCGTCACCCACCAGGACGAAATCGCGTCGATATAGCGTCGCCCGTCGATGCCGTGCAGCACCGCGCCTTCGGCACGCGCGATCTCGGGAATGGGTTCGCCCAGCCCATGCTGGGTGAAGGGATGCCAGACGGGCGAGATCATCGATCATTCTCCGTCGGCGGGACCGGCCTTGCCGTCCGGAAATCGTCGAGGTCGAACGCCCCGGCAAAGGCGTCGGCAAGCGTCGCCGGGGTCAGCGGCGCGATCCGCGGCAGCCGGCCGAGCCGGCGCACGCCCCCCATCGCGGCGATGATCGTCTCGCTGTCGGGGTTGGCATCGCCGACAAAGGCAATCCCCAGGATCGGCACGCCGCGCGCCCGCAGCGCCTCGATCGACAGCAGGCTGTGGTTGATCGTGCCGAGGCCGGTTCGGGCCACCAGCACCACCGGACACCGCCACCGCGCGAACAGGTCGGCATAGAGCGTCCGGCGATCGAGCGGCACCAGCACGCCGCCCGCGCCTTCGACCACCAGCGGCCGCCCCTGCCGATCGGGCAGGACAAGCGCATCCGGGTCGATCCGCACCCCGTCGATCTCGGCCGCGAGATGCGGCGAACAGGGCGTGGCGAGCCGATAGCGTTCGGGCAATATGTCGGCGGGGGACAGTCCACCCAGCGCCGCCACACGCATCGCATCGGTTCCCTCCGGCTCGATGCCGCTTTGCACCGGCTTCCAATAGCGCGCACCGAGCGCACCGCTCAGCGCAGCGGCGAACACGGTCTTGCCGATCCCGGTATCGGTGCCGGTGACGATCAGCGTGGGGGCGGTCTCGCCGCTCATGCCAGAACCTCCTTCAGCGTGGCGGCCAGCGCCTCGACGTCGGCGCGGCCGATATTGAGCGTGATCGAGATACGCAGCCGCGCGCTGCCGGGCGCGACGGTGGGCGGACGGATGCCGCGAACGTCGAACCCGGCCTGCTGGAGCGCGGCTGCAACGGTCATCGCGCGGGCATCCTCGCCCAGCACCAGCGGCACGATCTGCGAGCGCCCCGGCGTCGCCCCCAGCGGTTCGAGCGCCGCCCTGGCCATGTCGACCAGCGACGCCAGCGCGGCCCGCCGTGCATCCTCTGCCGCGACGATCTCCAGTGCGGCGCGCACCGCCGCGGCCATCAACGGCGACGGCGCCGTCGAGAAAATGAAGCCGCGACCGCGATTGATCAGGAACTCGCGGACGATCGCCGGACCGGCGATCAGCGCGCCCTCGCATCCCAGCGCCTTGCCGCAGGTGTGCAGCGTCACCACGTCCTCGCGTCCCGCCAGCGCGGCGGCAAGCCCGCGCCCCTGCGGCCCGAACACGCCCGTTGCGTGCGCCTCGTCGATCACCAGCACTGCCCCGTGGCGGCGCGCGAGCGCGGCAAGGTCGTCGAGCGGCGCCAGGTCGCCGTCCATGCTGTAGAGGCTCTCTACCGCAATCCACACGCGCCCGCGCCCGCCCGCGCCGCGCCACGCGCCGATCGCCTCGTCGAACGCCTGGACGTCGTTGTGATGCGCGGCCCGGCATTCGGCGCGGCCGAGCCGCATCCCCTCATGCGCGCTGGCATGGACAAGCGCGTCATGCACGACCAGATCGCCGCGCTGCGGGAGCGTCGCGAACAGCGCCGCGTTGGCGGCATAGCCGCTCGAGAAATAGAGCGCGGTCTCCCGTCCGAAAAAGGCGGCCGCTTCCTGCTCGAGCGCCGCATGTTCCGGGTGATTGCCGCGAAGCAGCCGTGACCCGCCCGAACCGACAGGAACGCCGCGCGCCAGCGCCGCAGACACCGCCGCACGCAGTTCGGGCGCCGCAGCGAGCCCGAGATAGTCGTTCGAGGAGAAATCGCGCCCTTCGATCGGCAACAGCCGACGGCGCCGTTCGCGTACCGCCAGATCGGCCAGATCGCGCGATTGAACTTCGTAAAGCGACATGGCGGCCGCCTATACGCCGAATCGGCGGCAGGCCAACCCGGCCAGGCGGCCGTCGCGGCCGTCAGAGCGGCGCGACGACGACCGCGCGCGTGCCGGTACGCACCGCGTCATAGCGGACCTGGGCATCCAGACTGCGCGCCATCGCACGGATCAGCTTGGTGCCGAGGCCGGTGCCCCGGATCCGGCCATCGGCGGGCATGCCGGCCCCGTCGTCCTCGACCGCCAGTTCGAACCCGTCGTTCGCCATACCCAGCCGGATCCGCACCTCGCCGGCCTGTTCGGGCGGATAGGCATATTTGCACGCGTTGGTGACGAGCTCGTTCACGATCACCCCCAGCGACACCGCCCGGTCGGTGCTCAGGCGCACGGCCGCCGATTCGACGCGGATCGGCCGCGGCGCCGCGGGAGTCGACCAGGTCTGTTCAAGTTCGGCCGCCAGCGCGCGCAGATACTCGTCCATCGCCACCTGCTCGACATCGCCCGAGCTGTAGAGACGGCGATGGACCTGCGCGATCGCCTGGATCCGCTGCTGCGTTTCCATCAGCGCGCCCTTGGCAGCGGTGTCGGCAAGGATCGACGCCTGCATGTGGACAAAGGCCGAGACGAGTTGCAGGCTGTTCGAAACGCGATGGTTCACTTCGCGCAGCAGCGTCTCGAGCCGGGCGTTGATCGCGCGCAGTTCGCTCTCCACCGCCTCCTTCGCCGATCGCAGCCGAACCTTTTCGAGCGCCTGGTGAAAACTGCTGGCGAGCAGGTCGAAAAAGTCGTCCCCGACCGACTTTACCACATAATCGGCCGCGCCGGCCTTCAATGCCGCCACCGCCACGCGCGTCTCGTCCGAACCCGTCACATAGACGACGGGAGGACAATCCGGAATCATGCTCAACTGATGGAGCGTTGCCAGCCCGTCCTGACCGGGCATGTAGTGGTCGATGGCGATCAGGTCGAAGCGCTCGGCGCGGACCAGCGCCACCCCTTCGGCACCGCTCGCGGCAAGCCGCACGCGAAAGCCTCGCCGCCCCAGCGCGCGCTCGGCGAGCCGGCGCAGCGCCGCGTCGTCGTCGATGTAGAGGATGTGGGCGCCGGTATCGCTCAAGCGCCCTCGCCCGGCTCGGGAACCTGGATCACCGACAGGAACAGGCCGAGTTGGCGGATCGCCTCGGCGAAGTTCTCGTAATTCACGGGCTTGGTAATGTAGACGTTGCAGCCAAGATCATAACAGCGCTGAATCTCGACCTTGTCGTCGGTCGTCGTGAGGACAACCACCGGCGTCCGCTTCAGCGGGCCGTCGCCCTTGATCCGGGCAAGAATGTCGGTCCCGCTCATGTCGGGCAGATTGAGGTCAAGCAGGATCAGTGCGGGACCGTTGCGGGCCGGACCTTCGGGCGAGTCGTACAGATATTCGAGTGCCGAGGTACCGTCGACGAAATGACGGATGACGTTGGAGATCCCCGCACGGCGAATGTTCTTCTCGATCAGGCGGGCGTGGCCCTCATCGTCCTCGATCATGACGATGTTGACCGGCTGGTGGTGATTCATGCGTCTTCTCCGCCTGGCTTCAGTGCCTTGGGCAGCGAAAGCCTGAAGGTCGAACCCTGGTCAAGCGCCGATTTGACTTCGATGAGACCACCCAGACGATAGGCGAGCGCGCGAACATGCGCGAGTCCGATGCCCTCGCCCGGCTGGTCCTGCGTCCCCGAACGGCGGAACAGGTCGAAAATGCGTTCATGATCGCGCGGATCGATGCCACGGCCATTGTCGCTCACCTCGAAAAGCACGCGGTCGCGCTCCTCGCGTCCCGTCACGCGGATGAATCCGGGCCGGCTGGGCGAAAGATATTTGACCGCATTCTCGACCAGGTTCGACAGAATCTGCTCGATCGCGACGCGGTCGTTGATGATGTCGGGGAGCGGCCCCGCCTCGATCGTCGCGCCCACTTCGGTAACGCGGTGACGGATGCTGTCGATGATGCCGCCGACCAGCGCGTTCATGTCAATACGCTCGGGCGCCAGCGTGCGGCGGCCCTCGCGCGAAAGGCGCAGGATCGCGTTGATCAGCCGGTCCATCTTCTGCGTCGAGCTGCGGATGAAGCCGATTGCCTCGGGCAGGTCCTCGACCACCGCCGTGCGCACCGCCGGATCGACCTGCTCGGGCGCCTGCGCCTCCAGCCGGTCGAGAAACCCTGCCACCGTCTTGCGGGCGGCGTCGAGCTCGGCGGTAAAGCCCATCACATTGACCAGCGGTGAGCGCAGGTCGTGCGACACGATATAGGCAAAGCGCTGAATCTCCTGGTTGGCGCGCTCCAGCTCCGATGTGCGCACCGCCACCATGCCTTCCAGATCCTCGTTGAGGGCGCGCAGCATCTGCTGCGATTCGGAAAGTGCCCGCGTGTAACGAAGCAGCACGGTGATGGTCGTCGCGGCGACCCCCAGAAACAGCGCGCCCGTCACGATCAGAATCGCGTAGAAGGTACGAAGCGTCGCCTCCTGCTCGTCGTTGCGGCGCGCCAGCAACTCGCGTTCGTCGGTCAGCATCGCGTCGGCGATCGTGCGCATCCGTCGCATCTGCTGCACGGCGGGATCGGCTTCGAGGGCAGCTTCGGTCCAATCCGTGCCTGCCCTTGCCAGCGCCCGCCGCTGAATCGCCCGCTGGTCAACGATCAGCCGACGCAGTTCGGCGAGCCGGCGCTGCTGCACCGGATTGTCGATGGTGAGTACCGCCAGTTGGTCGAGCGTCGCCGCCGCCTGGTCCGCCGCCGATTCCATCCGCAGGCGAAATCCCTGGCCGCCGCCGAGCAAAACGCCGCGCCGCGCGGTTTCGGCGCGCTCGTTGGCGCTGGCGAACTCACCGATCCGCGTCTCGACATCGAGCGTATGCTCGACCCACCGGCCGCTCTGTTCATTGCGAAGCTGGAACCAGACCGTCGTCACCCCGGCAACGAGCAGCGCGACAAAGCCCAACCCGACAAGCAGCGCCAGCCTGCGCGTGAACCGCGCCTGCGCCAGCTCGCCCGAAACCCCCGACGTCACCGAAATCGTTCCCCCCATGGCCGCGCGTGAACGCGCAACGGGGTTTAACGCACTCCTCCCCCGATCCGGTTCCGCTCCTGCGGCGAAATCAATCCTTCGAGCACGCCCCAGAAGCCGCCGACCGCCCCCTGCCCCGCATTCGAATAGGCTTCTGCCATCTTTTCACGCAGCGCGGCGAACAATTCGCCTTCCAGTGCCGCGCCGGCAGGGGTCAGCCGCAACAGCCGCTGGCGCCGGTCACGCTCGCCCGTGCGCGTTTCGACCAATCCGCGCTCGGAAAGCTCGTTGAGTACGCGCCCGAGCGACTGTTTGGTGATCGACAGGATGCGCAGCAGTTCGCTGACGGTCAGGTCGGGCTTGCGCGCGATGAAGTAGAGCGCGCGGTGATGCGCCCTGCCCAGCCCCTCCGCCGCCAGCCCGGCGTCGATCGAACGCGTCAGGTTGGCATAGCCGAAATAGAGGAGTTCGATCCCGCGACGGATCTCCGGTTCGCGCAGAAAGAGCGGCGACGCAGGAATTGGGGCAGCCATGTTGACCGTTCTAGCCCCGGGGCCTAGTCCGTCGCAAGCGGGTCCGGCCGGACTCGGCGGTCAGTTTCGAGAAGTGACATGGCAGACACGACGATCCTGGATTTTGAGTTCGAGGCGCACACCAACCCCACCGCGCAGGATGCGCGCGCGGCGGTACTCGCCAATCCCGGATTCGGCACCAACTTCACCGACCACATGGCGGTGATCCGCTACACCGAAGGGCGCGGCTGGCACGACGCGCGCATTCAGGCACGCGGCCCGCTGATGATCGACCCCGCCTGCGCGGTGCTCCATTATGCGCAGGAGATTTTCGAAGGGCTCAAGGCCTATCGGATGCCCGACGGCGGCGCCGCGCTGTTCCGCGCCGACGCGAACGCCCGCCGCTTTGCCGAATCGGCCCGCCGGCTTGCGATGCCGCCGCTTCCCGAGGCGCTGTTCCTCGAATCGATCCGTGCGCTGGTCCGTACCGACCGCGACTGGATTCCCGAGGGCGAAGGCGCAGCGCTCTATCTTCGTCCGTTCATGTTCGCGAGCGAGACCTTCCTCGGGGTTCGTCCGGCCAAGGAATATCTATACGTAGTTATCGCCTCGCCGGCGGGCGCCTATTTCAAGGGCGGCGCGCCGGCAGTGACGCTGTGGGTTTCCGATCATTTCACCCGCGCGGCGCCGGGCGGTACCGGGGCGGCCAAGTGCGGCGGCAACTATGCCGCCAGCCTCGTCGCGCAGGCCGAGGCGATCCGCGAATCGTGCGATCAGGTCGTTTTCCTCGATGCGGTCGAGAACCGCTATGTCGAGGAACTCGGCGGGATGAACGTGTTCTTCGTGTTCGAGGACGGCTCGATCCAGACGCCGCCGCTCTCCGGAACGATCCTGCCGGGGATCACGCGCGAATCGCTGATCCGGCTGGCGCGCGATTCGGGCGCGACGGTGCGCGAGGAGCGCTATTCGATCGACCAGTGGCAGGCCGACGTCCAGAGCGGCCGCCTGCGCGAAGCGTTTGCGTGCGGCACCGCCGCGGTGGTCACGCCCATCGGGCGCGTGCGCGGCAAGGGCTTCGACCTGATGATCGGCAATGGCGGGCCGGGCGTGGTGACCGGCCAGTTGCGCGAGCAGCTGGTCTCGATCCAGCGCGGCAATGCGGCCGATCCGCACGGCTGGGTTGAACGTCTGTTTTAAGGCCGTATAAGGCCCGCTCTCCGCTGGGGCGTAGCCAAGTGGTAAGGCAACGGTTTTTGGTACCGTCATGCGAAGGTTCGAATCCTTCCGCCCCAGCCAGCGAGCCTTCCAGATAAGTGACATGGTGGGTCATCGCCGATGATCCGCTTCGTCGCCGAGCATGGGCGGCGCGGCCTGCACGCGCGCACTGGCAGCGGGCGCCAGTCCAGCCCGCAGACGGCTTCGGCCGCGAGCAGGGCGCGTCCGCTTGCCACCCGCCGCAGCCGCGTCTTGAAGGGCGTCCGCGCCGTAAGCGGCCCGCCGCATCTCCGCCATTAGAACCGCAGCGAGAACCGCCCCGAAAATGCGTGTTGGTGAGCGCGATCGGCGAACTGGCCGCTATAGTTGAGCTGCAGCGTGGCGCGATCCGACACCGAATAGGCCAGCCCAGCCCCCACGGTCGCCATGCTCTTCACGATCGGCACGCCCGCCACCTCGAATGGGGTGTCGCCCGAAAGGAACCGCATCGTAGCACTCGACACCGTGTCGCCCATGGCGCGCTGCCAGCCGAGCGTCAGGGTCGGCGTGAGCCGATGGTCGCCCAGATCGATCAAGGCCGCCGCCCGCATGCCGACCGTCGTGTAGAAGGTCTGCTGGCGCGGGGTCGCAACCGCAAGTCCGGCCGCACCACGCCCGCGCTCGACCGCTGTCCCGCTGGAAACGCGGACATAGGCTGCATTCGCGAATGGCTCGATCGCCGCCTTGCCAAGCGTCAGGCGATAGCTCGCTTCACCGAACAACTGCGTCGTATCAAGGCCATAGGCAGCGCGTTGCATATCGTTGAAGCCGGGGAAGGCAATCGTCCGCGCCGCGCGGACATCGTGCCAGCTATAGGATACCCCGCCCCTCAGCCCCAGCGCGCCGAACTGACCGCCCACATACAGGCCCATGTCGTAATTGTCGGTCGTCGCCGACGAGACGTACCCGGCCTGATGCGACGTCGTCTGGCCAAATCCGCCGACGATCCCCGCGCGCACGCTGTCGGTAACGCCAAAGTCGAGCCCCGCCAGAAATCCGCCTGTCGATGACGAAAGCGTCGCCGCATTGCCGTCGCCGCGGTTCGCACCCCAGGCACCATAGCCTTGCGCCCAGAGCGTCGGCGTCAGCGCGCGGCCCAGCGCCGCGGTCGCCGGCCCGGCGGCATCGGCCGCGGCGGCAAGCACGCCGGGCTCCGTTCCGGTTTGCCGCAGACGCGTGCCCACGGCTTCGCGCAGATAGATGCTCTCCCGCTGGAGAGCGCTGCTCGTCGATGCATAGAATTCGCCCGAAAGCTGATCGAACGCAGAAGCGGTCGCCGTTTCAGACAGCTGAATCAGCGCCTCGAACACCGGGTTGCCGTCGGGCAGTGCCTGCGCCCCGGTCGCGGCGCCACGCTGGTTCGGCGTCCGGGCAAAGTCGGCAAACGCCTTTCCGTTGTACAAAAGGTTCAGATAGACATTCTGGAGATCATAGCTCAGCGACGGTCGCAGGAACGCGTAATCCGCCGTCACGCCGCCGAACGTTCCCGTCAGGGCGCCCGATGTGGTGAGGATGGCGACCTTGCTGTTCCGGCTGTAGCGCCCCGGCGTGGCATGGACCCGCACGCTCGCCTGCGGCGACAGCGTCACGTTGCCCGTCGCCACGATCAGGTCGTGCGCCCCCTGTGGCGTCACGTCGACGTCATAGATGGCCCCGGCGTTGAACGTCACCGTTCCGTTCACCGTCAGCGTTCCGGGCGAATAGCCGGGGGCGATGCTCGACCCGTCATTGGCGACCAGCCCCCCGATCGTCGCCGTGCCGCCGAGTACGCCGCCATTGTTCACCGTGAAGCTGGCGGTGCTGCCGCTGCCCGCCTCCAGCCGCATCACCGATGCGTCGACGACCACGGGCGCCGAAACCGATGATTTGAAGCTGACGGTTCCGCCGCCCTTGAAGGTCAGCGTCCCCGATCCCGAGACCGAGCCCGCAAACCGATAGGAGTCCGAACGGTTGACGACCAGCGAGGCATTGTTGACGATGTCGCCGGGGATGACGCCGCTGGTGCCGCCGTCGCCGATCTGCAGCGTGCCGGCCGAAATCGTCGTGAGGCCGGTATAGCTGTTCGCCCCGGTCAGCACCAACGTGCCCGTCCCGGTCTTTTCGAGGCTGCCTTCGCCGGAGATCACACCCGACACGGTCAGCGTCTTGTTCGCATCAACCTCGATTCCCGATGCCCCCGTGCCTTGCACCGCGTTCGAAAGCACCAGCGCCTTGCCGAACGCAAAGCTGTCGCCGGCACGAAGCGTCGCGCCCCGCGCGATCGTCAGCCCGCCCGTGCCGAGCGCCGCACCGGACAGCACCCGCAACGTTCCCGTCGCGACCGTCGTCCCGCCGGCATAGCTGTTTGCCGACGTCAGGGTCAGCGTCCCGGACCCCATCTGGGTCAGCGTACCGCTTCCGGAAATCGCGCCGTCGAACTGCGCTGCGCCCGAAAGGTTGAAGGCGAGCGCCGCATTGTTGACCACATCGCCCAGGATCGCCCCGGCCGTCCCCCCGTCGCCGATCTGGAGCACGCCGCCGGAAATGGTCGTCCCGCCCGTATAGCGGTTCGCCCCCGTCAGGATCAGTCGGCCGCGATCGGCCTTCTCCATGCCGGTCGCGCCCGTCAGCGCGCTGGCGATCGTCGCGACGGCATCGGCACCGGCACCGCTGCCGTCGCCAACACGGATCATCGCGGGGCCGCTGCCCTCCAACGCGATGGCGCCCCCTTCCACGCGGTAGCCGCCCTGCGCGAACTGCATCCCGGTCGCGCGCACCTGTCCCGCGCCATTGTCGACCGTGACCGTTCCCGCCGTGCCCTGGAAGACGGCGAGCCCGCCATTCCACGCCTGCGCAATGGTTCCGGAGGCATTGCTCCAGTTGGTCTGCTCCCCCGCGCTCCAGGTACCGGTGCCGCCCAGCACCGTCTGGCGCGGCGTCGACTGCGCGCCGTTCCAGAACTGCATCGTGCTGTCCCGGCTTTCGACAAGCAGGTTCACCTGCCCGGCAAGCGCGGTCTGGATGCCGCCCGCCACGCCGCCGGAGAGCGGGGCGACCTCCAGACCGCGATCGGTCAGCCTGCCGCCATAGCCGATCACCCGATAGATGCCGGCGCCAAAGCCCGGGGCCTGCGTTACGTTCAGCGTACCATCGAGCACGACGTCGCCGTCGACCGTAAAGACGCCGCCGCCCGTCGCCGCGCCCAGCGTGACGTTGAGGCGGGCGCCCGCCTCCAGATCGAGATTGCCCATCGTCAGGCCGTTCGCCTGCACACCGCTCAACGTTCCGCCATCGCGCACGCGCACCGTCTGCGCCACTGCCCCCGCGCCCGAAAGCCGGGCACCGTCCTGCACCTCGACATCGCCCGTCAGGCTTCCGCCCAGCGCCAGTTCGCCTGCCGCGACCGTCGTCGTCCCGGTGAAACGATTGGCACCGGTCAGCGTCAGCGTGCCCGTCCCGATCTTGCCCAGCCCGCCGCTGCCGCTCAACGTGCCGGCGAAGGTCGTCGAACCCTGATCGCTCCCCACATTGAGCGTCGCCGCGTTGATCCGGACGTCACCGCCGCCGCTCAGTGCGCCCAGCGTCTTGGTTCCGGTTATCTGCAGGTCGAGCATCGCCCCCGCAGCCACCGCGACCGCACTGCCGTCGCTCAAAGCGCCGTTACCCTCGGCGACGAGCGTACCGCTGTCGACCGACGTCGCCGCGGCATCGTTGGTCCCGGCAAGCGTCAGCGTGCCCGAGCCCAGCTTGACCAGCCGCCCGGCGCCCGCGACCACCCCATCGAAGCGCGTATCGGTGCCGTCGGCGCCCACGCGCAGCGCATGGCCGTTCAACACCACGCCGCCGGTCCCCGCCAGCGAACCGATCGTCTCATCCGCATCGACCAGGCGCAGCACCGTCGCGGCCGCCAGCGTGACCCGCGCGCCGTCGGCCAGCGCAGCGCCGCCGCTCACGGCCAGCGTACCCGCCGCAACCGTCGTCGCCCCGGTAAAGCTGTTGGCGCCCGACAGCGTCAACGTACCCGCCCCGGCCTTGGTCAGCGTGCCGCCGCCCGAAATCGCACCCGCAAAGGCGCTGTCGTCGGCGCGGTCGAAGACAAGCACGCCATTGTTGCGCACCGGCCCGGCAAGCGTCCCGTCGGTTCCGCCGTCACCGACCTGCAATACCCCTGCGGCGATCGTCGTGCCGCCGGTGAAGCTGTTGGCGCCTGTCAGCACCAGCGTTCCCGCCCCCGCCTGCGTCAGCGCACCGGCCCCGCCGATATTGCCCGCAAAGCGCACCGTATCGGCCCGATCAAAGGCAAGCGTCGCCCCCGACGCAACCGTGACATTGCCCAGGATCGCGCCCGTCGTCCCACCATTGCCGATCTGGAGCGTGCCCTGCGCCACGCTCGTGTCGCCGGCATAGCTGTTGTCGCCGGTCAGGATCAGCGTTCCCAGGTCGGTCTTGCGCAGGCCGGCCGTCCCGGTGAGGGTCGAGCCGATCGTCGTCCGATATGCGGTTCCCGCTGCGGTTCCGTCGCCGACGCGCACCTGCGTCTGGCCCGAGGTTGCCGCCAGCGCGATCGCGCCACCCGACAGCACATAGCCGTCGGCCATGAACTGAAGCCCGGTCGCCGAAACCGGATCGACCACGGCGACGGTCCCTGCTGCTCCCGAAAAGACCGCGAATGTGCCGTTCCATGCCCGCGCCTGATCGAGCGCCGGAACCAGCCAGTTGGTCTGGGCCGGGCTGCTCGTCCAGTTGCCGCTTCCGCCGCGCAGGCTGCCGTCGGCGGTCGTCGCGGTGCCGTTCCAGTAGAGCATTTCGCTGTTCAGCACGGCCAGGTTCACCTGCCCCGGCGCCTGCTGGATCGCATAGTTGAAATCGGTCGGCACGTTGCCGAGTGTCAGCCCGTTGTCCGCCGCGAGGCGCGTGTAGTCGAGGATGCGGTACACCCCCTGCGCCATCTCGCCCGTGCGGGTGACGTTCAGCACGCCGTCAAGCGTCAGCACCCCCGCCGAGAAGACCGCGCCGCCCGTCGGCGCACCCAGCATCACGTCCAGATTGGCACCGGCCGAAAGCGTCAGCCCTGCCATCGTCAGGCCATGCCCGTCGGGCGCGGTGGCGATGCCGGCCCTCAGCGTGCCGCCGTCCTCGATCGTGACCGTCCCGGCGATCGTACCGCCGGGCCCGCCCCCGGCGGCGCCCTGCAACGCGGCACCCGACCGGACGACGACATCGCTCGCCAGGCTGACGCCGCCCAGGAGCTCCAGCGTGCCGGACGCCACGCTGGTTCCTGCCCCGGCACTGTTGGCGCCGACCAGCGTCAACTTGCCCGGCCCTCGCTGCACCAGCGCACCGCTTCCGGTGATCGCTCCCGCCGCGATCACGTCATCGGCGCGGTTGAATCCGATCGTGCCCTCGTTCGTGACCGCGCCGGTCAGGTTGCCCCCCGTTCCGCCATCGCCGATCCACAATGCGCCGTCGGCGATGGTCGTGGGGCCGCGATAATCGCTCGCGCCGGTCAGGATCAGCGTGCCCGCCCCGGCCTTGGTGAGCGCACCCGCGCCCGAAAGCGCCCCGCCCAGTGTCAGGGTGACGCCGCTCGCCGGGGCCACGGTGCCATTGCCGATCAGCGTTACCGAACGGCTCGACGTGAACGAAGCGGTGGTCGCCAACGTGCCGTCGGTCAGCGTCAGCCCGGTATTGGCATCGCCAAGATTGGTGTCGGCGGAAATCTGCAGCACGCCCGCGGCAACCCTGGTCCCGCCGCCATAGCGGTTCGCCCCGGCAAGGATCAGCGTCCCGCCGCCGGTCTTGACCAGCGCCCCGCCCCCCGCGATCGGTCCGGCCAGCGTCAACGCCGTCGCGTCGGCGGGCGCGATGCGCGCGTTGCCGGTCAGCGTGACGTCACGGTTCGAGGCGAAGCTCGCCGTCGTCGTCAGCGTCCCGGCGTCGAGCGTGAGCACGCCCGCGGCATCGCCAAGATTGCCGTCCGCGGTGACCTGCAAGGTGCCGCCGACGATCGCCGTCCCGCCCTGATGGCGATTGGTTCCGGAAAGGATCAGCGTGCCCGCCCCCGCCTGCGTCAGCGATCCGGAGCCGGTAACGGTGCCCCCGAACTCGACCGTATCGGCGCGGTTGAAAACCAGTGCGGCATCGTTGCGCACCTCGCTGCTCAGGCTGCCTGCGGTACCGCCGTCGCCGATCTGCAACGTCCCCGCCGACAGCGTCGTGCCGCCTGTATGCTGGGCGGTGCCGATCAATACCAGCGTACCCGTGCCTGCCTTGACGAGCGCACCATTGCCTGAAACCAGTCCGCCGAGCGTCAGCCGCGTTCCCCCCGCCGGCGCCAGGGTGCCCGTTCCGGCCAACATCAAGGTCCGGTCCGACGCAAACGACGCCGTCGTCGCGAGCGCCCCGCCTGCGAGCGTCACCCCGCCCGAAGCGGCGCCCAGATTGGCGTCCGACGCCACCTGCAACGTGCCGCCCGAGATACTCGTCCCGCCGGTATAGGCGTTGCTCCCGCCCAGGATCAGCGTCCCCGGCCCAGCCTGCGTCAACGTCCCCGTCCCGCCGAGCGCGCCGCTGAGCGTCAGCGTCGTCCCGCTGCCCGGCGCAAAGATGCTGGTGCCCGTCAGCGTCACCCCGCGCGCCGATACAAACGAGCCGGTGGTCGCAAGCGTCGCACCCGAAAGCGCCAGCGCACCCGATGCCGCGCCCAGATTGGCGTCCGACGCCACTTGCAACGTGCCGCCCGAGATGCTCGTCCCGCCGGCATAGCTGTTGGCACCGCCCAGGATCAGCGTCCCCGGCCCGGCCTGCGTCAACGTCCCCTCGCCGCCGACAACGCCGTCGAGCGTCAGCGTCGTCCCGCTGCCCGGCACAAAGATGCCGTTGCCCGTCAGCGTCACCCCGCGCGCCGATGCGAACGAGCCGGTGGTCGCAAGCGTCGCGCCCGAAAGCGCCAGCGCACCCGATGCCGCGCCCAGATTGGCGTCCGACGCCACTTGCAACGTGCCGCCCGAGATGCGCGTCCCGCCGGCATAGCTGTTGGCACCGCCCAGGATCAGCGTCCCCGGCCCGGCCTGCGTCAACGCCCCCGCGCCGCCGACGACGCCGTCGAGCGTCAGCGTCGTCCCGCTGCCCGGCACAAAGATGCCGTTGCCCGTCAGCGTCACCCCGCGCGCCGATGCAAACGAGCCCGTGGTCGCAAGCGTCGCGCCCGAAAGCGCCAGCCAGCCCGATGCCGCGCCCAGATTGGCGTCCGACGCCACCTGCAACGTGCCGCCCGAGATGCTCGTCCCGCCAGCGTAGCTGTTGCTGCCCGACAGCACCAGGCTGCCCGCGCCCGTCTTGGTCAGCCCGGCAGCGCCCGCGACCACGACGTCGATCGTCGCGCTGCCGTCATCGACCCGCACATAGGGCGCGTCGCCGCCTGCCTGCGCCACCAGTGTCAGCGTATTGGCGCCGTGCAGCGCATAATCGGGCACCGCAAACTGCAGTCCGCTCGCCCGCACGTCGCTGCCGAGCGTGACCGCACCCGCCGTTCCGGTAAAAATCGCGAGGCCGCCGTCGATCCACGACGCGGCACTGGTGCCGTTGACGTTCGACCAGTTCGCCGCGCTCGCGTCCCAACCGCCGGCGCCGCCGGTGATCGTGCCGCTGCCCCCGATGCCGCCACCGTTCCACCATTGCGTCGAAACGCCGTCGGCGACCGCGATCAGGTTGATCTGTCCGGCAACCGCCGTCTGGAGCAGGCTTGAGGAAAGCGAGGCCGGAAGGCCCGCAAGCGACAGACCGCCCCCCGTCACGCTGAGCGTGCCGCCATAATCGACCAGGCGATAGCTGCCGGGCTGGAACAGGCCGCCCTCGTTCACCGTGATGTTGCCGCCGGCCAGCGAAAGGTTGCCCGTTACCGTCACCCGGTCGTTGAGTGCGCTGGCCTGCGCATTCGGCTGGGCAAGGTTGAAGGCAAGCGTCGCCCCTGCACCGACCGACAGATCGCCGCCGATCGTCAGCGTCCCCGGCGCATCGACCGCGCCGGGCGCCAGCGTCGCGCCGCCAGCCAGCGTCACGTCGCCTCCGATCGTGCCGCCGCCGCCCAGCGTCGCGCCGCTCGCGACCCACGCCGGGCCGGCGATGCTGCCCGCGATCTGCAGCGTGCCCACGGTCACCCGGGTGCCGCCGCTATAGCTGTTCGTACCGCCCAGGATCAGCGTGCCCGGCCCATCCTGCGTCAGCGCCCCCGTGCCGGAGATGCCCGAACGCAGAAGCAGCGCGGTCCCGCTCGCGGGCGTGAAGGTCGCATCCGCGGCGAGCGCCACCGTCCGATCCGAGGCGAAGCTGCCGGTCGTCGACAAGGTCCCGCCCGCAAAGGTCACGCCGCCGGCAGCATCGCCCAGATTGGCGTCCGCGGCGACCTGAAGCGTGCCGGCCGAGAGCCGTGTGCCGCCCGCGTAAGTATTGGCGCCCGTGAGGATCAGCGTGCCCGCGCCGGACTGGACGAGCGTCCCGGCGCCCGTCAGGATGCCGCCGAGCGTCAGCGTCGTTCCCGTCGCAGGATTGAAGTTGCCGCCCGCCAGCGTCACGGCGCGATCGCTCACGAACGACCCCGTCGTCGCCAGCACGCCCCCGGCCATCGTCAACCCGGCCGCGGCATCGCCGAGCCTGGCGTCGGCGTCGATCTGCAGCGTGCCCGCCGCAAGCGTCGTTCCGCCGCCATAGCTGTTCGCTCCGGTGAGGATCAGCGTTCCTGCGCCCGACTTGACGAGCGCGCCGGTGCCGCTCACCACGCCGCCCAGCGTCAAGATCGTGTCGGCGGCCGGCGCGAACCGGGCATTGCCGCCCAGATGCACCGCGCGCGCCGAAGCGAATGAGGCGATCGAGGCCAGCGTCGCATCGCTCAGCGTCAATCCGCCTGCCGCAACGCCCAGATTGCCGTCTGCGCCGATCTGCAGCGTCCCCGCCGCGACGACCGTTCCGCCGCGATAGTCATTGGCATGCGTCAGGACCAGCGTACCCGCACCGTTCTTGATCAATGCCCCATTGCCGGCCACCTCGCCGTCCAGCGTCAGTACCGTGCCATCGGCCGGGGCGAAGCTGCCGCCGGGAAGCATGTTGATGAGGCGGGACGAGGCAAACGAAGCCGTCGTGACGAGCGCCCCGCCCACGAGCAACGCGCTTGCGGGATCCCCCAGCGTCGCGTCCGCGGCGACCTGCAATGTCCCGCCGTCGATCCTTGTCAGGCCGGAATAACGGTTGGTGCCGGTCAGGATCAGCGTCCCCGGTCCGGCCTGTGTGACCCCACCGCCTCCGCTGATCGTCCCGCCGAAGCTGATGATGTCGGAACGCCTGAAGACCAGCGTGCTGTCAGACGCAACGGAGACATCGCCGACGATGCTCCCCGTCGTGCCGCCATCGCCGACCTGGAGGGTGCCGGCGGAAATGATCGTCCCCCCGGTGTAGCTGTTGGCGCCGGTCAGCGTGAGCGGCAAGTAGCCGCTGTGCGTCAGCGACCCCGAGCCGGAAATCGCGCCAGAAAAGGTAATGAGGTCGGCGTTGTTGAAGATCAGCGCACCGTTATTGACGATATCGCCGCGAATCTCCCCGGTCAGGTTGCCGTCGCCGATCTGCAGCGTGCCGGCCGAAATCGTCGTTCCGCCCGAATAGCTGTTCGTGCCGGTCAGCGTGACGGTGCCCGTGCCCGACTTGGTGAGGGCGCCGCTGGCGGAGATCACGCCGGCATAGGTGCCGTCGAAATCCTGGACGAAGGCAACCGTGCCGTCGTTGACGATGTCGCCGCTGATCGTGCTCGTGGTGACTTGCAGCGTCCCCGCCTGCACCTCGCTCGACCCGTCATAGGGATTGGCGCCGGCGAGCACCAACGTGCCCGCCCCCGCCTTGTAGAGCGTGCCCGTGTGGTTCAGCGTTCCGTCGAGCGTCAGCGTGACGCCGGCGTCCGGCCTGAAGGTACCGCCGGGGCCGTCGATGTTGAACGTCCGCGAACTGGTGAACGAGTTGCTCGCGGCGAGCGTGCCCTGCGAGAGCACGAGCGGAACCGAGGCGTCGCCCAGTGCGTCGTCGGACGCGACCTTGAGCGTCGCCGAACCCGTCACGGTGGTGCCGCCCGCATGGCTGTTCGTCCCGCCGAGCGTCAGCGTGCCGCCGCCCGTGACGGTGACCGAGCCCGCGCCGGTGATCGGCCCCGCGTAGCTATATTCGTCCGAACGGTTGAAGATCAGCGCACCGTCGTTCGCGATGGCCCCGGCCAGGCTGCCGCTCGCGCCGCCGGTGCCGAGCTGCAGCGTGCCCGACGTGATCAACGTCGTGCCCGTGAAGCTGCTGTCGCCGGTCAGCGTCAGCGTATCGCTGCCGTCGTGGATCAGCCTGCCGCTGCCGGTGATGCGGCCGTCATAGGAAATTGCGTCGGAGCGGCTGAAAACGAGCGTGCCGTCGTTCGCGATGTCCCCTCGCACGCTGCCGCTGGTGCGGCCGTCGCCGATCCGGAGCGTGCCTTGCTCGATGCTGGTGCCGCCGAGGTAGACGTTCTCGCCGAGCAGGGTCAGGGTGCCGGTGCCCCCCATGACCAGCGAACCGGCACCGCTGATCGCCCCGGTCAGCGTCAGCGTCGTCGATCCCGACGGTACGAAGGTGCCGGCACCGGTCAGCGTGACGGCCCGGCCCGAGGTGATGTCCGTCGTCGTGTAGAGCGCACCGCCCGCCATCGTCAGTCCGCCCGAGCTCGCGCCGAGCTTGGCGTCGGACGAAATCTGGATCCCGCCGTCCGCGATCGTGGTGCCGCCGCTGTAGCTGTTGTTGCCGGTGAGGATGAGCGTGCTCGACCCCGCCTGGGTCACCGAACCGGTGCCGGATATCGCGCCGGCGAAGTTGAACACGTCTCCGATGTCGAAAACGAGCGCGCCTTCATTGGCGACGTTCCCGCTGATCGAACCGGTCGCCCCGCCTGCACCGAGTTTGAGCGTACCCGCCGAAATCGTCGTCCCGCCCGAATAGCTGTTGGCGGCGGCGAGCGTCAGCGTACCCGCGCCCGTCTTGGTGAGCCCGCCCGTGCCCGATATCCCGCCGCGCACGGTCAGCATCGTGCCGGCGGATTGCGAGAGCGTGCCGGCGCTGCTCAGCGTCATGCCGCGGCTCAAGCTGAACGTCCCGGTGGTCGCCAGCGTGCCGCCGGAAAGCGTGATCGTGCCCGAACTGGCGAGGTTGTCCGACGACGAAACCTCGAGCGTGCCGGCGGAGATGATCGTTCCGCCGGTGTAGGTGTTGGTGCCGGAGAGCGACAGCGTGCCCGCCCCCACCTTGTTCAGCGCGCTCGAACCCGAAACGACGCCGCTCAGCGTCAGTGTCGTCCCGGTGGCAGGGGAGATCGAACCGCCGCCAAGGCTAACCGCCCGGCTCATGCCGAAGGTCGCCGTCGTCGCCAAGACGCCGCCATTGAGGGCCAGGTCGGCGGTGCCCATATTCGCGTCGGCGGCGATCTGCAGCGCGCCGGTGAGTATCGTCGTGGCGCCGCTGTACGTATTGGCACCGCTCAGCGTGAGCGTGCCCGTCCCCCGCTTGGTGAGCGTGCCGGTTCCCGAGATGTTGCCCGCGAAGGTGAGGTCGTCCGAACGGGCGAACCGCAGGGCGGCGTTGTTGGTAATATCCCCCGTGATGCTGCCGCTGGCGCCCAGATTGCCGATCTGGAGGGTGCCGGCAGAAATGGTGGTGCCGCCGCTGTAGGTGTTGGCGCCCGTGAGTTGCAACGTGCCGTCCCCGCTCACGGTGAGCGCGCCGGTGCCTGAGATGACCCCGCTCCAGGTCACCGCCTTCCCGGATGAGGTTATCAGAACACCCCCGGTACCGCTCAACGTTACCGGCCGGGAAATGGTGAGGGTCTGGGTCACGGCAAGTGCGCCGCCGGAAAGCGTCAACCGCGAGGCCGCGTTTCCCAGACTCGCATTGTTGGAGATCTGGATCGTCCCGGCGGAGATCGTCGTCCCGCCCGAATAGCTGCTCGACGTGCTGGAGAGCGTCAGCGTCCCCCAGCCGTCCTTGGTGAGCGAACCCGTGCCGGTGATCGCGCCGCTTATAGGTGATGTCATCCGAGCGGTTGAAGATGACGGAACCGCCGCTGAGGGCAAGGCCGCCGGTCACGCTGCCGGTCGTTCCGCCGTCGCCGATCTGCAGCAGCCCCCCCGAAACCGTGGTGGACGTGTACGTATTGGTATCGGCGAGGACCAGCGTGCCGGCACCGCTCTTGGTGAGCGTCCCGCTGCCGGTAATCGTACCGCGAAGCGTGAGCGTCGTGTCGGATGCCGTCGCCAGCGTGCTGCTGCCGATCAGCCTGACATAACGGCTCGAGCTGAACGTGCCGGTCGTGGCGAGCGTGGCGCCGCTGATCGAAAGGGCGCCCGCCGCCGCGCCCAGGTTCGCGTCCGCCGAAATCTGCAGCGTCCCCCCGGTGACGGTGGTGTCGCCGGTATAGCTGTTGGTGCCGGTGAGCGTCAGCGTGCCGGTGCCCGACTTGGTCAACCCGCCCGTGCCGGAGATCGCGCCGGCATGGGTGAAGGCGTCCGATCGATTGAAGAACAGCGCGCCGTTGTTGACGATGTCGCCGGAAAGGCTCCCGGTCGTGCCGCCGCTCCCGATCTGAAGCGTACCGGCCGAAATCGTCGTGATGCCGCTATAGCTGCCCGCGCCGCCCAGGATCACGGTGCCGCTGCCCGCCTTGGTCAGCGATCCGTCGCCCGAAACAGCGCCGTTCAACGTCAGCGTCGTGGCCGATGCTGGGGTGATCGTGGTGGCGCCGCTCAGCGTCACGTCGCGGGCAGAGGTGATCGACGCCGTCGTGGCCAGCGTCCCCCCGCCCAGCGTGAGGACGCCCTGGCCGGCGCCCAGATTCGCATCCGCCGCGATCTGCAGCGTGCCGTCCTCGATCGTGGTGCCGCCAAGATAGCTGTTGGTGCCGGAAAGGATCAGCGTGCCGGCCCCGCTCTTGGTGAGCGAACCGCTTCCCGAAATCGTGCCCGCCAGCGTCAGCGTCGTGGCCGATGCCGGCGCGATCGAGCTGGCGTCGCTCAGCGTCACGCTGCGGGCAGAGGTGAAATCGGCGGTGGTGGCGAGCGTGCCGCCGGCGAGCGTGAGGTCGCCCGAACTGTCGCCCAGCGGGTCGTCGGACGCGATCTGCAGCGTGCCCGCGGCAACGGCGGTGCCGCCGGTGTAGCTGTTGGTTCCGGAAAGGATCAGCGTGCCCGCGCCCGTCTTGGTCAGCGATCCGCCGCCCGAGATCGCGCCGTCCAGCGTCAGCGTCGTGGCCGTCGCGGGCGCAATCGCGGCGGCTCCGTCCAGCGTCAGCGCCCGGGTGGAATTGATCGTCGCCGTCGTCGCCAGCGTGCCGCTGCCGATCGTCAACGTCGCGCTGGCCGCACCCAGCGCCCCGTCCGACGCGATCTGCAACGTGCCGGCCGTGATGAAGGTGCCGCCGGAATGGTCGTTGTCGTACAGGAGCCGCAGCGTGCCGGTGCCCGCCTGCGTCAGCGTGCCCGTCCCCGACATGTAGCCGAACGTCGTCGAGTCCGATCGATTGAACACGACGGCGCCGTTGTTGATGTTGTCGCCCAGCAAGACGCCCGACGTGCCGCCGTCGCCGATCTGCAGCGTGCCCGCCGAAATGACGGCGCCGGCGTCGTTCTCGCTCGCCCCGGTCAGGACGAGCGTGCCGGCCCCCAGCTTGTAGAGGACGCTCGCGCCGGTGATGTCGCCGGTGAGCTTCAGGATCGTGCCGACATCCGTGTTGAAAGTGGCGCTGCCGGTGAAGTTCAACGCGCGGGCCGATGTGAACGAGGCCGTGCTGCGCAGCGTCCCGCCGTTCAGGACCAGCGCACCGGCGCTCGCGCCCAGGTTCGCATCCGCGCTCACGCTCAGCGTGCCTGCCGACAAGGTCGTGCCGCCGCTATAGCTGTTGGTGCCGGACAGGATCAGCGTTCCCAGCCCCGCCTTCTGCAGCGCACCGCTTCCCGAGATGCTCCCGTCGAGCGACAGCGTCGTCGCCGAAGAAGGCGTGATCGCGTTGGTCCCCGAAAGCGTCAGCGCGCGACTCGACGCCAGCGACGCGGTCGACGCCAGCGAGCCCCCCGCAAGGGTGATCCCGCCCGCCGCCGCACCCAGATTGGCATCGGACGCGATCTCCAGCGTCCCGCCCGAGACGATGGTGCCGCCCGAATAGCTGTTGACGCCGGAAAGGATCAGCCTGCCCGCACCGGCCTTCGTCAGCGCGCCCGCCCCGTCGATCACGCCGGCGAGCGTCAGCGAGATCCCCGTCCCGGCCTGAAGGGTTCCGCCGCCGCCACCCAGCGTCATCGCCCGCGACGTGCTCAGTGACGCACTCGCCGCCAGCGTCCCGCCCGCGAGCGTCAGCGCGCCCGAAGCATCGCCCAGATTCGCGTCGGTGCCGATCGACAACGTGCCGGCCGAAACCGTGGTGCCGCCCGAATAGCTGTTCGTTCCCGAAAGCGTCAGCGTGCCCGCCCCCGCCTTGCGCAGCGCCCCCGTGCCCGAAAGCACGCCCGACAGCGTCGCCGTGTTGCCGCCGGTATCGATCGTCCCCGTCTTTCCCGCACCGAGCACCATCGCATTCGAGGTGGTGAGCGCAGAACCCGCGGCGAGCGTGCCGTTGCCGAAATTGAACGTGCCCGTGCCCCGGATGGCGTTGGTCCCGCCCAGGGTCAGCGTGCCGCCGTCGAGGTTGACCACGCCGGTGCCCGATCCGAACTGGAGAAAGCTCGACCCCGAAAGCGTCAGCGCGCCGCCGGTCATCGACAGCGTGCCGGTCGCACCGGATACGCTGGCCAGCACCAGCGCGGTCGCGACGTCGGCGGACCCGCCCGAAATGCTGAACGTCCCGGTGCCGCCGGCCGAAGCCCCGAAGACGATTTGCGCGGAGCCGCCGACATTCTGGACCGAAAGCGTGCCGGCGCTCAGATTATAGCTGCCCTGCCCTCCCGTCCCGTAATTGCTGACGTCGCTGCCGAAACGGATCGGATTGGCGAGCGCCAGCGTGACGACCGATCCCGGCCCGTCCTGGGTGATGCTCCCGGTTGCCTTGGAATCGCCGACATAAAGCTGCCCGCCCGTAAAGCTGCCGGTGGTGATCGAGAACTGGGCATTGTCCGAAATCGTCAGCGTGCCCGACGCGGGGGTGCCCGACCCGGCCGCACCCGAGGTGCGCGAACCGATATAGGCCGTCATGCCGCCCGCGCTCGCGTCGAAGACGGCGTTGCCCGACAGCGTATAGCTGCCCGTCCCGCCCGCGGTGCCCAGGTCCAGCGCGCTCGCGCTGCTGAAGCGGACGACGCCGCCCGACTGGTTGAAATTGCCGACCACCCCGCTGCCGCGACCGATAGCCAGCCCACCATAGTTGAGGCTGCCCGGGTTCGCGACCCACAGCAACTCACCTGCCGACATGTTGATCGTGCCGTTGCCGCCGGTCGTGTTGGTCGCGCCGCCGCCCACCCAGATCCGGCCGATCGAGATTCCGGGCGCCGTGCTGGTATCGGCCAGGTTCACCTGAACCGTGCCGCCGGCGATGTTGAGCGTGCCGTTCCCGCCATTGCCGATCTCGATACGCCCGTTGCTCGACCCGCTGGTGGTGTTCACGATCAGCGTCGAACCCGAAACGAGCGTCAGGTCGGCATCGCCGCCGGCAGTGCCGATATCGAAGGGCGACGTGTTGAACGTGACCTGCAGGGCCGTGCCCCCATCCGGCCACGTCCAGCCCGGCTGCGCGACGAAGGTTCCCCCGCCCTGAACGGTGATCGTGTCCGGCTGGCCGGAGGCGAGCGCGGCGTTGATCGCGGCGGCGAACGCGTTCTGATCGGTGACGACGATGCTGTCCGCGCGGGCGCGCTCGGATGCGGCGGCCTGGACCAGCACCGTCAGCACGGCCGCACTCGCGTAAAGCCGGACCCGGCGCGCCTTTAAACTGGTACGCATCACCCCTCCCCCCAACCGGAACGCCCCGTCGCGTGGAGAAAAACTCAGCACCCACTCATCAACAGAGCGAATGATTATTTACCTTGTTACGCAGGCGGATCGCAAGACGGATATTGGATTTTCACCGTTTGACTCGCCGTTACTTTCTTTCGTTATTCCGCCATCATGCGAAAAGGCGGCGGCACCGCCGCCCGCCACGCGGTTTCGGCCCGTCGATTTTTGTTTGCACGCCTCGCCCCCCGCGCAGCCTTTTCGGTTTTCGCGCGTTCGCACGAAGCTGAAAAAAGGGCATTTTTTTGAAATCACAGGATTCGTTCGAGGTCGACCTCACCAATTGCGATCGCGAACCGATCCATCAGTTGGGCGCAATTCAGGGTTTCGGCTTCCTCATCGCGGTGTCGACGGACTGGCTGGTCCGGCGTGCGTCGGCCAATGTCGATCGCTTTTTCGGGATCGACGCGGCGGCGATGCTGGGCACGCCCGCGGTCGCGCTGTTCGGCGAACAGATCACGCACAGCCTGCGCAACGGACTGGCGATGCTGCGCGGCGCCGATGCGGTCGAGCGCATTTTCGGGCTGAAATTCGCCGATGGCAGGCGCTTCGATGTCGCGCTCCACATGAACGACGACCTGATCGTCATCGAAGGCGAGCCGAGCGCGGCCGAGACGCTGGCCGACGCGGCCTCGACGATGCGCGCGATGATGGCGCGGCTCGACGCCACGCCCGACCTCACCGCCTTTTTCCGCGAAGGCGCGCGACAGGTGCGGGCGCTCACGGGGTTCGACCGGGTGATGGTCTATCGTTTCGAACCCGACGGGTCGGGCGTCGTCGTGGCCGAAGCCGCGCGGGGCGGGATCGGCAGCTTTCTCGACCTGCGCTACCCCGCCTCGGACATTCCGGCGCAGGCGCGCACGCTCTATCTGCGCACCCCGTTCCGCGTGATCGCCGATGTCGCGGCCGAGCCGGTGCCGATCCTGCCGCAGCTCGACGAGCGCGGGGCGCCGATCGACCTGTCGCTGTCGATCCTGCGCTCGGTATCGCCGATCCACATCGAATATCTGAAGAATATGGGCGTCGGCGCATCGCTGTCGGTCTCGATCATCGTCGAGGGCAAGCTGTGGGGGCTGTTCGCGTGCCACCATTACGGCCCGCGCTGCCCCAGCTTCGAACGGCGTTCGCTCGCCGAACTGTTCGGCCAGATGTTCGCGCTCAAGCTCGAAAGCCACGAGCGCAAGTCGCTGTCGGCCTATGAAAGCAAGGCGCGCAGCAACAGCGACCGCCTGCTCGCCGCCATTGCCGGCGATGCGACCCTGCTCGACAATCCCGAATGGCTGGGGTCGATGCTGCGCGAGACGGTCCCGTGCGACGGCATCGCGATCTGGATGGACGGCCAGCTCGCCTATAGCGGGCTCGTCCCCCCGCCCGAGGAACTGCCGCTGATCGTCCGCCGGCTCAACGCGATGGCTGCGGGGCGGATCTTCGCCACCGACCAGCTTTCGGCGACGCTTCCCTCGGCGCGCGCCTATGACGATGTCGCCGCGGGGATGCTCGCGATCCCCATGTCGCGGGTGCCGCGCGACTATGTGATGCTGTTCCGCCAGGAACGCATCCGCACTGTCAAATGGGCAGGCGATCCGCACAAGCCCGCCGAACTCGGCCCCAACGGCCCCCGGCTGACCCCGCGCAAGAGCTTCGAGCTGTGGAGCCAGGAAGTGCGCGGCCGTTCCGAACCGTTCGATCCGGTCGAACAGCGCGTGGCGGAAATGCTGCGCGCCTCGATGATCGAAGTCGTGTTGCGCCTGTCCGACGGCGCGCAGGAGGAACGGCGGCGGCTGATCGAACGACAGGAACTGCTGATCGCCGAGCTCAACCACCGCGTCCGCAACATCCTCAGCCTGATCCGCGGGCTGGTGCGCCAGTCGCTCGACCCCGATGCCGATACGCGCCACACGATCACGCTGCTCGAGGGGCGGATCGAAAGCCTGGCGCGCGCGCACGACCAGATCACGCACGACAACTGGAACGCCGCGCCGCTCAACCGGCTGATCGAGACCGAGGCCGCGGCCTATCTGGGCGGCAAGTCGCAACGGCTGACCTGCCACGGCCCGCATGTGCTGCTCGATCCCAGCGCCTTTTCGACGCTCGCGCTGGTGTTCCACGAACTGATGACCAACTCGGCCAAATACGGCGCGCTGTCGGACAATGGCAGCGTCGCGGTAAGCTGGCATCTCGATGCGGAAGGCGACCTGCGGATCGCGTGGCGCGAACGCGGCGGCCCTGCCGTCCAGCCGCCGCGACGCCAGGGCTTCGGCACCACGATCATCCAGCGGTCGATCCCCTACGACCTGGGCGGCCGGGCCGAGGTGCGCTATCCGATGACCGGGTTCGAGGCCGATTTCTGCGTCCCCGCGCGCCACGTCGCGGCGGACGATCCGGGCCGGCCGACCGCCCCCGCGACGCCCGCCGCCGCGCCCGCCGGCGAGGGCGATGCCGCCGCGCCGATGCTCGAAGGACCGGTGCTGCTTGTCGAGGACAGCCTGATCATCGCAATGGATGCCGAGGATATCCTGACGCGGCTGGGTGCTGCCCGCGTCACCACCGCCGGGACCATCGCGCAGGCGCTGCTCGAGGTCGAACGCGAACGCTTCGTTCTCGCGGTGCTCGACGTCAATCTGGGGCACGAGACCAGCCTTCCCGTCGCCGACGCGCTGACGCTTGCCGGCATCCCCTATGTGTTCGCGACCGGCTATGGCGAGCAGTTGCGGCTGCCCGACGGCTTTGCCGGGGTGCCGGTGATCCAGAAACCCTATACGCTGGCCAGCGTCCGCCACGGCATCGCCCAGGCGCTGGCCCGCTGAGGCGCCCGCCCCCTCTTTCCATGTAGGAATCGCGCGCCTAAGCGATTCGCCGGGGACAGCTTCCGAAGGGGGAAATCGGACGATGGGCATCGGCGCGTCGGTGGGTAAGGGCGGCACCAACGATCTGGCGGACGTGCTGGTGGTCCAGCATCTGCTGAACGACTGGCTGGCATCGGCGGGCAAGCCGGCGATCGCGACGAGCGGCGCGGGCGATGCCCCCACGCTCGCGGCGATCGTCGCATTTCAGGCCCAGGTGATGAAGGCCCCCAGGCCCGACGGGCTGATCGGTCCCGGCGGGGCCACCTGGCGCGCGCTGTCTGCCGCCAACTGGCCCAAGCCCCCGCTGAGCGGCGCCGACTGGTGGCGCGCCAACCAGGCCAACTACCCCAACAGCGCCGCCGTTGCCGACCTCGTCCCCGCCTTTCGCGACAAGGTGACGGCGTTCCTGAAGGCGCTGAAGGATGCGGGCGCGTCGGTCACCGTGTCGGTCACGCGCCGCAACGCCGTGCGCGCCCAGTTGATGCACTATAGCTGGCGCGTCGCCAACGGCTCGCTTGCCCCGGGCGCGGTGCCCGCCATCCCCGGCTGCACGATCCGCTGGGACCATGGCGACCCCGCACGCTCGCGCCAGGGGGCGCAGGAAATGGTCGACCTGTTCCAGATCGCGTTCCAGCCCTCGCTCACCTCGCTGCATATCGAGGGGCGCGCGATCGACATGACGATCGCGTGGAAGGGCACGATCCAGGTCCGCGACGCCGGCGGGCGCCCGCGCGCGATCGGCGCGCCGCAATCGGGCGAGACCAACACCGACCTGCATGCGCTCGGCGCCACCTATGGCGTCATCAAGCTCGTCTCGGACCCGCCGCACTGGAGCGACAACGGCCACTGAACCGCCCGCCGCCCGGCAGCCGGGCGGGTCCGGCCGCCGTCAGCGCGGCCCCATCGCGGGATAAAGCGCGTCGGGCACCAGCACCGCCGCCCCGTCGAAAGCGCCCGCGCGCAGCGCTGCCAGCGCCTCGTTCGCCTGGCGCAGCGGATAGGCGCGCGTATGCGTCCGCACCGGCACGCGCGCCGCGATGTCCAGAAAGGCGGCACCGTCGGCGCGTGTGAGGTTCGCGACCGACATCAGCGTCCGCTCGCCCCACAGGTCGGCATAGGGAAAGCTGGGGATGTCGCTCATGTGGATGCCCGCGCAGATCACGCGTCCGCCCTTGCGCACCGCGCGCAGCGCCCGCGGCACCAGCGCGCCGTCGGGCGCGAACAGGATCGCCGCATCGAGCGGCTCGGGCGCCGCCTCGTCCGACCCGCCCGCCCAGTGGCAGCCGAGCGACCGCGCAAAGCGCTGGCTCGCATCGTCGCCGGGACGGGTAAAGGCATGGACGCGCCGCCCCTGCCACAGCGCCACCTGCGCGACGATGTGCGCCGCCGCGCCGAAACCGTAAAGGCCCAGCCGCCGCCCGCCGCCCGCCAGCACCAGCGCCCGGTGGCCGATCAGCCCGGCACAGAGCAGCGGCGCCGCCTCGACATCGCCGAACTGCGCCGGGATCGGAAAGCAATAGCGTGCGTCGGCAACGACGTGCGTGGCATAGCCCCCGTCGCGGGTCGCGCCCGTGAACACCGGCGCGTCGCACAGATTCTCCTCGCCCGCGCGGCAATAGTCGCAATGGCCGCAACTGCCGCCCAGCCACGGCACCCCCACCCGGTCGCCCAGCGCAAAGCCGTCGACGCCCGCGCCGCGTTCGAGCACGGTGCCGATGATCTCGTGCCCCGGCACGACCGGGCGCACCGCTGCGACTTCGCCGTCGACGACGTGCAGGTCGGTGCGACAGACGCCGCACGCGCGCACCGCCAGCAGCACCTCGCCCGGTCCCGGCCGCGGCACCGCGCGCGTGACGGCTCGCAGCGCCATGCCCGGCGCGTCGAGCTGCATCGCGGTGCAGACGGCGTCGGCGCCGGCCGGGCTTTCTCCTGCCAGTATCGGTGCTTCGGTCATGCGCTTGGCTCCCTTCCCGGCGCGGCGGCCGGCCCCTTCGGGCGACCGGCGCTGCGAAACACGAATCGTTTGGCCAGTTCGGTACTCGCGACATAGCCGAGCACGATTGCGACGGCGCAAAGATACAGGACCGGCGGCAGCGGCACGAGCCCCAGCACACGCGCGACCGGGCCGGAAAAGGGCAGCAGCATCGCGATCAGCCCGGTGACGATCGCCGCGCCCGCCAGCACGCCCGACGGGCGGCTGCGCCAGGCGGGGCGATGCGTGCGCAGCACGAACAGCACCGCCAGTTCGGTCAGCACCGAAATGACGAACCAGCTCGTCTGGAACGGCGCCGCCTGCGCGCCCACCAGCGTCAGCAGCACGGCAAAGGTGATGCCGTCGAAAACCGAACTCAACAGCCCGAAGATCAGCATGAACCGCCCCACCGCACGCACGTCCCAGCGCTGCGGTTCGGCCTGTTGCTCGGGGTCGATGCGGTCCCCCGCGATCGCGATCGACGGCAGGTCGGACAGGAAATTGTTGAGCAGGATCTGCTTGGGAAGCAGCGGCAGGAAGGGCAGCAGCGGCGTCACCAGCGCCATGCTGACCATGTTGCCGAAATTGGCGCTGGTCGCGATCGCGATATATTTCAGCGTGTTGGCAAAGGTGCGCCGGCCGTCCTCGACCCCCTGGCGCAGCACGTCGAGGTCGCGGCGCAGCAGCACGACGTCGGCGCTCTCGCGCGCGACATCGACGGCCTGGTCGACCGAGATCCCGACATCCGCCGCGCGCAGCGCCGGCGCGTCGTTGATGCCGTCGCCCAGGAATCCCACCGACGCCCCCCGCGCCTGGAGCGCGCGGACGATGCGGTGCTTCTGCTCGGGGTCGATCTCGGCAAAGATGCGCGTCTCGGCCGCATGGTGCTGCAACGCCGCGTCGCTCATTGCGGCGACCTCGGGGCCGGTCAGCATCGCGTCGGGATCGAGCCCGACCGCCGCGGCGACGTGCGCGGTGACGTGGCGGTTGTCGCCGCTGATGACCTTGACCGCGATGCCCAGCGCCGCCAGGTCGGCGAGCGCGCCCGCCGCCCCCGCCTTGGGCGGATCGAGGAACAGCAGCAGCCCCAGGAAGCACATCGCCGCCTCGTCCGCGCGCGTCCAGCGCGGCTGGTCGGGCACGACCCGCTCGGCAACGGCGAGCGCGCGATAGCCCGCCTCGCCCTGCGCCTCGAACAGCGCGTCGAGCGCGGCGCGGCGTTCGGGGGTCAGCGGCACGCGCGCGGGCACGCCGTCGGCACCCGCTCCCGCGCCGGGATCGACCATGTGCGTGCACACCGCCAGCACATCGGCATAGGCGCCCTTGGTGACGATCCGCGCCTGGCCGGGGGCATCGGCCGCGACGACGATGCTCAGCCGGCGGCGACGAAAGTCATAGGGCACCTCGCCCAGCTTGGTGCCGCCGTCGCGCCATCCCGCCGCTTCCGCCGCCGCGACGAGTGCGGCGTCGAGCGGATTGGCGATTCCCGTTTCGAAATGCGCGTTGATGAACCCCGCCTCGCGCACCCGGTCGCACGGCGCGCCGCCCGCGTCGATCGCGCCTGCGAGCGAGACGCATCCTTCGGTCAGCGTCCCCGTCTTGTCGGTGCACAGCACCGTCATGCTGCCCAGATTCTCCAGCGCCTCGAGCCGCCGGACGATCACCCCGCCGCGCGCCAGGTGCCGCGCGCCCGCCGACAGCGTCACCGTCACGATCGCGGGCAGCAATTCGGGCGACAGCCCCACCGCAAGCGCCACCGCGAACAGCAGCGATTCGGCGATCGGCCGCCCCAGCAACTGATTGACCGTCAGCACGCCCAGCACGATCAGCACCATCACGCGCAACAGCATCCCGCCGAAGCGGCGCACGCCGCGCGCGAAGTCGGTGTCGCCCTCGGCTTCGGCCAGATGCCCGGCGATCGCGCCATAGCGCGTGTCGCGCCCCAGCGCCGCCAGCACCACGGTCGCGGTGCCGCTGCGCACCGACCCGCCCAGAAAGACGCAGTTGGTCCGCTGGGCGAGCGCCGCGTCGGCCGCGACCATGCCCGGCGCCTTCTCGACCGGCAGCGATTCGCCCGTCAGGCTCGCTTCGGTGACGAGGAAGTCGTTCGCCTCGATGACGCGCCCGTCGCCGGGGACCAGATTGCCCGCGGCAAGCAGCACGACGTCGCCGGGCACCAGTTCGCTCACCGGCACGTCGGTCTCCGCCCCGTCGCGGCGGACGCGCGCGGTGAGCGCCAGCCGCTCGCGCAGCGCCGCGACCGCGCGCGAGGCGCGGAACTCCTGCAGGAAGCTCAGCGTCGCACTGCCGCCGACGATCAGCGCGATCACGATCGCGTCGCTCCAGTCGCCCAGCCCGGCCGAGATCACCGCCCCGAACAGCAGGATCAGCACCAGCGGGCTGCCGAACTGGCGCGCGAGCAGCCGCCACGGCTGCACCGCCGCGCCGTCGCCCAGCGCGCTGCCGCCGCGG
>JAFABD010000035.1 GCA_023426225.1 Pseudomonadota bacterium | reverse complement strand
TGCGTGGCGACAACTACGATGGCCGGTTGAGCGGCAACTATGATGGCCGGTAGGATCGGTTGTCTGGGCTGATCGTAGGGAGGGGCGTAGCCCCGACCGGAGAGCGGACCAGACAACCGGTGGCGATCTTTTTCCCCTTCTTTCGGGGGGGGCTGATCGGGGCTGTGGCGGGCGGTGGTATCGGAACACTCATCGAACAACGAGCGATGGGTTTGCGATGCCGGGCCACCACATTTCCGATCAGCAGGTATTTCTCTTCATGACCCATCGTCGCCAACACACCCAGGCCGTCGCGGCTGCCAAGGCCGGTATCAGCGAGCGCAGCGCACGCCGGATCGAGAACGATCCGCAGCTTCCGTCCCAGAAGAAGAAGGAGCGCCACTGGCGCACCCGCGCCGATCCGCTCGAGCCATTCTGGCCACGCGTCGAGGAGTTGCTCCAGATCGACGGTATCATTGCCGTCACGGTCTTCGAGACGCTCCAGGACGAGTTCGGCGAGGATGCTGTTCCCGATGCGATACGACGAACACTTGAACGCCGGATCGCCCGCTGGCGGGCACTGCACGGCGGCGAGAAGGAGATCTTCTTCCCGCAGCATCATGAGCCCGGTCGGCAGGGCCTGTCGGATTTCACGGTATGCGACAGTCTCAAGGTCACCGTTGCCGGCGAGACCCTGGCCTATCGCCTTTACCACTTCCGCTTGGCGGCGAGTGGCTGGGAGCATGCGGCTGTCGTGCTGGGCGGGGAGAGCTTTGCCGCCCTTTCGGAGCACCTGCAGGATGCCTTGTGGAAGCTGGGCGGCGCGCCGGCCGAACACCGCAGCGATTCCCTGTCAGCCGCCTACAAAAACCTCGACGCCGATGCGCAGCGGGATTTTACCCGAAGCTATGACGAGCTGTGCCGTCATTACGGCATGCTCGCTACCCGCAACAACCGCGGCGAGGCGCACGAGAACGGATCGATCGAAGGTCCCCATGCCCATCTCAAGCGACGGCTCGATCAGGCCTTACGCCGGCGGGGAAGCCGCGATTTCGTCAGCATCGAGGCCTGGCGCGAGTTCGTTGAGGCGCAGGTCGCCAGACAGAACCGGCGGCATGCTGCGCACATCGATGCAGAACGCAGGGTACTCAAGGCGCTGCCCGCAAGGCGAACCACCGATTTCGCCATGGTCACCGTCGATGTCACCCGCAACGGCACCGTCGCCATCGATCGGGTTACCTATTCGGTGCCTTCCCGCCTCGTCGGACGGCGCCTCAACGCGCATCTCTTTGACGATCGCATTGAGCTCTTCCTCGGTCCGGACAGGGTAATGTCCACGCCGCGTGTGCGGATCAGCCATCCCCACCGGGGGCACAGCATCGATTTCCGGCACATGATCGGTAACCTGCGCCGCAAGCCTGGTGCGCTGCGCAACCTCGTCTACCGCGAAGCCCTGTTCCCCGATCACGCCTACCGGCGGGCCTGGCAAGCCTTCGATGCCCAACTCGATGGACGGCAGGCCTGCCGCGATGCCGTCGCGCTGCTCGATATCGCCGCCAGGGGCGACTGTGTCGACGTGCTGGCCCGGCGGATCGATGAGGCACTCGACAGAGGGCGCTTGCCCGATGTCGATGCGCTCAGGGACGAGTTCCTGCCAACCGCAAGATCGCAGCGCGATGTCACTATCCCGCCTCCCGATCTGCACAGCTACAACAGCTTGATCGCCAGCGGGGAGGTGTACTGATGACCCGCACCAAGGACCAGGCCGCCGCCGTGCTGCCTACCCTGCTCAAGGCCTTGCGCCTGCCGAGTATCAACCGCAACTGGAAGCGCCTCACCGACACCGCCGATCGCGATGGCTGGCCGGCCGCCAACCTGCTGGCCTCGCTTCTCGAGATCGAGATGGCCGATCGCTCCTCCCGGCGCATCCAGCGCCATCGCGACCAGTCCGGCTTGCCCGCAGGCAAGACCTTCGCCACCTTCGATTTCGACGCAGCCCCCGGCATCCGCAAACCGCACCTCTTGTCCCTCGCCGCCGGTGACGACTGGATCGAGAGCGGCGGCAACCTGCTGCTGTTCGGCCAGAGCGGGACCGGCAAGACGCACGCAGTTGCTGCCATTGGTCATGCCCTCATCGACACGGGGCGGCGCGTCCTGTTCTGCTCCACCACCGACATGGTCCAGAAGCTCCAGTCCGCGCGCCGCGACCTCAGCCTACCCGCCATGCTCGACAAGCTCGACAAGTTCGATCTCATCGTGCTCGACGATCTGTCCTACGTCCGCAAGGACCAGGTCGAGACCAGCGCCTTGTTCGAGCTCATCGCCCACCGCTACGAACGCCACTCGCTCGCCATTACCGCCAACCAGCCATTTTCGGCATGGGACAACGTCTTCCCTGATCCCGCTATGACTGTCGCCGCGATCGACCGCCTCGTGCACCACTCGATCATCATCGAGATGAACGGCGAAAGCTACCGCAAACGTTCCGCCGTCGCCCGTATCAACGCCGGCGATTACGACCCGCCGAATGGCGCCCCGGACCGGCCATCATAATTGTCGCTGGCTTCGCGCTCGGGAGCACCCTTGCTGAGGCAACGGGTAATTGTCGCCAGCGGCAATTACATGCCAACCATCCCATGCGCTTCAGACCCTCGCTTCCGGCCAGCGTCAGCGACAATTACCCAGCGTCGTAATTGTCGCTCGACGGTTGCTCCCCGCAACAGCAAATGGTAGCCAGAATTCACCAACCGGCGCGGCCACCTATCGGCCATCATAATTGACGCCGACCGGACTCCGTAATCGTCGCGCTACA
>JAFABD010000145.1 GCA_023426225.1 Pseudomonadota bacterium | reverse complement strand
GGGCTCCGCTATTCGGCCGACTGGGCCGCGCGCCTGCCCGCCGACCTGCCGCTCTACCCGCGCGCCCGCGTGGTCGAGGCGGCGGGCAGCACCGCGGGCGGCTGCCGCCTGCGCGTCGTCAGCTTCTCCGCGCCCGAGCCGCTCCAGACGATGCTCGACTGGTATTACACGCGCGCCCTCGCCGCCGGTTACGATGCCGAGCATCAGGCCGACGGCGGCGAGCATGTCCTGGGCGGCACCCGCGCGCGCGACGGCGGCGCCTATGTGCTGTTCCTGCGCGCGCGCCGCGACGGCGGCACCGACGTCGATCTGGTCGCCAACAACGGCAGTTGAGCCGCCCGCGCGGCGCTTGGCCGCGCATGGGGGCTTTATGTCAGCGCCCGGTCACGCTACCGGCGCACGATGCCCAGCCTTTTTCTCGTCATGCTCGGCGGCGCCCTCGGCTCCGCTGCGCGCTATCTCACCGGCAAGCTCGCGCTCGCCTGGTTCGGGCCGGCCTTCCCGTGGGGAACGCTGGCGGTGAACCTGATCGGCGGCCTCGCCATGGGGCTGGTCGCGGGCTCGCTCGTCCGGCTGGGCGAGGCGTCGGAGCCGTGGCGGCTGCTGCTCGCGGTCGGCGTGCTCGGCGGCTTCACCACCTTCTCTTCCTTCTCGCTCGAACTCGTCACGATGCTCGAACGGGGCGACTGGCTGCTCGGAATCGGCTACGTCCTCGCTTCGGTGATCGGCGCCGCCGCGGCGGTCGCGGCGGGGCTCGGCATCGCACGGGGGCTCGCATGACCGATATGGTGCGCCAATTCACCGTCGCCGCCGACGACGACGGCATCCGGCTCGACCGCTGGTTCAAGCGGCACATGCCCGACGTCAGCTTCAACACCGTGTCGCGCTGGGCGCGGACCGGCCAGCTTCGCGTCGACGGCGCGCGCGCGACGCCGGGCGACCGCATTACCGAGGGGCAGGTGCTGCGCATCCCCCCCGCCGAGCCGGTCGCGCCCGCCGCCGCCGCGCGGCCCCGCACGCCGCGCGTCACGCTCACCCCCGAACAGGTCGAGTTCGCGCAGAGCCTGGTGATCCACCGCGATCCCGCCGCGATCGTGATCAACAAGCCGCCCGGCCTCGCGACTCAGGGCGGCACGCGCACCACCGAGCATGTCGACGGCCTGCTCGACGCGCTCCAGTTCGAGGCGGAGGGGCGCCCCAAGCTCGTCCACCGGCTCGACAAGGACACGTCGGGCGCGCTGCTCGTCGCGCGCAGCGCCCGCGCCGCGGCCTATTTCTCCAAGCATTTCTCGGGCCGCAGCGCGCGCAAGGTCTATTGGGCGATCGTCGTCGGCGTCCCCGATATCGAGGACGGCATGATCGAGCTGCCGATCGCCAAGCAGCCGGGCACCGGCGGCGAGAAGATGCAGGTCGATGAGGAAAACGGCCAGCCCGCCCGCTCGCGCTACCGCGTCATCGAACGCGCGGGCAACCGCGCCGCCTGGGTCGAGCTTCAGCCGCTCACCGGCCGCACGCACCAGTTGCGCGTCCATATGGCCGCGATCGGCCACCCGATCGTCGGCGACGGCAAATATGGCGGGCAGGATGCGTTCCTCACCGGCGGGATCAGCCGCAAGATGCACCTCCATGCGCGCCGCATCCGCATCGACCATCCCGACGGCGGCAAGATCGACGTGCGCGCCGCGCTGCCCAACCATTTCGCCGAGTCGCTGGCGATGCTGGGCTTCGATCCGGCGCTCGGCGACGCGCTGCCGCTCGACGACGGCCCGCCCCCGCCCTCGCGCGAACAGCTCAAGGCGCGCGCGCGGGCGCATGCCAAGACGATCCGCAAGGAACGCCGCGGCGAACGTCGCACGCGCAGCCGCCGCTGACGGGGGCGCGCGCATGAACCGCCTCGCGATCTTCGACTGCGACGGCACCCTCGCCGACGGCCAGGCCAATATCTGCCGCGCGATGGCGCAGTGCTTCGCCGATGCCGGGCTGCCCGAACCCGATCCGCTCGCCGTGCGCCGGATCGTCGGGCTCAGCCTGATCCCCGCGATCGCCACGCTGCTGCCCCAGGCAGCGCCTGCCGACCATGCCGCGCTCGCCGATGCGTACAAGCGCACCTTCTTCGCGCTGCGCAGCGACGGCGCGCTCGACGCCGAACCGCTGTACGAAGGGATTGCCGAGGCGATCGCCGCGCTCGATGCCGACGGCTGGCTGCTCGGCGTCGCGACGGGCAAGTCCGATCGCGGGCTGCTGCGCGTGCTCGATCATCACGGGCTGCGCCACCATTTCGTGACGCTCCAGACCGCCGACCGCCATCCGTCCAAACCGCATCCCTCGATGCTCGAAACCGCGATGGCCGAAGCCGGCGCCGCGCCCGAAACGACGGTGATGATCGGCGACACCAGCTTCGACATGCAGATGGCCGCCGCGGCGGGCGCGCATGCGCTCGGCGTCGCCTGGGGCTATCATCCGCCCGAGGAGCTGATGGCGGCGGGCGCCGCGCAGGTCGTCGACCATGCCCGCCAGATTCCGCCCGGCCTGGCACAGTTGATCAAGGGGGTTCGATGACCGAGACGGAACGACTTGCCGCCCGGCGCTATTATGTCCTCACGGGCGTCAACCTTGCGGGCGCGCTCGGCGCGGTCCTGGGTCTGCTCGTGGCCGGCCGCTCCCACACGACCGCGCAGACGCTGCTGGGCGGCGCGCTGGTCCTGTCGGCACTCTATGTGATGGCCGTGGTGCCGCGCGCGCTGGCCCGGCGGTGGAAGACACCGGAGTGAGCGTGAGACGATTCTGGAAAGAGGTGAGCGTCACGCCCGAAAACGGCGTCGCGCTCGACGGCAAGCCGGTCCGCACGCCCGGCCGCGCGCTGCTCGCCGCGCCCACCTCGCGGCTGGCCGAAGCGATCGCCGACGAATGGCGCGGCGTCGGCGAAAGCGTCGATCCGCGCGCGATGCCGATGACCGGGCTCACCAACGCCGCGATCGACCGGATCGGCGCCGACCCGCGACGCTTTGCCGAGGGGCTGGCGGGCTATGGCGAGACCGACCTGCTCTATTACCGCGCCGATTCGCCCGCGGGGCTCGTCGCGCGCCAGGCGGCGCTGTGGGATCCGCTGCTCGACTGGGCGCGTGATCGCTACGACGTGCATTTCGACCTGCGCATCGGCGTGATCCACCAGCCCCAGCCGCTCGCGACCGCACGCCGCCTTGCCGATGCCGTGACCGCGCTCGATCCGTTCCGGCTCGCCGGGCTGTCGCCGCTCGTCACCGTGTCGGGCTCGCTCGTCGCCGCGCTCGCGCTGCTCGAAGGCGCCGCCACCGCCGATGCCGTATGGCAGGCGGCGATGGTCGACGAGGACTGGCAGGCCGAACAATGGGGCGCCGACGATCTCGCCGCCGCCGCGCGCGCGGTGCGCCGCGCCGATTTCGACGCGGGCGCCCGCTACCTCGCGCTGCTCTGAACCCCCGGCGCCGCGGGCGCGGGCAGGAACCAGCGCGACAGCACCAGCCCGGCGACGGTCCAGCTCGTCCAGTCCGCCGCCAGCGCGAACAGGAAATAGCGCCACGGCGCGTGGTTGTAGATCGGCTGGCCGATCGCGCCATAGCCCACGATCGCCAGCGCGACGATCGCGACAAGCCGCGCCCGCCCGCCCCAGTCGAGCGGCACTCGCCACAGCGCGATCGCGAGCAGCAGCGCGCAACCGATCGAAAGCCCCAGCCCGATCAGCAGCGCCGCGGTATCGACCGCGGGCAACCCCGCATTGGTGAAGAAGATCGTCGCGACCGGCCCGCCCGCGTGCAGGATCGTCCCCGCCGTCGTCGCGGGCGACGGCACGACGTAAACGCCCGTCCCCGTCGGCCCCAGTTGCGCGCGCAGCACCGCCTGGATCGCCTCGGCATTGGCGTCGGGCGTCACCGAATAGGGGATCCACCCCAGCAGCGGCCCCCAGAAGACAAAGCCCACCAGCCACATCGCAAAGCCGGCAGCCACGCTGCCCAGCACCAGTCGCCGTATCACGGCCATGTCCGCCTCCTGTTCGCGCCCGTCGTCATCATCGAACGCATGGGGGTGCCGATCAAGGGCGTCGATCAACCGCGCACGCGGCGGAAAAGGTTCAGGATTTGACGAGGCTGCGGATGAAACCGATCAGGCCGGTCTGGCGCGAACGACGCAGCCGCTCGGCCTTCAGGATCGTGTGGACCGACTGGAAGCAGCGCTCGACATCGTCGTTGACGAGCACATAGTCATAGCCGTCCCAGTGGCTCACCTCGTTCGCCGCGCGCGACATGCGGGCGTCGATCACCGCCTCGCTGTCGGTGCCGCGGCGCTTCAGCCGCTCGTGCAGTTCCTTGAACGACGGCGGCAGGATGAAGATGCGGACGACATCGCCCCCGGCGAGCTGGAAAAGCTGCTGAGCGCCCTGCCAGTCGATGTCGAACAGCACGTCGCGCCCCTCGTCGAGCATCTTCTCGACCGGCCCGCGCGGGGTGCCGTAACGATTGTCGAACACGTGCGCCCATTCGAGGAACTCGTGGTTCGACACCATGTCGCGAAACTTTTCGAGGTCGACGAAATGATAGTCGACGCCGTCCTGCTCGCCCGGGCGGATTGGACGGGTGGTATAGGAAACCGACATCTCGAGGAACGGATCGGCCGCCAGCAGCTTGCGCGCGATCGTCGATTTGCCCGCGCCCGATGGCGAGGACAGGACGAACAGCACGCCGCGCCGGCGGAATTTATGGGGATCGTTCTCGAGGTCGTGAGGCATGGGCGCTACTGGCGCGCGCACCCCCCGTCCGTCAAGCAGCTAGATGCGGCCCGGCGGATCGATCCGGGGCAACCGCCCCCGTTTTGCGCTGTTCCGCGTCAGGCGCGGCCGGGCTGGCCCAGCTTGCGCTGGATGACGTGCGCGCCATAGGCGGCGGCGCCCAGCACCAGCGCGGCGGGCACCACGCGCTTGCCGACCTCCCACACCGCGACTCCGGCAAGCGCGCCCAGCGCGCCGCCTTCGCCGTCACGGGCGTCGATCTTCGCGCCCAGCCACCCTGCGATCGCCTTGCCGATCATCGCCTGCTCCTTTTCGCAAAAGCCTTTGGCCGTTCAACCGGCGGGCGCACGCAGGGTTCCGTGGCTTCCGTGGCTTCCGTGGCGTCAGCGCCCCACCATCGTCTCGGGCCGCACCAGCCGGTCGAACGTCGCGGCGTCGATCAGCCCCAGCTTCAGCCCGGCCTCGCGCAGCGTCAGCCCCTGCTGGTGCGCGGTCTTGGCGATCTTGGCGGCGTTGTCGTACCCGATCTCGGGCGCCAGCGCCGTCACCAGCATCAGCGACCGCTCGACCAGCTCGGCGATCCGCCCCTCGTTCGCGCGCGCGCCCTCGACCGCGCGTTCGGCAAAGCTCGTCATCGCAACCGACAGCAGGTGGATCGAACGCAGCACGTTGGCGCCGATCAGCGGCTTGAACACGTTGAGCTCCAGATGCCCCTGCATCCCGCCGACGGTCACCGCCATGTGGTTGCCGATCACCTGGCCCGCGACCATCGTCAGCATCTCGCTCTGCGTCGGGTTGACCTTGCCCGGCATGATCGAGCTGCCGGGCTCGTTGGCGGGCAGTTCGATCTCGCCCAGCCCCGATCGCGGGCCGGAGGCGAGCAGCCGGACGTCGTTGCCGATCTTGGTCAGCGACACCGCAAGCGTGTTGAGCGCGCCCGACAGGAACACCAGCGCGTCCTTCGCCGCCAGCGCCTCGAACTTGTTCGGCGCGGTGACGAAATTCAGCCCGGTGATCGCCGCGATCTCGGCCGCCATCGCGACGTCGAAGCCCTTGGGCGCGTTGAGCCCGGTGCCGACGGCGGTGCCGCCCTGCGCCAGCTTCAGGATGTTGCCGTCGACTGCGCCGCGCAGCCGGTGACGCCCCGCGACGAGCTGCGCGGCATAGCCCGAAAACTCCTGCCCCAGCGTCAGCGGCGTCGCGTCCTGCAGGTGCGTGCGCCCGATCTTGACGATCGCGTCCCAGGCCCGCGCCTTGTCGCCCAGCGCGGTCTCGAGCCGGTCGAGCGCCGGATAGAGCTGGTCGTGGACGGCGCGCGCCGCGGCGATGTGGAGCGCGGTCGGGAACGAATCGTTCGAACTCTGGCCGCGATTGACGTCGTCATTGGGGTGCACCGGCTGCTTGCCGCCGCGCTTGCCGGTCCGCATCTCGTTGGCGCGGCCGGCGATCACCTCGTTGACGTTCATGTTCGACTGGGTGCCCGACCCGGTCTGCCAGATCACCAGCGGGAACTGGTCGTCCAGCTTGCCCGCGATCACCTCGGCCGCCGCCGCCTCGATCGCGTCGGCCTTTTCGGGCGCCAGCCCGTGCTGCCGGTTCACCCGTGCCGCCGCCTGCTTCACGATCGCGAGCGCATGAACGATGCCGATCGGCATCCGTTCCATCGCGCCGAAGGGGAAGTTCTCGATCGAACGCTGCGTCTGCGCGCCCCAATAGGCGTCGGCAGGAACCTCGATCGCGCCGATCGAATCGGTTTCGGTGCGGGTGGCGTGGGTCACGTGGGCATGCCTTCCGTGCTGGGCCAGCGATGGCCGTGGCTGGACGCCGCCCGGCCGGGCGGCCTGTTCCCGCGATTTAGCGCGCGGCGACGTCCCGGCAACCCCGCGCCGTAGCCATGCCCCCGGCACGGCGCGGCGCATCGGGTACGAAAAGGCTTATTTCTTGCGCTTGAAGTCGACCGAAACGACGTTCGATCCGTCCTCGACGGGCTTCACCGCGGGGCCGTCATTCTCGGCCTCGTCGTGCGGCTCGGGGCCGTCGGGCATGTCGCTCACCTGGAAGCGCAGCTCGAAATTGACCGCGGGGTCGTGGAAACCGGTGATCGCCGCGAACGGGATCGTCAGCAGCGCGGGCACCTGGTTGAAGCTCAGCCCCACCGAAAAGCGCTGACCCTCGACCTTCAGGTCCCAGAAACGGTGCTGGAGGACGATCGTCATCTCGTCCGGGAAGCGCTCGCGCAGCCGGTCGGGGATGTCCACGCCCGGCGCATGCGTCTTGAAGGTGATGTAGAAATGGTGCGTCCCGGGCAGCACGCCCGTTTCCGCCACCGATCCCAGCACACGTCCTACCACGGCGCGCAGGGCTTCCTGCACGATCTCGTCATAGGGAATCAGGCTGTCGGGCACGTTGCCAGTCATGCCCCCTTCGGTAACGGTTCGGGACGAAGGGTCAAGATTGCATGATGCGGACGACACGCTATGTGCGAAGGATGATGCGGACAGCCACCCTCTCGCGCACCACCCACGAAACGTCGGTCGACGTGACCGTGAACCTCGACGGCACCGGGGAATATTCGATCTCGACCGGGATCGGCTTTCTCGACCACATGCTCGAACAGCTTTCGCGCCATTCGCTGATCGACCTCCAGGTGCGCACTGTCGGCGACCTCCATATCGACCAGCATCACACGACCGAGGATACCGCGCTCGCGATCGGCGAGGCGGTCGCGCGCGCGCTCGGCGACAAGAAGGGCATCCGCCGCTACGGCGACGCGCTGTCGCCGATGGACGAGACGCTGACGCGCGTCGCGCTCGACATTTCGGGCCGGCCCTATCTCGTCTTCCGCTGCGCCTTCTCGCAGCCGCGGCTCGGCGAGCTCGATACCGAGATGTTCGAACACTGGTTCCACAGCTTCGCGCAGACCGCGGGGCTGACGCTCCATGTCGAGACGCTCTACGGCCACAACAACCACCATATCGCCGAAAGCGCGTTCAAGGGCCTCGCCCGCGCGCTGCGCACCGCGATCGAGATCGACCCGCGCAAGGCCGATTCGATCCCCTCGACCAAGGGAACGCTCGGATGATCGTCGTCCTGCTCGAATACAAGGTCAGCCTCGACGTGATCGACGGTCTGCGCGCCGCGCATCTCGACTGGCTGCGCGAGGCGATCGCGGCGGACCGCCTGCTCGTCGCCGGTCCGCAATCGCCGCGCACCGGCGGCATGTTCATCGCGCGCGGCACGCTCGACGAGATCCGCGACTGGGCGGCGAACGATCCGTTCGCGCTGGCCGGCGCCGCCGACTACCGCTTCATCGAGGTGACGCCCTCGCTCGTCGCGCCGGGGCTCGAGGCGCTCGCGCAATGAACGTCGCGCTGATCGATTACGGCGCGGGCAACCTCCATTCGGTCCACAACGCGCTGCGGGCGGCGGGCGCCCCCGACATCGCCGTCACCGCCGATCCGGCGGTGGTCGCGGCGGCGGACCGGATCGTGCTGCCCGGCGTCGGCGCATTCGGCGCGTGCATGGCCGGGCTCGCCGCGATCCCCGGCATGGTCGACGCGCTCGAACGCCGCGTGCGCGAACAGGGCGCGCCCTTTCTCGGCGTGTGCGTCGGGATGCAGTTGCTCGCCGAATGCGGCGAGGAACTGGGCGAGCATCGCGGGCTCGGCTGGATTCCGGGCACCGTCGCCGCGCTCGCCCCGTCGCACGACGCGCGCGTGCCGCACATGGGCTGGAACGACGTCGTGCCCGTCGCCGATCACCCGCTGATCGTGCCCGGCCAGGCCTATTTCCTCCACAGCTTCGCCTTCACCGGCGCGGGCGACGCGGTACTCGCGACGACGCAGCATGGCGGTCCCGTCACCGCCGCGATCGGCCGCGACAACATCGTCGGCGTCCAGTTTCACCCGGAAAAGAGCCAGCGCTACGGCATCGCGCTGCTGGAAAAGTTCCTGCAATGGCGGCCCTGACCGGCCCGCGCGCCCTTTTCCGTCCTGCCCCTGCCCGCCCCTTCCCCGTCGCGGGAACGGCGAACCGGATCTGATCCCATGTCGCTCATCATCTTCCCCGCCATCGACCTCAAGGCCGGCCAGGTCGTCCGCCTCGCCGAAGGCGATATGGCGCGCGCCACCGTCTATGGCGACGATCCCGCCGCCCAGGCCGAACGCTTCGCCCAGGCCGGCGCCGAATGGCTGCACGTCGTCGATCTCGACGGCGCCTTTGCCGGCGAATCGGTCAACGGCACCGCCGTCGCGGGCATCCTGTCGCGCTTTCCGGGCAAGGTTCAGCTCGGCGGCGGCATCCGCAACCGCGACTCGATCGCGCGCTGGCTCGATCTGGGCGTCACCCGCGTCGTGATCGGCACCGCCGCGCTCGAAAATCCCGATCTCGTCCGCGACGCCGCGCGTGCGCATCCCGGCCGGATCGTCGTCGCGGTCGATGCGCGCGACGGCATGGTCGCGACGCATGGCTGGGCCGATGTGTCCGACGTCAGCGTCGTCGATCTCGCCCGCCGGTTCGAGGATGCGGGCGTCGCCGCACTCCTCTTCACCGATGTCGGCCGCGACGGGCTGCTCAAGGGGTGCAATGTCGACGCGACCGTGGCGCTGGCCCGCGCCGTGTCGATCCCGGTGATCGCCAGCGGCGGCGTCACCGACATCGACGACATCCACGCGCTGCGACGCCATGTCGACGACGGCATCGAAGGCGTCATCTCGGGCCGCGCGCTCTATGACGGGCGGCTCGACCTCGCCCGGGCGATCGAGGCGGCGCGATGACCGTCCGCGCGCGCGTCATCCCCTGCCTCGACGTCGCCAACGGCCGCGTCGTCAAGGGCGTCAACTTCGTCAACCTCGTCGACGCGGGCGATCCGGTCGAACAGGCGCGCGCCTATGACGCCGCCGGCGCCGACGAACTCTGCTTCCTCGACATCACCGCCAGCCACGAGGCGCGCGGCACGCTGCTCGACGTGGTGCGCCGCACCGCTGAGGTGTGCTTCATGCCGCTCACCGTCGGCGGCGGGGTGCGCACCGTCGACGATGCCCGCGCGCTGCTGCTGGCCGGCGCGGACAAGGTCGCGGTAAACAGCGCGGCGGTGTCGCGCCCGGAAGTGGTCGCCGAGATCGCCGACCGCATGGGCAGCCAGTGCGTCGTCGCCTCGGTCGACGCGCGGCGCACCGGCGACGGCCGCTGGGAAGTGTTCACGCATGGCGGCCGCCGCGCGACCGGCATCGATGCGGTCGAACATGCGCTGCGCCTTGCCGAACTCGGTGCGGGCGAGCTGCTCGTCACCTCGATGGACCGCGACGGCACGCGCGACGGCTATGATCTCGACCTCATCCGCACCATCGCCGACCAGGTCACGGTGCCGGTGGTCGCGTCGGGCGGCGTCGGCGGGCTCGACGATCTCGTCGCGGGCATCCGCGACGGCCATGCCTCGGCGGTGCTTGCCGCCTCGATCTTCCATTTCGGCCATGCCTCGATCGCCGACGCACATGCCGCGCTCGCCGCGGCGGGGATTCCGGTTCGCGACCCGCAGCGCCCGGCTTAACGCTTTCTGCGCGGATCGGGGTTAGGACGGCGGCACCATGGCCCTGCTCCGTGCCCCGCTCCGTGTCCTGATCCGCGCCCTGATCCTCGCGCCGTTCGCCGCCGCGCCCGCCGTCGCCCAGTCGCTCGCGCACAGCGGCGCGGTCAGCCAGCGGCGCATGCCCGAACTGTCCGACATCGCGCTGTTCGTGTTCGCCGCCTTCGCGCTGTGGTTCGTCCGCCGCGCGCTGCGCGCCCGCTTCCGCCGCACGCGCCGCGACTGAACGCGTGGCCGAGGATTGACACGGCGCGCGCGCTCGCTCAGCCGAGTGGCCATGCCCGACTCTGCCGATATCCTCGCCACGCTCGAAACCACGATCCGCGCGCGCCGCGGCGCCGATCCCGAAACATCCTATGTCGCCCGCCTGTCCGCGCGCGGCCGCGCCAAGATGGCGCAGAAGGTCGGCGAGGAAGCGACCGAGGCGGTGATCGCCGCGATCCAGGACGACCGCGCCGAAATGGTCAAGGAATCGGCCGACCTCCTCTTCCACCTGCTCGTGCTGCTCGCCGACATGGGGCTCGGCCTCGACGATGTCCGCGCCGAGCTCGCGCGGCGCGAGGGGCTTTCGGGCATCGCCGAAAAGGCCGCGCGGGGGGCGTGAGCCTGTCGGCGCCTTTCCTTCCTTCCCGTTCCGGGGCGGATCTGAACTACGGAGCACCCAATGCCGATCGACGCCACGCTGCCCTATGATCCCGACAACATCTTCGCGCGCATCCTGCGCGGCGAGATTCCGGCGCGCACCGTCTATGAGGACGATCACGCGCTCGCCTTTCACGACATCAATCCGCAGGCGCCGCACCATATCCTCGTGATCCCGCGGGGCGCCTATGTCAGCTGGGACGATTTCTCGGCACGCGCTTCCGATGCCGAAATCGCGGGCTTCGTCCGTGCGGTCGGCAAGGTCGCGCGCGATGCGGGACTCGTCGCCGACGGCTATCGGCTGCTCGCCAATATCGGCGGCGATGCCGGGCAGGAGGTGCCGCATCTTCACGTCCATCTCTTTGCCGGACGCCCGCTGGGACCGATGCTGGCGCGCTGAAGCCCGCTCGCGCAATATCCTTACAAAGCGGCTCCGAACGGCACGAAAGACCGTACAGTAAGGGATTGCACGTGGTCATTTTGCGTTTAGGCTTGCGCCTTCGCAAAAGGGGCGGCGCGTCACGCGTCGCAAAGGGGATCACCTAAATGATATTCGGGCGCATCAAGCCACTCGATGCCATCCTCGCCACCGCCGAAAAGAAATCGCTCCATCGCTCGCTCGGCGCTTTCCAGCTGACCATGCTGGGCGTCGGGGCGATCATCGGCACCGGCATCTTCGTTCTGACCGCGGAAGCCGCGCAAAAGGCCGGCCCCGGCATGATGCTCAGCTTCGTCATCGCCGGTTTCGTGTGCGCGGTCGCCGCGCTCTGCTATTCCGAAATGGCCTCGATGGTGCCGGTTTCGGGTTCCACCTATACCTACAGCTACGCCGTGATGGGCGAACTGGTCGCCTGGCTCGTCGGCTGGGCGCTCGTGCTCGAATATGCGGTCGCGGCCGGCGCGGTCTCGGTCGGCTGGTCGGGCTATTTCGTCGGGCTGCTGCGCGAATATCTGGGGGTCCATCTGCCCGGCGCGCTCGTCAACGCCGACGCGCTGATCGCGCATATCCAGGTGGCGTTCGGCGCCGCCCAGACCGACGCGATCCGCACCGCGCTCGAACATGGCGGCTATGTCAACCTGCCCGCGATGCTGATCGCGCTGCTTATCACCTGGCTGCTGATCGTCGGCACCAAGGAGAGCGCGGCGGTCAACGCGGTGCTCGTCGTCGTCAAGATCGCGGCGCTGTCGCTGTTCGTCGTGCTCGCGCTGCCGGTGATGAAGTCCGAACATTTCCACCCTTTCGCGCCGCTCGGCTTCGGGGGCATCTCGGCCGCGGCGGCGTCGATTTTCTTCGCCTATGTCGGCTTCGACGCGGTCTCGACCGCGGCGGAAGAGACCAAGAACCCGCAACGCAACATGCCGATCGGCCTGATCGGCAGCCTCGCGATCTGCACGCTCTTCTACATGCTCGTCGCCGCCGGCGTGATCGGCACGGTGGGCGCCCAGCCGCTCGTCGATGCGGCGGGCAAGGGCATTTCGCCGGGCAGCACCGAACTCGCCGCCGCCTGCGCCAATATCGGCAACCAGGCCGTCGTCTGCTCGAAGGAAGCGCTCGCCTGGACGCTGCGCGAAATCGGCTGGCGCCAGATCGGCAACCTCGTCGGCCTCGCCGCGGGCATCGCGCTGCCTTCGGTCATCCTGATGATGATGTTCGGCCAGACGCGCATCTTCTTCGTGATGAGCCGCGACGGGCTGCTTCCCGAAGTGCTCAGCCGCGTTCACCCCAAATATGGCACGCCGCACGTCGTGACGGTCATCACCGGCGTGTTCGTTGCGCTGTTCGCGGCGCTGTTCCCGGTGGGCGCGCTTGCCGACATCTCGAACTCGGGCACGCTGTTCGCCTTCGCGATGGTCGCGGTGGCGGTGATGGTGCTGCGCCGCACCGATCCGAAGCGGCATCGCCCGTTCCGTACCCCGGCGGTGATGATCGTCGCGCCGATCGCGGTGCTGGGCTGCATCTATCTGTTCCTCAGTCTGTCGCTCTACACGCTGTCGCTCTTCTTCGGCTGGGCGTTCATCGGGCTGATCGTCTATTATCTCTACAGCCGTAACCACAGCCATGTCGGCCGCGGCATCGTCGAGATCCACGAGGCGGATGCCGACGCGCCGCCGCAGCCGGTCGCGCCGATCGGCGACGCGCACACGCCGGGCTATCGCGACGCCTGACGCCGGCGACGCGGACCGCAACCGAAAAGGCCGGGGGAAACCCCGGCCTTTTTGTTTGTCCCGGCGCCTGCCCCGGGCGCCGGGCGGGTCACAGCCCGGCGGCATCCATCTTCGGCGCTTCATAGTCGCCGTCCTCGCCCGGATAGCGCAACCGCGCGTCGAACCGGCCGTCCGCTTTCGCCAGCGACCAGATCAGGCTCTGCCCCGCGGGCAGCACGTCGGGCACGCGCGCGAACAGCGGCGCGGCAAAGGCCGTTTTCGCGTCGATCAGCCGCCAGCCGCGCGCGCGGAACATCGCCAGCATGTCGTCGAGGAACAGCCCCGTCGTCAGCCGGTGGTGGAGCAGGATCGTGTGGTCGATCGAATGGCCGAACAGCGATTGCGCCAGCCCGTCATAAAAGGTCGCGCGGTCCCAGATATGGTCGAGGTACAGGCGCCGGTACGGCCCCAGCGGCGTCGCCGGCGCGGCCGCGAGCCGCGTCTTCAGCCGGTTGTCGATATACCAGTCGGACGTGTCGATCGTGACATGCGCGTTGGCATAGCCATGTTGCGTCAGCAACGCGCGCATCCGGTCGCGTCCCGCCGCGGTTCGCCCCTCGGCCAGAAAGGGGAAACGGAACAGCCTCGTGAAACCGGGATAGCGCGACAACAGCGGCTCGCACCGCAGGATGTCGGCCATCAGCGCGTCGGGGTCGGCGCCGCTGAAATAACGGTGCGAAAAGCTGTGATTGCCCAGGATATGGCCGTCGGCCGACCATGCCGACAGGACGCGCGGGCTCCGCTCGGCATCGACATATTTGCCCGCGACGAAGCCGGCGGCCTTGATCCCGTGGCGCCGCAACACGGCACGGATCGCGGTGTCGCGTTGCGCGCCGCCCATCAGGGCGGTGTCGGACAGGTCGAAATCGTCGATCGTGATCGCGATGCCCGGCCTGCGCCCGCCCCGCGCGCGACCTGCCGCCGGCGTTCCGGCGACCAGCCCCAGCGCGGCAAGCCCGGCCAGGAGCGACCGGCGATCGACCCGCAACGACATCCGCCTTCCCCCTCTCGCCGCTGCGCCGTGCGCGCAACGATCCCGGCGTGCGGCGATGTCGGGTCTTGCGCAACGCGCGTCGCGGCCGGGCAGGGTCGAGCGCCGCTTCGCCGCGACGAACCGCGCCGCACATGAAAGGGGGCCGGAAGGCGCCTGCCCCCCGGCCCCGCTTTCGGTGCATGCCCGCCCCGTCCGGGGCGGCGGCGGCGTCAGCCCAGCTTCTGCTCGGCCAGCGCTGCCAGGTCGACTTCGGCGCGCGCGCCATAGTGCGAGATGATCTCGGCCGCACAGATCGCGCCCAGCCGCAGCGAATCGACCAGGCTGCGCCCCTGCGCCTGGCCGTGCAGGAAGCCCGCCGCGAACATGTCGCCCGCGCCCGTCGTGTCGACCACCTTCTCGATCGGCTCGGCCGGCACCGCGACGCGCTCGCCGCCCGCCACCGCGATCGCGCCCTTTTCCGAACGCGTCACGACCAGCAGCGGCACCTGCCCCGCCATGTGCGCCACCGCGGTCTCGAAATCCTCGTGCTGGCACAGCGCGAGCAGCTCGTTCTCGTTGGCGAACAGGATGTCGATCTGCCCGTCGGCGATCAGCTTGCGGAAATCGTCGCCGTGGCGCGAGATGCAGAACACGTCGGACAGCGTGAACGCCACCTTGCGCCCCGCCGCGCGCGCGATGTCGATCGCGGCGCGCATCGCCCGGCGCGGTTCCTCGGGATCCCACAGATAGCCTTCGAGGTACAGGATCGCGCCCTGCTCGATCAGCGCGCGGTCGAGCGCGGCCTCGGGCAGGAACTGCGACGCGCCCAGAAAGGTGTTCATCGTCCGCTGGCCGTCGGGCGTGACGAAGATCAGGCAACGCCCCGACGAAGGCGCCCCGTTGCGCGCCGGCGTGTCGAAATGCACGCCCGCCGCGCGGATGTCGTGCGCGAACACGCTGCCGATCTGGTCGTCGGCGACCTGGCCGATAAAGGCCGAACGCCCGCCCAGCGCGGCGACGCCCGCGACGGTGTTGGCGGCCGAACCGCCCGAAACCTCGCGCCCCGGCCCCATCTTGGCATAGAGCGCGTCGGCCTCCTCGGGCGAAAACATCAGCTGCATCGATCCCTTGGGAACGCCGATCTCGTCGATGAAGCTGTCTTCGGCCTGGGCAAGAATATCGACGATCGCGTTGCCGATCGCGACAACGTCAAAGGCAGGGCTGGTCAATGCTGGGCTCCAATTGGGTTGCGCAATCGCCCTATAGGGCGGCATGGGCGGATGCAACCAAGGGCCCTGCCGGCAAGGCGGCGGCGACAAGGGATCGCAGCATGGGAGAAACCGCGATGAAGTTCTGGCCGATCGCCGCCGCCGCGCTGGCGCTCACGGGATGCAGCGGCGAGATCGTGCCCGCCGCGCGCCCCGCGGGGCATGTCCCCGTCCCCGGCACGCGCCCGGCCGTCCCCGTCCAGCCGCTCGGCCGCGGCGCCGCGGCGCTCATCGGCCAGACGGCGC
>JAFABD010000134.1 GCA_023426225.1 Pseudomonadota bacterium | reverse complement strand
GCGCCAACATCGCACAATTCACCGCTCCGGTGGCTCGAAATAAAAAATTACGGAACGACTTGAAAATGCAAGAAAGCGCAGACACGCTTTAGGGGTCTCCGGTCGAGCAGGACGGAGACAGTGGGGCATCGTGCTGAGAACTGTTGGCCGCAACTGGCCAGTAGCTTGGAGAGCGATGCGTTATGGTAGTTGCGTACAATCGGGCGATGGCCGTCGGGCTCGCCCTGGTGGCGGCGGTTTGCGCGCCGCCGCTTGCCGCCCGCGATCGACCGGCCCCACCGCCGCCATGCCCCCTGGCGACGACGTTGCGCGTCGCCGATGCGCTGTCGCTCGCGGGCATTCAGTCGCTCAGTCAGTGCGGTACGATCATCGTGGCCCCGGCCACGCCGGGCGAGACGATAGCGCCCCCCAACGTCCGGATCGCTCCCCCGCGTCCCGAAAGTGATGCGCCAGCGACGATGCGGCTTACCGCAGCCCCGGCCGGGAGCGCGCGTGCTGCCGGGCCGGGCGAAGGCGCCGCTGTGGCTGTTTCCCCTCGCGCGGACGAACCGCAACGGATGCTCCATCCCGCAACGGCGGTTGCCGCCTTCGCTCCGCGCGCGGCCGGGCGGCAGGAAGCGTTGGTTCGTGTTTCGGCGGGATCGATGGCCGGCGCCGAAGCGATCCTGGCGATGCGCCCGCATTCCTATGCCACGCGGTACGACGCGCTGATTGCCCGCGTTGCGCAGCGGCACCGGGTCGACCCACTGCTGCTGCATGCGGTGATCGACCAGGAATCGCGCTACCGTGTCGACGCGGTAAGCCCGGCGGGCGCACGCGGGCTGATGCAGCTCATGCCGGGGACGGCCCGGATGTTGCGCGTTCCTGCTGCCGCGATTACCGCTGCCGAGGCCAATGTCGACGGCGGTGCACGGCTGATCCGGCAACTGCACGGCCGTTTCAACGACTTTCGGTTGACGCTTGCCGCCTACAATGCCGGGGAAGGCGCGGTGCGCCGTTACGGCAACCGGATCCCGCCCTATCGCGAGACCCAGCTTTACGTGCAGGGCGTGCTTGCTCGCTATCAGCGGCTGCTCGCCGAACAGGGCGGGACGCGCTGAACATGGCGAGCGCCCTGTCGTTCCGGCGCCTGCGTGCGCTGCCCGTGCGCGCGGCCGACCTGTTGCTCGTCGGCGTCGTCGTTGCCGTGGTCATGCTGATGATCGTGCCGATGCCGCCGCTTGCGCTCGACATGCTGATCGCGACCAATATCACCTTCGGCATCCTGATGCTGCTTGCCAGCATGTACGTCACCAAGGCGCTCGACTTCTCGACCTTCCCCACGGTCTTGCTGCTCGCCACGCTGTTCCGGCTCGCGATCAGCATCTCGACCACGCGCATGATCCTGACCCATGCCGACGGCGGCACGATCGTTCGCCAGTTCGGGGAAATGGTCGCAGGCGGCAACCTGGTCGTCGGGCTGGTGGTGTTCCTGATCATCACCGTGGTGCAGTTCATCGTGATTTCGAAAGGCGCGGAGCGCGTGGCCGAAGTCGCGGCGCGGTTCAGCCTTGACGCGATGCCCGGCAAGCAGCTGTCGATCGACAGCGACCTGCGCTCGGGACTGTTGTCGAAGGACGAAGCGCGCGAGAAGCGGCGCACGCTCGAGCTGGAAAGCAAGCTGCACGGCAGCCTCGACGGCGCGATGAAGTTCGTGAAGGGCGACGCCATCGCGTCGATCGTGATCGTGCTGGTCAACCTGCTCGGCGGGCTGGCGGTCGGGATCTTCTATCACGGCATGTCGGCGGGCGAGGCGGCGACGACCTTTTCGATCCTGACGATCGGTGACGGGCTGGTCGCCCAGGTTCCCGCGCTGTTTTCGGCGATGGCGGCGGGCCTGCTGGTCACGCGCACAACCGACGAGGAGCGCGAGCGCGACCTCGGCCCCGCGATCGCGCGTCAGCTTTCGGGCAAGCCGCATGTGATGATCGCCGCGGGCGCGCTGGCGATGCTGATGGGTATAGTCCCCGGCTTCCCGACGCTGGTGTTCCTGGCGCTCGCGCTGGGCCTGATCGGCGGCGGTGCCTTTTCGCATCCCACTTCGGGTGCCTGGCTGCGCGAACGGCTGGGCCTTGCCGCACCCGCGCCGAGCGACGTGCCGGGCGAGGCGCTGATCGGCCCGCGCGCGTTGCCGGTGGTCGATCCGCTGCGGCTGACGGTGGGCATTGCCCCGGACAGCCCGGCCTTTGCCGCGCTCGCCGACCGCGTGCAGGTCGCCACCGCCGCGCTGCAGGCGCGCAGCGGGGTCGCGATCCCGGCGCTTCGCATCGTCGCCGATCCGTCGCTCCCGGCGGCGGGCTGGGCGCTCTCCGCACAGGACGCGCCGCTCGGTGCGGGTGTCGTCGAAGGCGACCCGATTCCCGCGATTGCGACGCAGGCAGAGTTGCTGATCGAACGCAACCTGATGCTGTTCCTGGGCATCCAGGAAGTCACCGATCAGCTCAACCTGCTCGGCGAGACGCACCCGGAAGTGGTCAAGGAAGCAGTGCGTGCGGTGCCCACGGGCCGGATCGCCGAAGTGCTGCGGCTGCTCGTCGAGGAGCGTGTGCCGCTGCGCAACTTCCGCGACGCGATCGAGGCGATCGGCGACGCCGGACAATATGAGCGCGAGGCTGTCGCCATGGCCGAGCGCGTGCGCATCGCGATGCGCCGTCACCTGATCGCGCCGTTGTGCGTCGACGGGCGGTTGCGCGTGCTGATTGTCGGCGCGGCGCTCGAGGATGTCATCCGCCAGACGCTCACCCCGATCGATGGGCAGATGCGACTGGCGATCAGCCCGGTGCAGATGCGGGCACTCAACGCGCTGCTGGGCGCGCAGGTGCGCGAATCCGGCGCGCGGGCCGTGCTGACGGCGCAGGACTTGCGCCGGCCGCTCCGGCTGCTGATCGCGGGCGATCTTTACGACGTGCCCGTCATTTCGTTCAACGAGCTCAATCCAGCCGTTCCGCTGGACATCGTCGGCGAGCTCAATTCCGCTCCTGAAAGCCTGGAAACCCGGGCGCAAGACGAGTTTGCGTTATGATCCGGACGTCGCGTTGCCTGATGATGCTGGCTTGTGTCGCGGTAACGGCGTCGCCCCCACCGGCACAGGCCGAAGGCGTGCCGTTCCGCAACAAGTCGATCACCATCACCGCGCGCAACCAGCGGATCGAGGCGGTCATCACCCAGCTTTTCGGCGAGAGCGGGCTGCGCGTAAAGATCAGCTCGGCGGTGACGGGCAAGCTCAACGGCGCCTTTGTCGGCACGCCGCAGCGGATCTGGGGACAGTTGGCGCGCGCGTTCAACCTGGTCGCCTATTGGGACGGCGCGGTCGTACGTGTCTATTCGGCGGGCGAAATCCAGTCACGCAGCTTTGCCAGTGCCAATCCCGCCGGCGTCGTGCGTGATGCCCGCCGACTGGGGCTGGTCGATCAGGCGAACATGGTCCGCGCGGCCACCACCAGCGTCAGCGCCTCGGGCGTGCCGGCGTTTCTCGATCGCATCGCCCAGCTCGCCGGAACCACGCCGGCCGCGACGGGCGGGCCCACGTCGAGCCAGATCGCCGCGACGCCCGCTGACGCCCCGATCGTCTCGCCGCTGCTGGGGCCGGCTGCGATGGATCCGGTGCGTAGCGCGCCGTTGCGCTCGCGCGTGCTGAGCGCCGCTTCCGTTCGGTCTCCCTATGAGGTCCGCATTTTCTATCTTCGTTACGCGCGGGCGGACGACACGATCCAGAAGAGTTTTGACCGCACGATCGCAATTCCGGGCGTCGCGTCGATTCTGCGGGGGATGATGGGCGACGGGCGCCCCTCCGCGACGGTTTCGACGAGCGGCAATTTCGACCTGCAGCGTCAGTCGATGCCGCGCCTGGGCGGTCGTGGACTGAACGCGGTGCCCCCCGATGACAGCCAGCGCAGCTTCACTGCGCCCGACATGGGGGGCGGCGCGGTGGTTGTGCAGGAGGCGCCCGTGCGCGACGTAGACGGGCCTCGGGTCGAGGTCGATCCCGCCAACAACGCCGTGCTGATCCGCGACCGGCCTGAATCGATGTCTGTCTATGAGGACATTGTCCGCGCCCTCGATGTGGAACCGCGCGGCGTGGAGATCGAGGCGACGATCCTCGAACTCGACACGACGCGCCTCAAGGAGCTCGGGCTCGATTTCGGGTTTCGTACCGGCGGCTTCGGTGCGCTGTTCGGCGGCACGGCGATGAACCCGGCGGAGAATTTCTCGAACGGTAATGTCGCCGCCGCCTATCTGACCGGGTCGCTCGACCTGTTCGCCGCGCGCATCACCGCGCTCGAAAAGGCGGGCGCGCTCCAGATCGTGTCGCGCCCGCGGCTGAGCACGCTCAACAACATTCCGGCGGTGTTCAACAACCAGGTCCAATATTATGTACGCGTCGCCGGCGATCGTCAGGTGGACCTGTTCCCCGTGACGGCAGGCATGGTGATGCGCGTCAATCCGTCGATCCTGTTCGACGGCGGCGAACTGCGCACCCGACTGACGATCGAAATCAACGACGGTTCGCCTACCGGGCTGGTCGTGGACGGCATTCCGGCCGTCAAGCAGTCGAGCATCAATACCAGCGCCGTCGTCCGCCAGGGCGAAAGTCTGCTGATCGGCGGCATGACGATGGACACCCAGTTCGACTATAAATCGAAGGTGCCCGTCGCGGGCGACATTCCGCTGCTCGGTCAAGCGTTCCGCAAGCGCAAGAAGGGCGCGCAGCATCTGGAACGCATCTTCCTCATCACCCCGCGCGTGCTGTCGCAGCGCCCTCAGCTTGCGTCCCAGCCCGCGGGGGCGCCGACCACGCCGATCCCGCTCGAACAGCTCCAGGCGGCGGCGGAACGTGCCCAGGCGCATCGCGGGAGCATGCGGTGAACGCGCGCTTCGCCCCGCCGGCGCTGGGCGCGGTGGTCCTGCGTGTCCTCACCGGACGGTTGAGCGGCGCCGAACACCGCCTGCCGCCCGGCAAGTTCGTGCGGATGGGGCACGGCTTCGACCACGATATCGTGTTGCGTGATGCCTCGACGCGCGGTGCGTCGGTCGAACTGCACTTCGATGAAGGTGTTGCGCGGCTGAAGGTTCTGGCCGGGACGGTGACACTGCTCGGTCAGCCGATCGCGCCAGGAGCGCAGGTGACGGTGCCGCCATACGTCCCGGTTGCGATCGGCGGCTTTGCGGTGGCGATCGGCGAACCTTCGTCGGACCGGTGGACCGAGGCGGCGCGGCTGTCGACCATGCTCGCGTCGCAGCCGGCGGACGAGGATGGTCCGGGCCGTGCCGCCATCGCTGAACGCATGGCCACGCGGCTGTCCCCCATGCGGAGCGCGATCGCGATCGAGCGGCGCTGGCCGCTCTATGCCGCAGGGGCGGCGCTGTTGTTGCTGGTAGCGGCCATTGCCACACCGGCAATTCACTGGATCGCGGGGCGCGGGACCGATCCGGCCGCAGCACAGGCGATGCTGACGGCAGCGGGCTTTCCCGAACTCGGCATCGCCACCGGCCCGGCGGGGCCGGTCGTGCGTGGCATCGTGCGTGACGATGCCACTTTGTCGCGGCTGCGAACGCTGGTGGCGGAACGGATTCCGGGCGCGACGGTCGACGTCGACACAATGGACGGACTGGCCGCCGCCGCGACAGATCTGCTGCGCGCGCAGGGCGTTGATGGCGAAGCGGTCCCGCGCCGCGGCCATGCACTGCTGGTCAACGCCGAATTCCTGCCCGCAGACCGTCAGGCGGAACTGGCCCGGCTGATCCGTCAGGACGTGCCGGGAATCGCGCGCGTCTATTTCGCCGCCGACAGCCGCCGGGGCGACCGCGACCTGCAATATTTCTTCTCCGGCTCGGAATATGGCCTGGCGACCTTTGTCGATGGAGACCCGGGCTACATCGCCACCGCCGACGGCACCCGCTGGTTTCCCGGCGCGCAGGTGCCGACCGGCCATCGTATCCTGTCCATCGCCAACGGCCGCGCGCGGTTCGAACGCGATGGTCAGGTCGAGGAACTCGTCCTGGGCGCACCCGCGCCGCCGGCCCAGGCGAGCACGTCCCCATCCGGCGGCAACACCTCCGAAGGAAGCCAGTCATGACCGATCCGATCAACAGCGCGTCGTTGCGCACGCTCGCCGCGTTCGGCGCCATGGGCACCACCGAGACGCGCGGTAGCAAGAGCAACTGGTTCGAGGCATTCGGCGCTGCCTGGGGCAAGGCGCTCGACAGCCAGGCAGACGTCATCACCACCCAATCCGAAGCCGTGTCGCAGGGTGGGGACCGTCCGTCGGACATCACGCGGCTCACCACCGAATCGATGCGCATGAGCTTCATGGCGAACAGCTCGCACAGCTCGATCGACAGCGTCTCCAAGGCGCTGGAAACCATGGCGCGTAAGGGCTGATCATGGGGATCGAGGCGATTGCGGCGCTGGTGGCGCCGGGAACGGGGGCGGTGGGCGGTGTGGGCCATCGCAGCCTGGAACTGCTGCCGCCCGGCGGCGGCGGGGCGGACCCGAGTCTGCAGGGCCGGTTCGAGGCGGCGCTCGACCGCGCCGGCGGCATCTCGCCCGCGCTGGAGGCGGGCCCCGTCCCGCCCGGGCTCCGCGGGATGCTCGACGCGCTCGACCAGGTGAATGTCCAGGCGCGGGCCGTGTCGCGCTATGCCGAGACAGCCGAAGCGAGCGGCGGCCAGCTCACCCCCGGCGAGATCGTCCAGCTGACGATGAAGTGCTCGGAATTCATGTTCCAGGCGCAGCTTACCTCCAACATCGCCAACCGGAGTTCGGATGGCGTGCAGCAGTTGTTCCGTCAGCAATGACGGGCGCGGACCGGGCGCGGGCGGTGACGCCCGTTCGGCGGTGGCGCGGGCGCGTCGCCGCCCCGCTGCTGTTGCTCGCGGCGGCGGGGCTGTCCGGGTGCAGCGGCCAGGAAGTCTATGGCAAGCTGACCGAAACCGCCGCCAACGAAATGATCGCGGTGCTGTCGCAAGCCGGCATTCGCGCGCACAAGGTCGAAGGCGAAAAGGGCAATTGGAGCATCACGGTCGCGCAGGGCGATTTCGCCCGTGCGGTCGAGACGTTGCGCGCCCATGGCCTGCCGCACGAGGATTTCGATTCGCTCGGCTCGGTGTTCAAGAAGGAGGGTTTCACCTCGACCCCACTCGAGGAGCGCGCGCGGCTAGTTTATGGCCTGTCGCAGGAACTGTCGCGGACGATCAGCGACATCGACGGTGTCGTGCAGGCCCGCGTCCATCTGACGATGCCCGAGGCCGATCCGCTGTCGCGCGAGGCGAAGCCGTCGGCGGCGTCGGTATTCGTCAAATATCGCACGGGGTTCGACCTGCGCAGCCAGACGGGGGCGATCAAGTCGCTGGTAACCAACGCGATCGACGGCCTCAGCTATGATCGCGTGTCCGTCGTGATGGTGCCCGCCCAGACATTGCCCGTGGTGCCCCGCGACAACCCGATCGTTTCGATCGGGATGGTCGTGCGGGCGCTGGTTGCGGCGGTTGCGCTCGCGCTGCTCGGTGTGGCGAGTCGGGCGCTTTGGCGGATGCGTCGCCCGCGCGGCGGTTTGCCCGATACGGTGCGGCCATGAGCGCGACGGCGGGTTTCGGCGCGGCGCGGGCGCGGTGCGCAGCGATGGCACGGCTGGTCGCGATGCCGCGTGGCGCGCGCTTTGCCCGGCGATGCGCGGGCCGCAGTCCGGCGCGGTTCGACACGACGGTCCAACTGCCCGATTGGCTGCTCGCTGACGGCGCGATGCAGGAGCGCGTCGCGATCCTGGCGGCGTTGCTGCACCATCGGCGCGCAATCGATGCCGAACTGTCCGGCCCCCGGCTGGCGCGACTTGCCCAGGCGGCGGGTGAGCCGCTGTTCGACGCCGCCTGCGAGGTGGAAGTCGGGTTTCGCGGTGGCCCTGCCGTGCTCCCGGCGCCCGATACCCTGGTGGTCAGCGGCCGGAGCTTGATGGAGGCGGCGCTTCCGTCGTGCCTGCGCGATCGCTTTGCCGGTGCCCGCGACGATGCGCGCGCGCGCCAGATCGTCGCGACGGCATGGCACATCGCGAAGGCGCTGGCATGAACTACCATCTCGTGATGGCCGGGGAGGGCCGACTGCTCGCGAGCCGAAGTGCCGTCATTCCCGCGTCCGAGCGCGTGGCGTTCACCGACGCCGTGGCGCTGCTCCAGGCCGCGCAGGCGATCCGCGCCCGCGCCGAGGCAGAAGTCGCGAGCGCGCGCGATGACGCCCGTGCCGAGGGGCTGGCCGAGGCGGCGGCGGCGGTCGACGCATTGCTCGCCGATCGGATCGTTGCCTTTGCCGAGGCAATCGACGCGCATGAAGCTGCCCGTCGCGCCGACATTGCCGCGGCGGCACTGGCGGCATTGCGCGCGATCGTCGGTACGCTGGAGGACGAACGCATTGTCGCGGGCATCGTCGACCAGACGCTGGCGCGACTGCCCGAGGCGGCGCCCGTTCGCCTGTTCGTGGCGCCGTCGCTCGCCGCCGCCATCGCGCGCCGGCTGGAACGGTGCGAGGATGTGACGGTGCAGGCCGATACCACGCTCGGCCAGCACGATTGCGTCCTGCGAACGGCGGCCGGGCAGGTCATCGCCAGCCTTTCGGTGCAACTCGATGCGTTGGCGCGGCGCTGGGGCGTCGCACGCGCTGACGAGGGCGGGGAGGACACGGCATGAGCATCGGCAACGACACGCTGGCGCTCGTTCGGGCACTCGATACAGCGCCCATGTTCGAGCAGCATGGTCGCATTCTCGGCGCGCTCGGCACGACGCTGCGCGTCGCCGGCGTGCGTGCGCGAATCGGCGAAAGTTGTGAGATCGTTGACCCCCAGACCGGCTTCACGTTGTGGGCAGAGGTGATCGGCCTGGTCGACGGCGGCGCGATCCTGACGCCGCTTGGCGAAATGCGCGGGCTGTCGGCGGACAGTGACGTCATCCTGCGCTCGGGGGAGGACCGTACTCCCTATGGGCCCGACATGTTCGGGCGGGTGCTTGATGCGCGGCTCCAGTCGCTCGACGGGCTGGGGCCCGTGCGGCGCGGTGCCGACCGGCCGATCCACGGCGCTTCGCCCAATCCGATGACGCGCCGGCCGATTGACGCCCCCATGGAGACCGGAATCCGGGCGATCGACGCTCTGTTGACGATCGGGATCGGACAGCGCGTGGGTATCTTTGCGAGCGCGGGGGTCGGCAAGTCGACGTTGCTTGCCAACCTGGCACGCCAAGCCGACTGCGACGCGATCGTGATCGCGATGATCGGCGAGCGCGGCCGCGAGGTGCGCGAGTTCATCGAGCAGACGCTGGGCGAGACCGGACTGGCGCGATCGGTCGTGATCGTCGCGACCTCGGACCGACCGGCGATGGAACGCGTGCGCGCGGCGCATGTCGCCACTGCAATCGCCGAGGGGCTGCGCGACGAGGGGCGCCACGTCCTGCTGCTGATGGACAGTGTGACGCGTTTCGCGCGCGCCTTGCGCGAGATCGGACTGGCGGCGGGTGAGCCGGCGGTGCGACGGGGATTCCCGCCCTCGGTTTTCGCCGAGCTTCCCCGGCTGTTCGAACGAAGCGGCACCGGGGCAGCAGGGGCGATCACGGCGCTCTACACGGTGCTGCTCGAGGACGAGGAAGGCGATCCGATCGGCGAGGAGGTACGCTCGCTGCTCGACGGCCACATCGTGTTGTCGCGCAAGTTGGCGGCTCGCGGCCACTATCCCGCGATCGACGTGCTCGGCAGCCTGTCGCGGCTCTTCCTGCGGCTCGCCACCCCGGCGCAGCAGCGGGCGGCAGCTGGGTTGCGCGCAATGCTAGCAAAACTCGATGAGATCGAGTTGCTGGTGCAGATCGGCGAATATGCGCCGGGGCGGGACCTTCTTGCCGATCGTGCGCTGGCCGAACGCGAGGCGATCGCGGCCTTTCTGCGCCAGTCGCGCGACGATCGTACCCCCCATAACGAGTGCATCGCGCGGCTGCGCAATTTCGAGGAGCGAAACCATGGCCAGTGATCCGATGCAGACCGCGCTGACGCGCATCGCGGAAATCCGGCAGCGGCGGCTGGCACGCGAGGCGGCCGAGGCGTGTCGGCTGCGCGAGGCCGCCGAGGCGGCGGCACATGCCGCGCGGGCGGCTGCTGCGGTTTCGGCGGCGGAACGGGCCGAGGCGCTGCGCCTGCTCGTCGGCAGCCCGGCCTGTATCCAGGCGCGTCTGTGGCGGGACCAGAGCGTCGCGCGCGAGGCGGCGGCGATGGCGCGGCTGGCCGAGGAAGCGGCGCGGCTCGATCTGGCGTGTGATACGCACGGCGCTGCGGTGCGTGCTGTCGCCCGCCACGAAACGCGGACCGAGGCGGTTGCCGCGCATCGACGCGCCGCGATGCGGGTCGAAGCCCGGCGGCGCGAAGACATGGCCGAGGCCGACGCGCCCGCCCGCGGAATGGCGCGGTCCGGGACGGACGCATGATGCACGACGCGCCCGCCGCCGGGCGCGTGCGTTCGGCCGCCACCGGGACGGCGCGTCCGGAGCAGCGCGAGCCCCGCACGGTACCAGCCCCCACTCTGGCCGCGCAGCACCGCGCCTTTGCCGATGCGCTGGGCCGGTCCGGCGGGCGGTCGCCTCGCCCGCGTGAGCTCCGCGACGACGGCTCCGCAACGGCGACAGGCTGCCCGATGCCGCCTGCCATGCGCGCGTCGAGCGCGACGGTCCTCGCGTCACCGCCACCGGCTGCGCCAGACGAGGTGCAAATGGCAGCCTTTGACCGCATTGCCGCGGCGATTGCCGAACTGACGCAGCATGGGGCCGACGCCGAAGTGACGATGTCGTTTCCCGCCGGCGGCTATCGCGTTTCCGGCGCGGTGCTGGGGCGTGACGCAGCCGGTCAGGTGCACGTGACCCTGCTGTCGCAATCGGCAGTGCCGCCTACGGTTGCCGCGCAATGGGCAGGGGAACTGACGGAACATCTGGCGCGGCGTGCACTTCGACCCGGCCGCATCCGCGTGCGTGCGGACGCCGATTGCGACCCGACCGTAACCGGGAAATGTGCGAATGAATAGCAATAGCGGCGGTGCTGCGGCCGTTTGCGGTCAGCCGAGCGCGCCGCTGTGAAGCTTCTCGGTCACGCCTTCGATTGCACCGACGGCGGCGTCGACACTCGACGCGTTGCCGCCCTCGGACGAAAGGACGGCGCCGATTGCGGACACGGTGGCGCTGTCGGGACGGGCCGCCACCAGCGAAGCGATCTCGCTGGCAAAGTCGTCGAGGGCGCGCGCGATGCGGCCCGCGTCGGCAGGGCCGGCGCCCAGCGACGATGCCAGCGTGTCGGCGGCTCGACCGATGTCATAACGTTCGAGCGCGTGCGACGGCGCCCGGCCGAGCGCCCCGGCGATGTTGCTGACGATCCGCGCCGTGAGCGTGGCCATCGTCGTCGTGACACTCGTCGGCCCTCCGGGCGAGATAGCGCCAAGCGTGGCAGCGTGAAGGCGGGCGGAGGCGATCGATTCGATCATGACAGGCTTTCGTCGAGGCGTTGCGACATCACTGGCGGCATAGCCGATCGTCGCATCGGTCGCGATCAACGAATCGCTTAGGGAAAGACGCGGGGGCGGCGCGTATCCTCCGCGTTCCGGCAAGGGAGGTGACGATGGCTGCGATCGTGGCGATGACGATGATCGGTGCGGTTTCGGGCGCGGCAGCTCCCGGTGAGGCGCAGGCGCCGCTTACCGCGGCCGAACGAGCGGCGGTGCTGGACATGGTCCGCGCCCCTGTGGTCCGTCGGCTCGGTCGCCCTGTGCGGTTTCGTGTCGAGCGGCTGACGCGTGACGGCGACTGGCTGTTCCTGATGGCGGAGATGCAGGATCCCGGCGGCGGGCCGATCCGCTATGCCGGCACGCCGCTGGCCGGCGCAGAGGCCGAGGGGATGGTGTCGCGCCTGTGTGTCGCGCTGCTCCGCCGCGATGGCGAGCGGTGGCGGCTGGTCGACCATGCGGTCGGGCCTACTGACATGGTCTGGGCGGATTGGCCGGCAAGATATGGCGCGCCGCTCACGATCTTTCCCTGATCGCCGGCCGGTTCAGTAGCGGCCGTGCGCGTTGCCGGCGGTCCAGTATTGAAAGCTGCGGTCGAGCGCCTGCGTCGCAAAGACGACATTGCCGCGATTGCGCTCATAACCCATTGCGGGCGCGTCATCGAGCGCGCCCGACCACCAGCCGTCGGCCCGTCGTCCCGTGAAGCGGACGCGGTGCCCGCCGCGGCCGACCGCCTCGAAGTGGGTGATACCCTCGGCGTCGACGCGGATGTCGATCGTGCACGGTTCAGGCGCTGCCACGTCGAACGCGCAGGTCGCGGGTGTCGTCGTGCTGCCGAGCAGCATGGCGACGAGCATCGGCAACGTCGTCATCATCGGCACCATCAGCGCTGGAAGATGCTGTTGGCCAGCTGGGCGCGATGCGCGGAATCACCGACGATGTCGGCCGGACGCTCGTAATAGCGGCAGACGATCGCGGCCGCGTCGCCGGCGTTGGTGGCACCGCGCAGCCGCTCGCCCGCACCGCGTTCGCTGGTGGTCAACTCGTGCTGCACGAAGCGGAGCTGCTCCTCGAATGTGGCGCTGCGGATGTCGTGCCCCGCCCAGCGCGCGAAATCGGCCTGGCGCGGCCCTTCCCACTGCGCCAGGCCGAAGCCGGGGCCGCCGCCGATCTGGCGGATGCCCGGTTCCATCCCGCTTTCGGCATCGAGATTGGCGACGATTCCCGCTGCCTGGGCGCGGCTCCATCCGGCGCCCTGGAAAAAGGCCATCGCCTGATCGATGCGGCCCGCGCGCGTCTCTGCTGTGCGGCCGGCGGCCCGTGCAGGCGCGGCGCCGGCCGCCGCATCGCCGCCGCGTACGCTGTCGGGCGCACGCAGGATTTTCGCCCCATGGGAGACCGCCCACGACAGAGTGCCATAGGTGACTTTCTGCGTCCTGTCGGGGTTACGGTTGTTCGATCCGATCGTCCGGCCGTCGCCAGCATAGAGCACGGTATGCGAGACGCCGCCGCCCTGGATGATGACGACATCGCCGGGGCGTGCCGCGGCCGCGCTGACTTCGTGCCAGCCCTGCCCGCGCAGCGTCCGGTCGAGCTGGGCGACCGAATCGGTGTGCAGTCGCCCCGGGAGCTGGCCTGCCTCGGTCAGCACCGCCGAAACGAAATTGGCGCAGCAGACCGTCGCCGGAACATTCGGATTCATCGGCAGATTGTCGCTGCGGTCGCCGCGCAGTTCGGCGGCGTTGCGCCCCAGATACTGGCGCGCGATGTCGGCCGGGTTGCGGCTGTTGCCCGCTGCGGTGGTGGCTCCGATCGCGTCGGGGGCGGCGGCGCCCGGTGACCGATGATGCTGGCCGAGGCGCAGCGTCTGCCCGGGAAAGATCAGCCCCGGGTTGGCGATCCCGTTATCCAGCGCAAGGCTGCGCCAGTCGAGGCCGAAGCGCGCGGCGATCCCCGACAGCGTATCGCCGTGCTGGACGGTGTAGCTGCTCCCGGCGGCATGCCCGCCGCCGACCGGCAATGCGATCGTCTGACCGACGAAGATACGGTTCGGGTTGGAGATTTGCGGATTTGCGGCGATGAGCGCCTGAAGCGATACGCCGTGCCGGGCCGCGATGTCGGACAAGGTGTCACCCCGCGCGATGGTGTAGCGGGCGCCGACGCCGTCACCCCCGCCGAGCGGCGCGTTGCGGATTGCCGAAACCGACTGGACCATTGCTGCCTCCCTGGCCGTTCCTGTCCTGAATGGTCGGGCAGGGGTGGCACGGGGGCGTGGCGCTGTCTCTCCACGAATCGTTTAGGGGTGTTCTGAGGGTGTGGCCGGCGCGGTTGCCACGTCGTGCTGCGGCGGTCATCATGGGCTCAATGGGCGGACGAAAGACGTCGTTCGCCGGCGGAAACAGGGTTTCGGGAGCAAAATCATCGCCATTTCGTGCCGTTCCGGTGCCGATCGCCGTCGTTCGCAGCAACGCGCGGTCCATGCCCCGATTCCTGGCGTGGCGGCGCGATGAGCGACGCCCCGCGCACCCCGCGCACCCCGCGCGCGGCGCTGGTGCTGTTCGCGTTCGGCGACTTTGCGTTCAACCTCTACTGGCAGAGCGCGATGCTGTTCCTGCTGTTCTATTACACCGAAGCGCTGGGGCTGGCGGTGGGATGGGCGTCGCTGACCTATATGGCCGCGCTGGTGCTCGACGGCGTCGCGAGCCTGGCGGTGGGGGTGTGGGCCGACCGGCACCGCGACGGGGGCTATCGCCGCTATCTGATGATCGGCGCCGCGCCGCTGGGGCTGAGCTTTGCGCTTGCCTATCTGCCCCCCGGCTGGGCGGGGAGCGCGGCGGGGATCGTCGTGTTCGCGACGCACCTGATGTTCCGCACCGCCTATGCCGCGGTCAACATCCCCTATCTGGCGATGACCGCGCGCGTGAGCGGCGACAGCGGCGACCGCGCGCTGATCGCCGGGATGCGGATGGCGTTCGGCACCGCAGCGATGGTGACGGTGAGCCTGGGCACGGTGCCGATCGGCCGATGGCTGACCGGCAGCGGCGGCGCCCCCGCCTATGCCGCAGCGGCGATGCTGTTCGCGGTCGCCGGAACGCTGATCCTGATCGCGGTGGCGCGCGGCGTGCGCGAGCGCGTCCCCGCCGAGGACGCGGCCGAGCCGGCGGCGGGAGGGGCGCCGTCGCTGCGCGCGACGTTCGCGGCGCTGGCGGGCAACCGTGCCTTTGTCGCGCTCAACGCCGCGATGGTGGCGGTGATCGTCGCGGCGACCTTTCTGTCCAAATCGGTGCTCTATTACTTCAAATACGCGCTGGGCGACGAGGCGGCGGGGCAGGGGGCGCTTGCGACGATGGGGCTGGTCGCGGCGCTGGCGGTGCCGGTGTGGACGCTGGTCTGTCGCCGCGCGGGCGGGCGCGCGACGTGGATGCTCGTCGCGGTGCCGCTGATGCTGATCCTGGCGGGCTTTGCCGTGGTGCCGGCGCAGCGCGTCGGCGAGATGCGGCTGTTCCTTGCCGCAGCGCAACTGCTGCTGATCGGGATGCACATCGTCTTTTGGGCGATGCTGCCCAACACGGTCGAATGG